>CAXSDM010000032.1:0-20122 GCA_964235575.1 uncultured Acidobacteriaceae bacterium | reverse complement strand
ATGTGCATTGTGTCTAGTCTCACAATGGAGGCGGTCCATGAGCAATGCCAGACGCGTACTCGTCGCAACAATTTTTGTAGTTTTCGCGACGATACTTCCGTCAAAAGGAGTCACGCAGACACAGACAACCGGTGTCGACCGCTTCAGTGTTCCCGCGACGGTCTCTCCGGAGGCGGCGGCACAGTTGACCAAGCTCTATGCCAGGCTCGCCCATGCGCCGAAGCGGGAGCGCCCAAAGACCCAGGAAGATTGGGACCGGGCCAACGCCCAGCTTGCGGCCATAGCCACGCCGATTTCGACCGCTACCGCGGATGCCCTTCACGTCACGCGAACCGAAGATCGCCTGGGCGGCGTACCGGTCTTGCGCGTGCGTCCCGCCAACGACAAACCAGGCGGACCGATCCTTCTGTACCTGCACGGAGGGGCCTACACCTTTCTTTCTGCCGCGAGCAGTCTTTCGATTCCAGCGCTGATGAGCACAGCAAGCGGTCATGAGGTAATTTCGATTGACTATACCCTCGCGCCGCGTGCGGACTGGCACGTAGTCACCGATCAGGTAGTAGCAGTCTGGAAGGCTGTTCTTGCCTCGGGCGTGAAGCCGGGAAGCATCGGGATCATGGGCGACTCAGCGGGCGGCGGTCTTGCGGCTGGGTCCGTACTCAAGATGCGCGACCAGCACCTGCCACTGCCGGGTGCGCTCTATCTCATCTCCGCGGGCACGGACCAGTCGGGTGCCGGCGACACGTATACAACGCTGGCGGCGGCAGACCCTATCCTGTCTACCGAGACAACTTCCTGGAGCGCGGAAGCGTACGCACCAGTTGCCGACCAGAAAAATCCCTACGTCTCCCCAGTCTACGGAGATTACACGCAGGCCTTCCCCCCCACACTGCTCCAGGTAGGCACCCGAGAGCATCTGCTGAGCAGCTCCGTACGGGAGTACCAGGCAATCCGAAGCGGAGGCCACGAGGCGGTGCTCGATGTCTACGAAGGGATGCCGCATGTCTGGCTCAGCCTGATCCCACAGGCGCCGGAGACGAAGATTGCTGTGAAGAGGGCAACAGATTTTTTCGCTTTACACCTGCACAATTAGCCCAAATGGCCGAGGCGTACGAGATATCAGCCAGATCTAACTGGCCACGGGCTGCAACGAGCCTCCCACAGGCAGGGAGACTCCCGCCCCGGCGAGGTCTGAGAGCAGATCACTCACCAGATCCTTTTGGTCGGCGGAGCCAAGGGCGCCACCGTACACGTAGAAGTCCGGCCGGACGATCATAGTGTCCCAACCATGCTCTTCCAGGAATGGCTGCATCCGAGAATCGAGGTCGCGGATGCAGCCCTTGCCTGGATGGCTGGCAAGCGAAACAAAGCGCATCCCGATCTCTTCAAGAGTAGTTCGCGTCGTCGCATCAAACCACGCGAGCGGATCTGTATGCGTCGTGATCAGCAGGAAGCCCAAGCCAACCACTTCATCCAGTCGCCCGTTTGTACTCTCATCCTCGACGGAGACATGGGGCGATAGAAGGCCCGCACCTTGCTGAACCTGGCCGTGGACGGTTCGCCTTAAGATTCCGCTGGTGAGATGCGGGAACGCAGGAGGCGGAGGCGCAGTTTTATTCTTGAAGGCTAAATCTCGCTGTTCAGCCTCCAGCGGATCTGAGGTACAGATCATCTTTCCGAGATAGATGGAAAGATCAATGATCTGGCTTACGTGAGGCATTCGCTCGGCTTGGTAAGTTTCCAGCAGCCGGTCGCTTGACTTGCCATCCAGAATGAGGCTTAGCTTCCAGGCAAGGTTCCACGCGTCCCGAATACCTGAACACATCCCTTGGCCCATAAAGGGCGGCATCACATGCGCGGCGTCGCCGGCGAGGAGAAGACGTCCCTCTCGCCACGTTTCAGCAAGCAGCGACCGAAAGGTGTACACCTTGGAACGCACGAGTTCGAGGGCGTCCGGTCCAGCCCAGGGCTTCAGCAACTCCCAAACCTTCGCCTCTGATTCCATGTCTTCAATGGACTCGCCGGGAAGCCGCATAAACTCCCACCGCCGAAACTTCTTCCCGTCGCGCACGCCCGCCGGCACGATGGTCGTCGGCCTGGTTGGATTGCAGTACTGGCCAGCCGCGGGAATCTTGAGTTGCTCGATGGTCGTGTCGTTGCGGAGCAAAACGTCGATGACGAGCCAGTCCGCTTCAAAGCCGCGATCTTCCTGAACGCCTCCAATCTGCTTGCGGGTTACCGAATTGGCACCATCACAACCCACAACATAGCCGGCGGAGAGCTGCTTTGCTTGGCCCGTCTGGTCGCGAAGCTCAAGGTGACACTGATGCTCATCCTGCGTGATGCTCACGGCCTCCCACCCCAGGAACGAGTCCACGTTCGGTAATATCGAAACGGCCTTGCTGATAGCCGACTCCAGCGTCGGCTGATGGACGAAGTTCACCTCTGTGCCACCGGAGATCGACTCCGCGGACCAATCAATGACGAGGAGCTCCTCCCATGCCGCGTTGAACCACTGATATTTTGGCCCCTGGTGGCTGATGGAGGGAAGCACCGAGCCCATGCCGTTGGCGGTGAGTACCCTGTAAATCTCATGATCGATGCAGACGGCACGCGGTAGAGGGTAGCGCTCAGGCCAGCGATCGCAGACCGCGACAGACCGGCCTTGCCGTCCAAGCATCAAAGCGAGCACCTGGCCGACCGGTCCATAGCCCAGAATCATCACGTCGTACTTTTTGGCTTCAACCATATCTACTCCCGATACACTCCCTCTGTTCAGAAGAGTTACTGTACTCTCTGAGACTGAGAGGCGCATAGCTTCGATTCCTCTTCCCTGCATCCTCGACGCGACCCTACCAGGGCAGCGTGCCTAGAGAGAAGTCAAAAAAGCCACCTGAAGGTCCGTCCTCGGGTAGGGTCGCCAGCTTGACAATGATGCGGGCTCCCTCATCTGGAGTCCCAAAGCCCGGCCGGCCTGCAAACTTCGCTCCGTTGCCTTGACCCGTCAGATCCGTTGCGACCAGGCCAGGATTCGCCGCGTTGATCTTGATCGGCGTGTCTCGAAGCTCATACGCGAGCTGAACGGTCGCCATGTTGAGCGCCGCTTTCGAACTTCGATATCCAAGCGTATTGATAGAGCGCACTGGGGACTTCTCGTCCGTGCTGAGCGCAAAAGATCCCAGATTGCTCGATACATTAACGATCCGACCGGCAGGCGATCGGCGGAGCAGCGGCAGGAAAGCCTGAGTCATCGCCACCGGGCCGAAGAAATTTACGTCGTAAAGCTGGCGCAGCTTCTCTTCCGGTAGTTCACTGGGCTTGATCGTCACGCCGAAGGTAGCCGTCACCTCGTTGCTGATTCCTGCGTTGTTTATCAGAACATCGAGCGTATCTCTTTCCTCTGTGATCCTTTTGACTGCGGCTGCAATCGAGTTTCGATCCGTCACATCCAGCTCGACAAAGGAGACCTCGCCGGCGTCTTGCAGTTCAGCCGCGGCCTGCTGCCCTCGCGTTGTGTCTCGCGCGCCTATCCAAACGTGAAAGCCCATCTGAGCCAGCGCGCGTGCTGTAGCTTTACCAATTCCCTTGTTGCCACCCGTGATAAGCGCTGAAAGCATAGATCCCTCGGATTCCTTGGAACTTGAGTAGATGGAATGTCTATTCTGGGTAGACTATGAGCGCCATTGGGATTCTGTCAACGAGTGGCGGATTCAGGCTCTGGTGGGCCGCGGTCAGCAGGGTGCCCTGCAACGTGTCTTCGGAGAGCTCCCAGATCATCAGGCCGCCAAGTTTGTGGTCAAGGGCGTAGGCCGCCTTGGCCTCAATGCTGATCGGGTCGTCGAAGGTCCAGAAGGAGTCTCCATCAAACAACCAGGGCGTTTGCGACCGGGAGTCGCGGTAGAGCTTCGAACCGGCGACAAGCGACTGAATGTAACTGTAGGGCCGGTCGCCGCGCACGGGCGTGCCTTCCTGGAAGACGCCGTCGGCCACCTCGGGAACCTGGGTCCAGCCGTAGCCGTAGAAGGGCACTCCCACCAGGAGCTTCGCGGGCGGAACTCCTGCCGCGAGAAACGCCTGCACCGAGCCGGAGATACCGCCGCTCGGCGGTGGGCTCGGCGCCGGGGCGCTTGCCGGAAGACTGCCCGCGGGAGCAGCCGCCTCAGCAGCCGGGGTAGTGCTTGCGGTGGGATTGGAGCCGGTAGGTGCGGGCGTGCGCGCGGGAGCAGAAGCTGTCTGCTCCAGGGGCAAAACCCTGTACAGCGGAGCGATAAAGCCGGTCGTCTGCATCCAGGGACCGGCAAAGTCGTAGGTCATCAGGCCGATTTCGTCGACGTTAGCGGAAACTGCGCTGAAATCGATCCCGTCATACATACGGGGGCTCGGCCCGACTGCGACCGAGAGTTTCAGGCCAGGATGGACAAGGTCCATCTCGCGGCGCAGATCGCTCAGCAGGCCGAGGAAGTTGATGGCGTCGGGACCCTGCGGGTACTCCCAATCCACATCGATGCCGTCGAACAGGCCCGGTGCGCTGACGTTCGGGGCGAGGTTTCCTTTCAGGAAGAGGTCCACGCACGAAGCGATAAAGACCCGGCGGTTTTCCGGCCGGGCGTCGAAGGCGAAGTCGGAGGCACGGCCTTCAAGCGAGATGAGAACCTTCAGGCGCGGATAGGCGCTCTTCAGCTCCGCGAGCTGGTGCAAGTGGCCGTGGAAGGGAGACGCGGGATCGTCCGCCTTGCCGTTTACGGAATCTGCCGCGGAAAAGACGTGGTTGAGGTCGGCGTTCGGATCGGCGATCGAGCAGTGGCCTCCGGTGACGAAGGCCTGGGCGTAGTTAAGCTGGTCCAGCAGGGCCGCTTTATGATTGGCGGCGAGATCCTTCAACGTGTACTGAGGATCGCTATAAAGACCCCACTGGCCGAAGTAGCCAACCAGAAGCGGCTTGTGAGCGGGAGTCTGGGCGGGCGCGGAGAGGGTGAGAACCAGGACGAGTAATAAAGGCAGGAATCTTTGCTGCATAGAGACTCAGACGGGGGTGAAGCCGCGAAGGTCCAGAGTGCAATTTCATACGCTGAAGGTGGACACCGTGCCAATCTCGATGCGTCCTGTGCGGAGGAATGTCATTGAAGACACAACCGCTTCACCTCACCAAGGCTCTCCTTGCTTCCGCGAAGGCAGGACCACTCCTCAATCCACCAGGTCGTTTAGACTTAAGCTGTGATTCTTCGACGCGCCCTCTCCGGCTGCCTTCTCTTTCTTTTCTGCATGGTGCTCGGCGGCGCTCTCGACGCCCAGTCCGTCTCGGGTATCGTCACGAACCGCACGACGAACAAGCCCTCGGGCAACGACGACGTGGTCCTGCTGCAACTGGCGCAGGGCATGCAGGAGCTTGCCCGCACCAAGACGGACAGCCGTGGCCGCTTCACCATCGCGGTCCCCGCGGACGGCCTGCACCTCTTGCGCGTCACCCACGAGAAAGCAAACTACTTCAAGCCCATCCAGCCCGGCACGCAGTCGGTGGACATCGACGTATACTCTGCCGCGGCTGAGGTGCAGGGCGTCACCACCGAGGCCGATGTTCTGAGCCTGCAAAGTGAGTCCGGCGGCGACGGCCTTAAGGTGGTCGAGCATTTCTTCATCAAGAACGAGTCCGCGCCGCCCAAAACGCTGATGAGCGAGCACCCGTTCGAGTTCTATCTGCCCGCGGGCGCCACGGTCCTGGGCGCGGCTTCAAAAGCCCCTGGAGGCATGGCCGTTCAGGCCGCGCCTGTACCCATGGGCGACCCCGACCACTACACCATCCTCTTTCCGATCCGTCCCGGACAGACCGAGTTTCAGGTCACGTACCACCTCAACTACAAGGGCTCCTTCACCTTCCACCCGCGACCCGCGACGCCGATCGACAATCTCGTGCTCATCCTGCCCAAAAGCATGAGCTTCAAGCCCGGAGCCTCCACGCCCTACACGTCCGTGGACGAGGAGCCGGGCGCACAAACCTATGTGGCCCGCAACGTGCAGCCCTCACAGCCACTTGACTTTACCGTGGGCGGCTCGGGGCAGCTGCCGCGCGATAATGGCGCTCCGGGAACAGGAGGTCCAACGACCAACCCAACCTCCGTCCAGGCCGATCCCAACACGGACACCCGCCCCGGCGGCGGACTCGGCACGCCGGTCGACAAGGACGCCGAGCGCGATCCCTGGACCAAGTATCGATGGTGGATCATCGCCGGCGTGGCCTTGGCCTTCGCCGCCGGTGCCGGCTTCATGCTTCGCACCCCAGCCCCCGCGCGCACCGGGGCTGTAGCCGGCCATGCTCCCATCCCCGCCGGCCCGCACGGAGCGTTGCAGATCCTGCGCGACGAAATGTTTTCGCTTGAAACCGATCGCATGACCGGCAAGCTGAGCGACGGCCAATACAGCGATCTGAAAGCCGCATACGACACCGTCCTCAAGCGCACCCTCGATCGCGCCGGGGCCGCCTGAACATGACCTCGGTCGCTCGCCTGCTGCAGCTGCTTGCCCTGATCGTCTGGGTCGGCGGCCTCATCTTCTTCGCATTCATCCTTGCGCCCACCGCCTTCCGCACGCTGCCCAGCATCCGCGAGGCCGGCCTGGTCGTCGGCGCAGCCTTGCGCGTCTTCGACCTGGTCGCGGTCGGCTGCGGGGTCGTCTTTCTCGCGGCCACGGCGTTGCTCTTCAGCCGCGCGCCTCAAAGCATTCGCGGCAGATATGAAATGGAGTTCCTGCTCGCGGCGATCATGCTCCTCGCCACGGCGTACATCCACTGGAACATCCTTCCCGCCATGGAGAGCGACCGGCGTCTCGCGGGCGGCGACATCACGTTTGTCGACGCGTCGAACCCCGTCCACGTCCACTTCGACAAGCTTCATGCGCGGTCGGAGCGCATGGAGGGCGGTGTTCTCCTGCTGGGACTGGCCTTGGTCTTCCTCGTTTCACGGCAAAACGTTCCGGGCGAGCAGGCGGCCGTCACTCGACGGTCATCGTGACGACGACCGTGTGCAGCACTGTCGCGCCCGACGCCGAAGTTCCCGTGCCGGTGACCGTCAGGTTGTAAGTCTGAGCAGCGGTAGCGTGCGCCGAGCCCGTGTTTACGCGGTCTCCACACCCCACGCCTACACCCGCGATCACCGTAACCGCAATCGCCAGCAGCACACGGCGTCGCCGAACCAGCAACGCGACTGGCAGCAAGCACGCGTAGATCAAGCCATCCGTCCATCGCAGCCCCGCTACCTTGGGCGTCTGGATAGTCAGCGTGAACGTCTGCGCTCCGCTTCCCGGAGGCAAATAGGCCGGGCTGAAGGACGCCGTGGCTCCCGTGGGCGTTCCGGCTACGGTCAGCTGGATCGGGCTCGACAGCCCTCCATTCACTGGCGTCGCCGTGAAAGAGAACACCGCGGCCGACCCGGCAGTCGCCGTGACTGCCGTCGACCCAGCCGCCGCGAGCGCAAAATCCGGAGCCGCCACCGAGCTGACGGCGATCGCCACCGGCGCCGAACTCGCGCCCAGAAAGTTACCATCGCCGTTATAGACCGCCGTGAGTGTCGGCGCGGCTGCAGACACGCTGGTGGCAGCCACCGTCGCGCTCGGCATGGCGAACGCCGCGCTTCCGGTCGAGGAGAGCGGCAGCGTCTGCATCACCCGTCCTGCCTGCACGAGCTCGACTGTCCCCGTAGCTGTCCCCGACGTCGAGGAGGCGACCTGCACCGCCAACCCGCTCGTCATCGTCACTACGGAAGGCGCCTTGGCGATCGTCACCGCCGCCGCCGCCGCAGTCATCGTGTAATTTGCCGCAGCCGCTCCGCTGATTGACACCGTAATCGGGTACGATCCGGGCGGCGAGAGAGCGTGCGCGGTCGTAGCCAACGCCAGCGTCACAGAGCCTGCCGCCGCATCCCGCGCGAGCTCCCCGGTCAGCGTCCCCGTCAGCGCCGGAATCGCCTGCCCGTAGACAAGGCTCACCGGGTTCGGGGTCGCCGTCAGCGCCGCGGGCGCAATCGTCAGGGCAACCTTGCCGCTCTGCGCCGCTCCGTGACCTGCGTCTCCCGCATACGTGGCACTGAGTTGATGCAATCCGGCCACCAATCCTGCGAGCGAAAAGGTCGCCGCGTTCGCACTCAGCGCCGCCGTGCCAAGCGTCTGGGTGCCTCCATCAAAAAAGGTGACCGCGCCTGTCGCAGGACTCGCGGCCAGAGTCGCCGTCGCTGCTCCGGTGCCGTATCCGGTGACTGAGGGTCCCGTCAGCGTCAGGACTCCAGCCATCGTGGGCCCGACCCCGGCAAACGTGTGGATGTCCGCTGCCGCATCCACCTGCCGGATGCGCGCATTGCCGCTGTCGCTCAGCGTCGGCAGCCCCGCCGCATCGACCGCGACCGCCCGAGGCGAGTTCAAAGAAGCCGCCACAGCCAGCCCGCCATCCCCGGCATACGCCTGCGTCCCGTCCCCGGCAATCGTGCTCACCTGGCCGCTCGCCGCGTCCAGCCGCCGGATGCGATGGTTCTGCGAGTCCACCAGCAACAGGTTGCCGGAGGAATCGAGCGCCAGCCCGCGCGGCAGCCGCACCTGCGCCGACGCGCCCAAGCCCAAGTCACCCGAAAATCCCGCCTGGCCCGTGCCCGCCACCGTGGTGATAACGCCCGTGGCGCCATTGACCCGGCGCACCCGCTGGTTGTGCGTGTCGCTCAGGTAAAGATTGCCCGCGGAGTCGACGGCCAGGCCCTCCGGCGCGTCGAGGCTCGCCGCCGTCGCCGGTCCGCCATCGCCCGAGTAGCCCTGCACCCCATTGCCGGCCACCGTCGTCATCCGTCCTGAAACGTGATCAATCCTTCGAATCACATGCGCTCGAACGTCCGCGAAGAAGAGGTCGCCCGCACTGTCCAGCGCCAGCGCCGTGGGCAGA
This sequence comes from uncultured Acidobacteriaceae bacterium, assembly GCA_964235575.1. Taxonomy (GTDB): domain Bacteria; phylum Acidobacteriota; class Terriglobia; order Terriglobales; family Acidobacteriaceae; genus Edaphobacter. The sequence goes on along the minus strand of CAXSDM010000032.1, from coordinate 11,208 downwards.
TCGATCGCTGCGGCCGCCGCCGCTGTGCCGTCCGGGCTGGACCCCGCAATCCCGGTGCCGGCAAAGGTGGTGATGACGCCCGAAACTGCATCGATCCGGCGAATGCGGTGATTGTGCGAGTCGGAAAAGTAAATGTTTCCGCTCCCATCGAGCGCCACGCCGGTCGGTGAATCGAGCAGCGCCGCCGTTGCAGCTCCCTGATCGCCGTCAAAGCCCTGCGTTCCCGTCCCGGCGACCGTGGTCAGCGCACCAGCCGCGGTCACCTTCAGCAGCACGTGCTTGCCTGTGTCGGCCAGATACAGGTTGCCGCTCGTATCGTAGGCCACCCCGCCCGGCAGCAGGACGGGCACGGTGGTGGCCTGCGTCGTCGAAGTCTGAGCGACGGCCGACCCAACACCCATCCAGACAAAGAGAAGCCACAGCCGCGCACCCAGCAGGGCGGCCCAACGTGGCGGGATGGTCGTGCTCGTCATACTCCTCAGGCTGCAATCGCGTGCATGCAGCAATCGTCCCCGGAGTCTATCCAGAAGCTCGCTCGGTTCCCATCCCCCAAACGGACTATGTGGTCACGACGAGCTATCCACTCGTCTGATTCGCGAGGGATCACGACAACTACGGAGATTGAGGCTCACCCTAGCTCCATGGATCAACTCTGCATCTATCCAGAGACACACGAAGCCAAGGCAGATGTGGTGCAGGAGTGATTCGTTGTCGATCGTCGATTTTGTGTTTGGCCGTCCGCTGGCTTCCTCCGAGGCGGAAAGTGAGCAGATCGGCGTCGCAAAAGGTGTGCCGGTGTTCGGCCTGGATGCACTTGGCTCTGCCGCGTACGGACCTGAAGCCGCGCTGACGCTGCTGATTCCGCTGGGAGTGGCCGGGCTCGCATACCTGGTCCCTCTCAGTTTGATCATCATTGCCGTGCTCGCGGTCGTCTACTTCTCCTACCGGCAGACCATCGAGGCTTACCCGAAGGGCGGTGGCTCGTACACCGTGGCCCACCAGAACCTGGGCATGTTTCCGGGGCTGCTCGCCGGGTCGGCTCTGCTGATCGACTACACCCTGGACGCGGCTGTAGGTATCTCCGCCGGCGTCGCCGCCCTGACCTCCGCGTTTCCCGCGCTCCATCCGTGGACGCTGACTATTTGCCTCAGCGCTCTTGGCCTGCTCACGGTCGTCAACCTGCGCGGCGTGCGCGAGACCGGCGCTCTCTTCATGGTGCCGACCTACCTGTTCCTGGTCTCGATGTTTGTAATGATCGGCATCGGTCTCTTCAAGGCCGTCCACAGCGGCGGACACCCCCATGCAGTCGTAGCTCCGCCGGTGTCGCATAGAGCGATTGAGGCTGTAAGTCTATGGATCCTGATCAAGGCGTTTGCCGGCGGATGTACCGCGCTCACTGGGGTTGAGGCGATCAGCAACGGGGTACAATCTTTCCGCGAGGACCGCGTCAAGCTCGCGCGGCGGACGCTGGCCATCATCATCGCGGCGCTGGCCGGAATGCTTGGCGGCATCGCCTACCTGGTGAAGGCCTACGGCATCGTGGCCACCGATCCCACGGCGACAAACTACCAGAGCGTTCTGTCCATGTTGCTTGGCGCGGTCGCCGGCAGGGATTGGTTCTATTACGTTGCGATCTCAAGCGTCCTGCTGATCCTGATCTTCTCGGCCAACACTGCCTTCGCCGACTTTCCGCGGGTCTGCCGGTTTATCGCCGAAGATGGATATCTGCCGAACTCGTTTTCCAATCGCGGCAGGCGCCTGGTCTATAGCGAAGGCATCGTGGTGCTCGCGGTCATTACTGGATCTTTGTTAATTGCGTTTGGCGGAATTACGGATCGCTTGATTCCTCTGTTTGCCGTCGGCGCTTTTCTGGCATTTACCATGTCGCAGGCCGGCATGGTAGCGCACTGGCGGCGCGAAGGCGGAAAACATGCGCGCAAGTTTATGTTCATCAATGGAGTCGGAGCCTGTGCTACGGGGACGACTGTCATGATCGTGGTGATCGCGAAGTTTGACGAAGGCGCGTGGATTACCCTAATTGCGATTCCGGCGCTGCTCCTGCTTATGTACCAAGTGCATCGGCACTATGAGCGGGTGAACCGGGAAATTGACAACGACACTCCTATCGATATGTCGCAGGCAAGAAAGCCGCTGATCGTGATTACAATCACGCGTTGGAGCCGCATCAGCCGGCAGGCGCTTAGTTTTGCGATGACCTTGTCGGATGAGATCAAGGTCGTGCACGTTCGGCAGGAAGATACGAAGGACGATTTCTGTGACAAGTGGCATGAGAACGTAGTTGCCCCCGTTCAGGACGCACACACAGCTGTTCCGGAATTGATCGAGCTTAGTTCGCCTTTTCGCTTTGTCGTCCAGCCAATTATCCAGTATGTGGCTAAGTTAGCCGAGGATTTTCCAGATCGCCGGGTAGTCACCATCATTCCTGAGTTAGTCGAAAAGCGCTGGTACTACTACTTTCTACATACTCAGCGCGCAACCTTGCTCAAGACGGAACTACTCATGCAAGGAAATGATCGTATCTCGGTGCTGAATATTCCGTTCTACTTAAAAGACAAATAGATATGCAATGAGAGTATCTTCTTAGAGCGAAGCCGGAGTGCGCATGCCGGAAGTCTCTAACAACTCGAGACGCTGGGCCATCGTCGCGCTTGCGTTTGCGGCGATCATGCTCAACTATGTCGATCGGCAAATCATCGCACTGTTGAAGCCAACCCTGCAAGTGGAGTTTGGGTGGAGCAATCGCGACTACAGTCACATGGCTTCGGCATTTCAGTTTTCCGCGGCATTGGCGTTTTTGGGCGCGGGATGGTTCATCGATCGCATCGGCCTCCGACGAGGCTTTGCCATCGGCGTGGGCACGTGGAGCGTGGCGGGGATGGCGCATGCGCTGGTCACAACCGTCGCAGGATTTGTTGGAGCACGCGTGGTGCTGGGCGCGGCGGAGGCCATCGGCACCCCGGCTCAGGTGAAGACGGCCGCCGCCTACTTCCCTGCCGAACAGCGATCCATGATGCTGGGCATCGGCAACATGGCGGCCAACCTGGGCGCGGTCGTGGCTCCGCTGGCCATCCCGCCGCTCGCGTTGGCGCTGGGGTGGCGGGCGGCCTTTCTGATCACGGGCGGGCTGGGGCTGGTGTGGGTGGTCGTCTGGCTGCTGGTGCCTGCTCCCCACGAAGCGCAACGCGATGCAGCCGAGGGAACGCGGGTACCCTGGCGGGCGATGCTTGGCGACCGCCGGCAGTGGGCGCTGGTCGCGGCCAAAACGTTCTCGGACGAGGTCTGGTGGTTTCTCCTCTTCTTTTCGCCGGACCTGTTCCATCGCCGCTTCGGCATGAGCCAGGCAGCGCTTGGGGTTCCGGTGGCCTTCATCTACACGATGGCGGCCTTGGGCTCGCTCTCCGGCGGCTGGCTGCCGACGCGGCTGCTCAAGCGCGGCATGAGCGCGGACCGCGCCCGCAAGGCATCGATGCTGGTATACGCGCTGCTGATCCTGCCCGTGCCTCTGCTTGTGTTTACGCACAGCATCGTGGGAGCCGCGGCGCTGCTCGGACTGGCGCTGTTCGCGCACCAGGGGTTCTCAACCAACGTCTTCGGCATGGCGGCCGATATGTTCCCCGCGCGCGTGGTGGGCACGGCGGTAAGCATGGCAGCCTTTGCCGGCAATCTGTCCGGAATGGGGATGATTGAGCTGGCGGGCTGGTCGCTCGACAAGGGCCATGGCTATGCGCCGCTGCTGCTGATCTGCGGCGTGTCCTACTGCTTCGCGCTGCTGTTGGTGCAGGCTATTGTGCCGCGGATCGTGCTGGCGGAAACGGCTCCGCGGGTCAGCGATCGGGCCTTCCCCTGAGACAAAGCCTGCTGCTTACGTGCATACTAGGTGCCGGTGTCATCTATGACGATTCCAGCTTTGCGTCCTCTGGGTAAGAGTGGCGTGTCTGTCAGTTCCATTGCCTGGGGCATGTGGCGCTTCGCCGGCGAGGATGTACGCGCGGCGCGGGAGCGCGTGGAAGCCGCCTTCGCCGCGGGCGTGACCCTGTTCGATACGGCCGACATCTACGGGCCCGATAACGGTGAGGCCTTCGGCTCGGCGGAGACTTTGCTGGGCCAGGTTTTCGCGGAAGCGCCGGGCCTGCGGGAGCGCATGGTGCTTGCGACCAAGGGCGGCATCCGCATGGGCGTCCCGTATGATTCGAGCGCAGCGTACCTCGAAGAGGCGATCGATGCGTCCTTGAAGCGGCTGGGCACGGACCATGTAGAGCTTTGGCAGATTCACCGGCCCGACCTGCTGGCGCATCCGCAGGAGGTCGCGCGGGCGTTAGAGAAGGCGCATGATGCAGGCAAGGTTGCGACGCTCGGCGTATCGAACTTCACGGCTGCGCAGACCGCGGCGCTGGCCCACTTTCTGACGGTTCCGCTGGTCAGCCATCAGCCGGAGTTCTCGCCCCTGGCCACGGCTCCGCTATTTGACGGCGTGATGGATCAGGCGATGACGCATGGCATGGCGGTGCTGGCCTGGTCGCCGCTGGGTGGAGGGCGTCTCGGCAAATCTTCCGATGAGCGCACCAGCAAGGTCGCCGCGCTGCTCGACACCAAGGCCGAGCAGTCCGGCGTGGATCGCGCGGCGGCCGCGTACAGCTGGATCATGGCGCATCCGGCGCGGCCCATCCCGATCGTCGGCACGCAGGACCCGGCGCGGATCGCGAAAATCCCCGACGCCTACAAGCCGCAATGGACGCGGCAGGAGTGGTACGGCGTGCTCGAGGCTTCGCTGGGAGCAAAGCTGCCATGAGCCAGGGCGAGTGCGAGGTCAGCTGGTTCGCCGCGTTGTGCGACGACGACTACGAGTTTCTCGGCGTCCCCGATCCGAAGCTCAAGTCAAGCTGGGAGCACTGCCGGAACATCGCCCTGCAGGCCGAGACGGGCGGCTTCGATAACCTCCTGCTGCCCTCCGGCTACGCGCTGGGCATCGACACAACGGCCTTTGCGGCGGCGATTGCGCCCATGGTGCGGCGCATGCAGCTTCTGCTGGCGGTGCGCATCGGCGAGACCTGGCCGCCGCAACTGGCGCGGCAGATTGCGACGATCGACCGGATGCTCGGCGGACGGCTGACGATCAACATCATCTCCTCCGACATGCCGGGGGAAACGTTGGCGTCGGCTCCGCGATATCGCCGCACGGTCGAGGCGATGCAGATCCTCAAGACGCTGCTGAATGGCGAGCCGCTCGACTTCGACGGCGAGTTCTGGAAGCTGAAGCTCGATCCGCCGCGAATCGGCACGCTCTCCGGCAAGGCGCCTCCGTTCTATTTCGGAGGCTTGTCGCCGGATGCGCGGGAAGCGGCGGCGGTGGGCTGTGAGGTCTTCCTGATGTGGCCGGACAAGGCAGAGACCGTGCAGGCGCTGATCGCCGACATGAAGGAACGTGCCGCGAAGCATGGGCGGACGCTGCGCTTCGGCTATCGCGCTCACGTGATTGTGCGGGACACCGAGGCGGAGGCGCGCGCCGCGGCGGACCGGCTGCTTTCCAAGCTCGACGCAGCGCAGGGCGCGGCCATCCGGGCGAAGTCGCTCGATACGAACTCGGCCGGAGTGGCCGCTCAGGCCGCCTTGCGCGAAAGCGCGGAGAAAGACGGCTACGCCGAAGCCAACCTGTGGACCGGCGTCGGCCGCGCGCGCTCGGGTTGTGGCGCGGCCATCGTCGGCGACCCCGACCAGGTGCTTGCAAAACTCGAGAGCTACCGGGCAATGGGGATTGAGGCGTTTGTTCTTTCAGGCTATCCGCATGCGGCGGAGGCGGACCTGTTTGCCCGGCATGTGCTGCCAAGGCTCGACCATGGTCCGCTGAGCCGCAAGTAAGAAATCTCGCCGGGCCAGAAGTCCTGTGCGTCCGCCATAATGGTTGTTTTCAGGAGGGAACTATGCCGGAAGCGAAGATGCCTCTCGTGGTCGGGGTTGGCGGAACGACAGTAGCAGGCTCTTCTACGGAGCGTGCCTTGATGATCGCGTTGAAGGCGGCCGGGGAGGCGGGGATGCGCACCCAGATCTTCGGGGGAGAGGTGCTGGTGCGGCTGCCGCTTTATACCCCGAATATGCACGACCGTACAGCGGATGAGCGTGACTTCGTGGCGGCCATGCGCGAGGCTTCAGGAGTGATCTTTGCGAGCCCCGGCTACCATGGCAGCGTCTCCGGCCTGGTCAAAAACGCGATCGACCTGATCGAGGAGACGGCAAAGGATGCCCGCCCGTATCTGGACGACATGCCTGTTGGCCTGATCGCCACAGCGTATGGCTGGCAGGCCACGGGCAGCACGGTAGCGGCCCTTCGCTCGATCGTGCACTCGCTGCGGGGCTGGCCCACGCCGTACGCAGCCGCAATCAACAGTTCGGTCGCGAAGTTCGACGCGGACGGGGGCTGTACGGACGCCGGGGTCGCCGGACAACTGGCGCTGGTGGGCAAGCAGGTGGCGCGCGCGATCACGATGAAGACGTCTGCTTGAGCAGGCTGGTCGTGCAGGCCGTCGAGGGCGGCTTCGATCTGCGCATCGGCGGCACGCGGGTCGTGTGTCACCGCCCGGAAGCTCCGGCGCTGTTTCTCGGTAGCGGCCGGCCGGACATCCAGATGCACCGCGGCAACTTCGCGATCGCCGACCGGCTGGACGAGCGGCTCGCGCTGCGCGGGACGCGGGTTTCACCGACAGTCATTGAGCTTTCCCTGGCACCTGGCCTGCCCGTGCTGCTGACGCTGCGATTGGACGGCGATCAACTGCACCTGGCCTGCGCCGATCCTGCCTTCAACCGCTTCTGGATGCGCACGGTCGCGGAGCCGGGCGAGCACCTGTGGGGCGGCGGCGAGCAGATGTCCTATTTCAACCTGGCGGGGCGGCGCTTTCCCCTGTGGACGTCCGAGCCCGGCGTCGGCCGGGACAAGTCAACGCTGCTGACGTTTGAAGCGGACCGCCAGGGTAACGCGGGCGGCGACTACTGGAATACAAACTATCCGCAGCCGACGTATCTCTCGTCGCGGCACTACGCGCTGCATGTCGAAACGACGGCCTACACCTGCTTCGACTTCCGCGATCCGGCATTCCATGAGATCGAGGCGTGGGAGGTCCCGGTGTGGGTGGAGCTGTTCGCCGCGGACCGCTTCGCCGGGCTCGTAACGCAGCTTTCCACGCGCTTCGGGCGGCCTCCGCGACTGCCGGATTGGGCGTTCTCGGGTACGATTCTGGGCCTCAAAAATGGGCTGAACAGCTTCGCGCGGATGGAAGCAATCGTCGCGGCCGGAGCCGCCGTGTCCGGGCTTTGGTGCGAAGACTGGGCCGGGGTCCGGCTGACGAGCTTCGGCAAGCGGCTGTTCTGGGACTGGAGGGCGAGCGCGGGCCGTTACCCGGGACTGCGCGAGAAGATCGCCGAGCTTGCGGCCCGGAACATACGGTTTCTCGCCTACGTGAACCCGTACCTGGCTGTGGATGGATCGCTCTTCGGTGAAGCGGCGGCGGCCGGCTATCTGGCCCGGCGCATGGATGCCGATAAGCCCTACTTAGTCGACTTTGGCGAGTTCGAGGCCGGGATCTTGGACTTCACGCTGCCTGCCGCGGCGGAGTGGTTTGCCGAACGCGTCATCGGGCAGGAGATCCTCGACCTGGGCGTGGCCGGATGGATGGCCGACTTCGGCGAGTATCTGCCCATCGATGTGCGGCTGGCCGACGGCACGCCCGGCATGCTGGCGCACAACGCCTGGCCGACCCTGTGGGCAGAGGTGAACGCACGTGCGATTGCGTCGCGCGGCCGCACAGGAGATGCGCTGTTCTTCATGCGGGCCGGATTCACGGGCGTGAGCCGCTTCTGTCCGCTACTCTGGGCCGGCGACCAATCGGTCGACTTCTCACGGCACGACGGCATCGGCACGGTCCTCCGTGCGGCGCTCTCGTCCGGGCTGGTGGGCAATGCCTACCACCACAGCGATCTGGGCGGCTACACGAGCCTCTTCGGCAACCTGCGCACGCCGGAGCTGATGATGCGCTGGAGCGAGCTCTGCGCGTTCAGCCCCGTAATGCGCAGCCATGAGGGCAACCGGCCGGACGAGAACCTGCAGCTCGATGGCGACCCGGAGGTGCTGGCGCATTTCGTCCGGATGAGCCGTATTCACGCCGCGCTCGCACCGTACGTGGCCGCGCTATGCGACGAGGCCGTGGCAACCGGCCTGCCGCTACAGCGTCCTTTGTGGCTCGACTATGAGCAGGACGCGGGATGCTGGGACATCGAGACGCAGTATGCCTATGGGCGCGATCTCGTGGTGGCCCCGGTGATCGAGGCGAACGCACGAGTGTGGTCGGCTTACCTGCCGGCAGGCGTGTCATGGGTCCACCTCTGGTCCGGGAGTCGTCATGAGGGAGGCGCGACGGTCATGGTCGATGCCCCGCTCGGCGCACCCCCGGTGTTCTATCGCGAAGATAGCAAGCATGCGGCCCTGTTCGCCGTCCTCGCAAGCCGCTTCCCTCTTTAGAAAAGAATCTTGGCGCCGAACTGGAAGACGCGCGGGCCGATGTTGGCGCTGGTGTTGCTGACGACGTTGTTGACGACGCCGAAGGTGGCAGGCGTGGAGACGGTCGCATTGGGGTTGGCGAAGTTCGGGTGATTGAAGAGGTTGAAGGCCTCGGCGCGGAACTGGCCGTGGATGCGGCTCTCAGTGAAGAAGTCCTTGAAAATGGAGGCGTCCACATCTTCATAGCCGGGGCCGCGCAGGCGATTGCGGCCTGAGTTGCCGTAGGTGCCCAGCGCCGCGGGAGCGAAAGCCGCCGGGTTGAAGTACTCCGTAAGCCGGTTGGCTCCGGCTGGACGCGTGGGACTGACGCCGGGGACGATGTCGGCATAGTCGTTGCCGACGCCGGAGAGCGAGCGATCCGTTCCGCTGAGGACGGTGAACGGGAACCCGCTGTAGAGATTCGAGATCAGGTTCGCCTGATAACCGTTCAGCAGAGCCGAAACGAAGCGGCCACCGGTGTAGCGCGGCGTGATGTAGTTGAAGGCCGAGTTGAAGCGAATCTTCTGGTCGTAGTCGGATGGGCCGCGGGAGGAGTTGGTGTTGAGCGGGTTCGGTGGTCCCGGGTTCAGCTCGGTGGCGTCCGATCCATTGTCGATCGACTTCGACCAGGTGATGTTCGAAAGCAGCGTCAGCCCCTTGGCGACCCGCCGGGTAACGTTGAGCTGCAGCGCGTTGTAGATGGCGTACTCGTACGAATCGATCAGGGTGACCTGGCCGAGGCCGGCATAGAGGCGGCGCGCGTTCTCATTGGCGACCGTCGAGACCACGCCCGCCACGGGGAGCGCGGGGTTCAGCTGACGCAGGCTCATGATGTGGACGCCGTGGTTGCCCACATAGGCGAGCGACATGGCCAGTCCACCCGGAAGCTGCTGCTCGACGGTGAAGTTGTAATCCTGCGTATAGCCGACTTTCGAGGCCGGGTTCAGCACGCCTCCCGCGAACGGAAGCTGAAAGGTATAGGTAGAGAACTGGGCGGGCGTCAAGTGCGCACGCGGGAATGGATCGCCTCCCGGATAGCCGGCGTAGATGTTATCCCAGGAGGACGGGTTGTTGATCTGCAGGTAGAGATCGACGGGCTGCGAAGCATCCGTGCGCTGGTAGAGCAGGCCCTCGGGAAAGCCATAGAACAGGCCGTAAGCTCCGCGAACCACCGTTTTGCCCGCGCCGCCAACGTTATAAGCGAAGCCGATGCGGGGCGCGAAATCCTTGTAGTTGTTGTGAAAAATGGAAGGCGACACGCCGGGGTCGCCATTGAACTGCAGGCCCAGCGGCGCACCCGGAGCGACCCTCGATTGCTGCCCGGCAGAGAAGCCGACCAGCGTCTGGTTGGCATCGACCGGCGGCAGCCAAGGGTCCCAGCGCAGGCCGGCGTTTACCGTCAGGCCGCGCGTCAGCTTCCAGTCGTCCTGCAGGTACAGGCCGACGCGGTTCTCGCGCAGGTAGAACTTGCGGCCGTTGTCCTGAAAAAACGTGGAGTCGAGACCGAGATAGAAGTCGGCGGCGGCGTTGCCGGAAGCGACCCCGCCGGGCGTGGTGACGCCGGTGGGAGCCTGGGTGCGCTGGCCGTTGAAGGTGTTGTCGCCGGGGGTGTAGGAGAAGTCGGTGGCGTCGATGCGGGTGCGCTCATACGTCGCGCCGAAGCTGAGGGAGTGCGCGCCGAGGATCTTGACCGCCTGCGCCTTGAACTCGAAGGAGGTGGGGTCCTGGGTGAGCGCTCCTCCGGAAAAGATGTTCACGTACCCGGAAATGTTCGACCGAATGCCGGTGAACACCGGAATGTTCGTCGTGCCGAAGGGCAGGTTCGCACCAAGCGTCTGCAGGTTCTGGAGGCCAGGCGAGACGGGCACCTGGGTGCGCGCAAAACGTCCTGCGCTGGCGAAAACGGTGCCGGTGAGCGTATTCGAGAAGACCTGTGTATCGCTCAGCGTAAGGCTCTGGTTGCGGAAGTTATTCGCGGCGAAGAAGCCCAGCGGAGCCGCGAAGGCGCGCTGGAAATTGTCCTGGTTGTAGAAATAACGGGCGCTGAACTGGTTGCTGCCGGTGACGCGGTGGTCGATCTTGATGAGGTACTGCGTGTTGTCGATGTTGGCATTCGGCTGGGTGACGTAGGAGCCGGTGACCGGGTTGTAGCCGGGGTTGGTGTAGAGCGGCGTGATAAAGGCATTGGCCACCGCCTTCGACAAGGGATTGATCGGCTGGGTGATCTGGTTGCCGGGATAAGGGAGCCCGGTGGCGGGGTTGTAAATCAGCGCGCTGATTCCGGAGAAGTTGCCGTTCAGTTCGGCCTGCGTAGGCAGGATGACGGTCGAGGAGTTGGGAGACGAGCGGCGCTGCTCGTCCTCGGCCGAGAAGAAGAAGAACGTCTTATCGCGGCCGTTGTAAAGGTGCGGGATCACGATCGGCCCCCCGACTGTTCCGCCGAACTGATTCTGCTTGAAGGGCAAAATCGTCTGTGGCGCGCGGTTGAAGTAGCTCCGCGCATCGAGCACGGTGTTGCGCAGAAACTCAAACGCCGCGCCGTGGATCTGGTTGGTGCCGGAGCGCGTCGTGAGCTGCACCAGCGCGCCTGCTCCGCCGTACTCGGCCGAAAAGTTGGCGGCCTGGATCGTGAACTCGCGCAGCGCGTCGGGGTTGGGCAGAAT
>CAXSDM010000031.1:23650-25711 GCA_964235575.1 uncultured Acidobacteriaceae bacterium | reverse complement strand
ACGGCGGATGTGACGCTGTATAGCATCGGCTCGACGCTGGCGAGCGGGGTCGCGACGCTGACCGGGAATCTGAATGTGGCGGCTACGGCGGCGAGCGGGACGGATCCTTCGGGGTCGGTGGCGGTGGCGGCTACGCACTGATGACGTGGCCGGGCGTACAGGAAAGCATCGGTAGAGATCGAGGTCGTGCCAGCTTGATCGCTTGTACGTCCCACTCATCGCGATGAAGCTGCGATGAATGGGGCACCAGGTGTTTCCCCTGTAGAGCAACTATGGATGCCTGTTGTGCCGGGGGAACGACGGCCAGGTGCCGTGGCGGATGCTAACCTGCCTAGGGACGGGTATGTTGAGGAACTTTCGTTTTAGCGCTTCTTTGCGTTGGGCTGGTTTGCCGCTTGTGCTCCTGGGAGTGGGTGGATGCAAGCGGTTTCATGCCAAACCGTCGGACCAGTACGTGTATGTGACGGCGAAGCAGGCGTTTCTGCGCGATCGCGTGGCGGCGGTGTCGAACCGGACCGGGCAGGTGAACAACGGCGAGCGGCTGAAGGTGCTGGAGCATGGGCGGCACTCGATCAAGGTACAGGACCCGCGGGGTGAGACGGGCTGGATCGAAGAGAAGATGGTTGCTACGGATGCGGTGGTGGACGAGTTCGACCAGCTGAAAGAGCAGCATAAGGGCGACGCGGAGATTGCGTCCGGGGTGGTGCGCGACCTGGTGTATATGCACCTGAAGCCGGGGCGCGATGCAGAGCACTTCTTTCTCCTGAACGAGGGGGACAAGTTGAAGCTGCTGCGGCGGGCGTCGGTGGAAAAGTCGACGACGGGCGCGGCGGCGGCCAAGGCACAGAAGGCGATTCCGCAGGCTGCGGGCACGAATGCGAAGAAGGATGTGAGCACGGCGGCGAAGGCCGTGGCGATCAAGACGGATGCGGTAGCAGCGCCTCCTCCGGTGATGGAGGACTGGTGGCTGGTGCGCGATGCGGCCGGGCACACGGGCTGGGTGTATGCGCGGATGCTGGATGTGGATGCGCCGGATACGTTGACGCGCTACTCGGAGAACCAGCGGTTTGTGGGGGCGTATGTGCTGACGACGGTGCATGATGACGGTGCGCCGGGGGATCAGAAAGACATCCCGGTATACGTAACGGTGCTGAGTCCGTACAAGGCGGGGCTGCCGTATGACTACGACCAAATCCGGGTGTTTACGTGGAGTTTGTCGCATCACCGGTATGAGAATGGGTTCCGGCTGAAAAATATTGAGGGATACCTGCCGGTGGTGCTAGGGAAGGTGAAAGACCCGAGCGAGCGGCCGCCGCTGGGGCAGGAGGAGTTGCCGGCGTTTACGTTTCGGATGGTGACGGCGGATGGGCAGGTGGGGCTTGATCCGGCGACGGGCGAAGTACGACAGGGCAAGACGATCTCGCAGACGTTTCGGCTGGAGGGAAGCCAGGTGCACCGGGTGGGGCCGGTGGTGGAGGCGGATCTGGTAGCGCATCCGGAGCCGGAGGAGGAGAAGAAGAAGGGGCGGAAGCGGTAGGGGTGGAGTGTTGTCCATCCCACTCATCGCGGTGAGGCTGCGATGAATGGGGCACGTGGAGCTTGTCGCCGGAGAGCAAAATACAGGGGTTCTTCGCTGCGCTCAGAATGACGTAGATTAATCGGCGGGTTGGGTTAGAAGCTGTAGCGGGCTCCGGCTTCGATGCGGCGGCCGTTGTCTGCGGAGAAGGGAACGCCCAACAGGGGGGAGCCAAGGACGCCGCCTACGCCGGTGACGTTGAGGTGGTTGAGAACGTTCGAGGAGCGGAGATTGAGGGTGAGCGTCTGCTGGTGGTCGGCCTTGGCGTTGCGGGTGAGAAGGAAGGCGCGCTGCAGGTTCATGTCGACGTGGAAGGTCCAGGGGAGGACGCCCTTGTTGCGGGGGAAGATGCTGGTGCCAGGGGTGCCGATGGGCGCGGCGACGAGCAGGCCGTAGGGGGTCTGGACAGCGTTGGGCGTGCCGGGGGCGGCGTACTGGGGGCGATCGTTGAAGTTGCCGTCACCGTTATTGTCGGCGCCGGTGGT
>CAXSDM010000031.1:0-23550 GCA_964235575.1 uncultured Acidobacteriaceae bacterium | reverse complement strand
GTGAAGTCGACGGTAGGGGTGCCGGTGACGCTCGAGTAGACGGTCGGTGTGCCTCCGGGGAGGCCGGCGAGGGCGCGGCGATACTGCTCGAGGCCGCTGATGCTGGCGGTCTGGCCGGTGGGCTGGTTGGCGGCGTTGAGGACGGGCGCGGAGCCTCCGCCGAAGACGTAGGAGCCGTTGAAGTCGATGGGGCTCTGGCGGTGGTCGATGTAGGACTGGAGGAAAGTGCCGAACTTCAGGGTGTGGGCTTTGGTGGTGAGGATGGCGTCGTCGTCGAACTCGATGTTGAGCTCGTGCCTCTGGCTGGCGCCGCCCAGGGCTCCTCCCCCGGTGAAGGCTCCGGCAACCTGCACCTGGGGAGCGGTGGAGAGCGGTGCGTCGGTTTCACCGTCGAAGCGCAGGCTGAGGCGGGCCTCGTGCATCAGGTGGGCGGAGGCGGTGGTGATGTCGCTGACGCGGAAGATGTGCTCGTACGTGTCCGCGTTATAGCCGGTCTCGGCGAGTGAGGTGCCGCCAACGCCGAGGTTCAGCAGGCTATTGACGTTAGCGCTGTAGCTGGCGATGAAGGTGTTCTTCTGGCCGAGCTGCCAGTCGAGGCGACCGGTGCCGATCCAGAGGCGTTGCGGGGTGGCGACGTTGGCGGAGGTCTGGACCTGGTTGCCGGAAGGATCGAGGACGATGGCGTCGACGACAGCGAAGTCGTCGATGCTGCGGTGTTCGAGAGCGAGGGCGAAATCGCTGCCTTCGCCGTTGCGGACATGCGGGCGGACGGGGCCGCTGAGCTCGAAGCCGTAGCGCTGCTTGCCGATGGCGGCCTTCGAGGTGGAGAAAGGGTCCTTGGCGTTCTCGAAGGGGCTGCCGTTGGTGGTAAAGAGCGCTCCGTGGAAGACCTTCTGGCCCGGCTTGGTGTAGACCTCGACACGGCCTCCTTCAAAGGGCGGCTCGCGGTACTCGGCGGAGAACTGGTCGGGGTTGACCTTGATGTAGGCGATGGAGGCTTTGGGCGGCAGATTGCTCGAGCCCTGGAAGCCGTCGACGGAGATGGTGGTGTTGGCGGGGCTGCCGCCGGTGAGGGCGGCGAGCTGCTGGAGCTCGCGGAGGAGGTCGTCGGGGTCGTCGGCGAGCTGCTGGAGCTGTTTGCCGGAGAGGGTTTGGGACGGACCGGCGGAGGTGCTGGAGGGAGGTGCGTCGGCTTCGGCGCTTACGTCAATGTCGGTCTGGACGGCCTCGGGCTGGAGCGTGAGGTCGAGCGGGGTGGTGCGGGGTTTGGGGAGCTGTACGGTGAGTGTAGTGAAGCCGGGTGCAGTGATGGAGAGTTGGTGCGGGCCGTCCGGAATGCAGAGGAGGCGGAACTGGCCGTTGGGGCCACTGTTGGCGGTCTGGCTGGTGGTCTGGGTGGCGTCTAGGGTGAGGGTGGCGCCGGGGATGAGGGCCTGGGTGCTGTCGTGCACAGTACCGACGAGGGTAGTGCCGCGGCAGGGTGGGGCTTGTGCAAGGGTGGTCGTGCACGCGGCGCACAAGGCAGCGCTGGTGAGAAGGGTTTGCATGGAACCTCGGTTGGCAAACTCGCGCTGAAGTGCGGGAGTTCTCTGTCGCCATACGCGGGAGCTCTGCGCGAAGTTCCCTGAGGCAGTGCAGGTGTCTCTGGTCGCGTTGGGAGAATGCGGTCGAGCTTCGCTCGATACCCCACCCTTTGCGGTGAGACTGCAAAGGATGGTGCACCCAGCTTGATGCGTGTGCTGTCAGGCGTAGAAGGCGCGGATGGCGGCGACGACGGTGTCCTGCTCGTCTTCACGGAGCTCGGGGTAGATGGGCAGGGCGAGGACCTCGGCGGCGGCGCGCTCGGACTCAGGAAAGTCTCCGGGGCGGTAGCCAAGGTGGGCCAGGGCGGCCTGGAGGTGGAGGGGCAGGGGGTAGTAGATCTCCGAGCCGATGCCAAGCGCGGTGAGGTGGGCGCGGAGCTCGTCGCGGCGCGGGGCGCGGATGACGTACTGGTGGAAGACGTGCAGGGCGCGCGGGTGAGTGTAGGGCAGGACGACGCCGTCGGCGATGGACCGTGGATGCTCGGGGCTGGTGAGGACGCCGATGCCGGCGGCAAGAAAGAGCTGGTGGTAGCGGGCGGCGAGGGCGCGGCGGCGGGCGTTTCCCTGGGGCAGGTACTTGAGCTTGATTTCGAGGACGGCGGCCTGGAGGGTGTCGAGCCGGGAGTTCCAGCCGACCTCGTCGTGGAAGTAGCGGCGCGTCATGCCGTGGGCGCGAAGGGACTGGGCGCGGGCGGCGAGGTCGGGGCTAGGGGTGGTGACGAGGCCGGCATCGCCCATGGCGGCTAAGTTTTTGGTGGGATAGAAACTGAAGGCGGCGGCGGTGCCGAGCGAGCCGGCGGGACGGAGGGAGCCGTCGGGCGAGGTCCAGGCGGCACCGAAGGCCTGGGCGGCGTCCTCGATGAGGACGAGGCCGGGTGTGTCCTGGGCTAGGCTCTCGAACGCGTCCCAATCCGCGCATTGACCGTAGAGGTGGACCGGCAGGATGGCCTGGAAGGACGGCGCGTGGGTGAGTTCGCGGACGGCGTGCGGGGAAAGGTTGAAGGTGAAGGGGTCGATGTCGGCGAACATGGGCCGGGCGCCGGCGCGGAGAATGGAGCTGGCCGAGGCGAAGAAGCTGAAAGGCGAGGTGACGACGGCGGAGGCGGGGTTGGTGTTGCCGGTCGAACTGCCGATGCCGGCAGCGGCGAGCGCAAGCCAGAGGGCGTCGGTGCCGCTGGCGCAGCCGATGGCGTGGGGGACGCGGCAGGCGAGGGCGGCGGCCGCTTCGAATGACTCGACCTGGGGGCCGAGGATGAAGCGCTGCGAGGCGCAGACGGCCTCGATGACGGGCATGAGCTCGTCGCGCAACTGGGCAAACTGCCGCGCGAAATCCAGCATTGGGACCGGTTGCAGAGAGGCTTGGGAAAGGACCGCGGACACCCGTGTATGGTACATCGGCGCAAGCAGGCAGGTGGAGACGAGGCGGCCGATGGGCTCAACTTGAATTTGCCTCGCCAAGCCCGTATCGTGGAGGGGTTTGGTACTACGTTTGCGCCATTGACGTTATGACGGGAGCCTTCTGGCTTTCACACTCGCACGAGCCACTGCAAGCCGGGGAGATGGCCGGCAAGAACATCAGGAGATCGGCACTATGGATTCCAAGCCGGCACAGAATATTCAGGACACCTTCCTGAACACGGTTCGTAAGGACAAAAGCCCGATTACGATCTATCTGGTCAGCGGCGTGAAGCTGACAGGGAAGATTCGGTCCTTCGACAAATACTCGGTTCTGCTTGAAAACAACAGCCAAGAGCAGTTGATCTTCAAGCATGCCATTTCAACCGTGGTGAGCGGGCGGCCGGGCAGTACCGCGCATGGCGAGGTGCGAAGCGACGCGCGCAGTCATGCGGTGGCCAGCTCGCATGCTTCGGCGGAGCATTCCGCGGGTGAGTAAGGCCGCGGTGCGGGTGCGCCGCTGAGCCGGAAGCGGGCGGGTGGAGCGGAAGATAACGCTGAGTCTCGGGCCGGGACGACGCATCCGGCGTTGCCACGGGCGGAGCGCGCCCTGCTGATTGCGGTGGAGTTCAGCGGCGAACGGCGGCGGCTGAGCACGGCGGCCCGGCTGGCCAAGAGCGCCGCGCTGGTGCGTGCGGAAGGGCTCGAAGATCCGGAGCCCGGCGTGGGCGCCGGAAGTGGGGGCGAGTTTGAGGCTTCGCTCGCGGAGTTCGAAGAGCTGGCACGCAGCGCCGGGGCCGAGGTGATCGCGACGGTGGTGCAACGGCGTCCGCGTCCGGATGCGACGACGCTGGTCGGCGCAGGCAAGATCGAGGAGATTGAAGCCCTGGCGTTGTCTTCGGGCGCGGACCTGGTGCTTTTCGACCATGACCTGACGCCCTCGCAGCTGCGTAATCTGGAGGATCGTTTGCCATGCCGGGTGATCGACCGGACACAATTGATTCTCGACATCTTTGCGCGCCATGCGAGGACGCGCGAGGGCCAGCTGCAGGTGGAGCTGGCGCAGCTGGAGTACCAGCTGCCGCGACTGGCAGGCAAGGGCAAGGCCATGAGCCAGCTGGGCGGCGGCATCGGCACGCGCGGGCCGGGCGAGACGAAGCTCGAGACCGACCGGCGCAAGATCAATCGGCGGATCGACCACGTGAAGGAGCAGTTGGAATCGGTGCGGACGATCCGCCGCCAACAGCGGCAGCGGCGCGAGGCGGTGCCAGTGCCGGTGGTGGCGCTGGTCGGTTATACCAATGCGGGCAAGAGTACGTTGTTTAACGCGCTGACGGCGTCCGGCGTGCTTGAGAGCGCGCGGATGTTTGCGACGCTCGACCCGAAGCTGGCGCAGATGCAGCTGCCTTCGCGGCGGAAGATCCTGTTGTCGGACACGGTCGGGTTCATCCGCGACCTGCCGCATACGCTGGTAACGAGCTTTCGCGCGACGCTCGAAGAGGTGGAGCGGGCGGAGGTTCTGCTGCATGTGCGGGACGCGTCGAGCGCGCAGATGGACGAGCAGAAGGAGCAGGTGGAGCAGGTCTTGGGCGAGCTCGAGGTGGCGGAGAAGCCGATGATCGAGGTACTGAACAAGATCGATCTGCTGCCGAAGGAGCAGCGGCGCTTGCTGCCTGCCGGGGCGGAGCGAGTGGCGGTGTCGGGTCTGAGCGGCTTCGGGTTGGACGCGCTTCTGGCGGCAATTGACGAAGCGTTGACCCGCGATCCGCTGGCGGAGGCGGTGTTCCGGATTCCGCAGAGCGAGGGTGCGGTGGTGGCGGCGCTTGAGGCGGGTGCGGTGGTGAGCGAGCGCCGGTTCGAGGGCAACCTGGCCTACTTCCGGGTGGTCGGACCGGCTTCGTTACTGGGCCGTTACAGGCGATTCCGGTATCGCGAGGAGGCAGAAGAGAAGATTCGGTAATCGCTCACGCGATCCGATTATCGTCCTTCTCGGTTGACACTCCATCCTGCGCTTCGCTATAAAACAGACAGACTTTCAATCATCTGGACTGAAATCCAATTGCTGGGAGACGTGCTCCCGGCCTGAGTTTACGAGGTTTACGGCAGCTTCTTCCCCGCTGCATCTTTCGCATGGGCGACATTTTGAATCAAGTAGGTGGACTCATTCTCGGCTCCGTGCCGACGATGGTGTTCTTTATCGTGCTGGTGGTGGCGTACGGGTTTCTGGTGCGTCGGCCGCTCGACAAGATCCTGGCCGAGCGGCGCGCGCGGACGACGGGCGCGGTCGAGCAGGCGCGCGGAGCCTTGTCCGCGGCCGAGGCCGAGACGGCGGTGTTTGAGGACAAGATGCGGGCGGCGCGGCGCGAGATCTTCGAGTTGCGTGAGCGCAAGCTGAAGCAGTGGGCGGCGGAGCGGGACCAGGCGCTCGAGCAGGCACGGGCGGTAACGGCGGAGAAGGTGTCCGCGGCGCGGCAGAGGCTCGACGAGAACGCGCAGTCGGCCCGGCAACAGATTGAAGGCATGAGCGGCGAGCTGAGTGCGCAGATTGTGCGGGCGGTGCTTCCGGCCAATGCGCCGGGCGCGGAGGCTGCGCAATGATGGGCAGGGGCGGCTTTTTGCGGTTGTTGGGGATGGGCTGGCTGGCGATGCTGCTGGTGGGTTCGGCAAGCACGATGCATGCGCAGGAGAAGCCCCCTGTCAGCGCGGGCGGCGAACAGGCGACGCCGGCCGGAACCTCTTCGCAGGCGAACCAGGAAGAGCGGGACGAGAACGATGTGTACCGGCACTCGGCCATGGTGGGCAAGATGGGCCGAATGTTCGGGATGAGTCCGAACGCTGCCTCGACCGTGTTTGAGGTGGGCAACTTCGCGCTGCTGGCGATCGGCGTGGGCTTCCTGATGGCGAAGATTCTGCCCAAGACCTTTCGCGACCGGAGCTCCGCGATTCAGAAACATTTGCTGGAAGCGCGGGTGGCGACCGAGCAGGCGAACGTTCGGCTGAACAGCGTGGAAGAGCGGCTTTCCAAGCTCGATGAGCAGATTGCCGGGATGAAGGCGCAGGCGGAGAAGGATTCGGCGGCCGACGAAGCGCGGATTCGGGCTTCGGTCGAAGAAGAGAAGCGTAAGATTCTGGCGGCGGCGGATGTTGAGATTGCAGCGGCCTCGCAGCATGCGCAGCGGCAATTGCAGCAGTATGCGGCGGAGCTGGCGATTGAGCAGGCCGCCAAGAAGCTGGTGATTACGGCGGAGACGGATCGACTGCTGGTGCAGAGCTTTGCGCGGCGGCTGGGCATGGATGACTCGAAGGGTGGGCAGAACTGATGGCCGGCCAATCGGTGTTCGCGCCCAAGTATGCGCATGCGTTTGCCTCCGTGGTGGCCTCGGCCGGTCTCGACGCGAATGCCGCGCAGGCGCAGATGAAGAATTTTGCGGCGACGTTTGCGGGTAGCCGCGAGCTGCGCGAGATTTTTGAGGATCCCTCGGTGCCGTCGGAGCAGAAGCTGAGCGTGCTCGATGTGCTGGCGGAGCGGCTGGGGATGATGCGCGAGGTTAGAAACTTTATCGCGGTCATGATGGACCACCAGCGCCTGGCCGAGCTGACCGAGATTTTGGCCGCGTATGATCAGGTGGCGGACACGAACAAGGGCGTCGTGGAGGCAGAAGTAACCAGCGCGCGTGAGTTGAACGGCGAAGATCGCGCGGAGTTGGAGGCGCAGGTGGCGAAGCTGGCGGGCAGTGCGGTCAGGATTACGTATGGACTCGATGGAGCGCTGCTGGGCGGGGCGGTCGTGAAGATTGGGTCGACGGTCTACGACGGTTCGGTGCGGGCGCAGCTGGAGCAGATGAAGCGGAGCTTAATGAGCGCCTCCTAAGTTGGCAGGTTTGTAGCGTTTTGAAACAGTTTTGGCGGAATACACAGGATGGGACGATAAGGCATATATGGCAACGATGAGAGCCGACGAGATTACCGCGCTGCTGAGTCAGAAGATTGCGAACTACGAGCAGCGCGTGCAGGTGGATGAGGTAGGCACGATCATGTCGCTGGGCGACGGGATCGCGCGCGTGCACGGCCTGGATAAGGTGATGGCGGGCGAGCTGATCGAGTTTCCGCATGGCGTGGCCGGGCTGGCGATGAACCTCGATGAAGACCAGGTGGGCGCGGTGCTGCTGGGCGACTTCGCGGAGCTGCGCGAGGGCGAACAGGTTCGGCGCACGGGCAAGATCATGTCGGTGCCGGTGGGCGACGCGCTAATCGGGCGGGTGGTGAACGCACTGGGCGAAGCGATCGACGACAAGGGGCCGATCGTGACGGACAAGTCCTTGCCGATCGAGCGGCTGGCTCCGGGTGTGATCGACCGCCAGAGCGTGCGTGAGCCGATGGCGACGGGCATCAAGGCGATCGACACAATGATTCCGATCGGCCGCGGACAGCGCGAGTTATTGATCGGCGACCGCCAGACGGGCAAGACGGCAATTGCTCTCGATACAATCATCAACTCGGCCAAGAACGACCTTATTTGTATTTACTGCGCGATTGGCCAGAAGCGCTCCTCGGTGGCGCAGGTTGTGCAGACGCTCGAGCAATACGGCGCGATGGCGTACACAATTGTTGTGGCGGCGACTGCATCTGAGCCGGCGCCGATGCAGTATTTGGCTCCGTTTTCCGCGACGGCGATGGGCGAGTTCTTCCGTGACAGCGGCCGGCATGCGCTGATCATTTATGACGATCTGTCGAAGCACGCGGCCAGCTATCGCGAGATCTCTTTGCTGCTGCGCCGTCCTCCTGGTCGCGAGGCGTACCCGGGCGACGTGTTCTATCTGCACTCTCGTCTGCTCGAGCGTTCGGCAAAAGTCTCGGACAAGCTGGGCGGAGGCTCGCTGACGGCGCTGCCGATCATCGAGACACAGGCCGGCGACGTGTCGGCATACATTCCGACCAACGTGATCTCGATTACGGACGGACAGATTTTTGTCGAAACGGATCTCTTTAACTCGGGCGTGCGTCCGGCGGTAAACGTCGGGCTGTCGGTCTCGCGTGTCGGCTTTGCGGCGGCGATCAAGGCGGTCAAGCAAGTCGGTTCGACCTTGAAGCTGGATCTCGCGCAGTATCGTGAGCTAGCGGCGTTCTCGCAGTTTGGTTCTGACCTGGACAAGGTAACGCAAAACCAGTTGAACAAGGGTTCTCGTTTGGTCGAGCTGCTGAAGCAGCCGCAATTTCAGCCGCTCTCTCCGGAGAAACAGGTGGCGATTCTGTACGCTGGAGTGAACAGTTTGTTGGATGATGTTGAGGTCAAGGATCTGCGGGCGTTTGAGGACGGCTATTACCCGTACCTCGAGTCAGCGCATCCGGACATCCTCAAGGATATTGCGACCAAGAAGGCGCTGGACGACGACCTGCGCAAGCGTCTGACGGACGCGATCAACGAATACAAAAGCAGCTTCCTAGCGCGTTTGAAGGACAAGGATTCAGCGAGTGCGAAAGAACTCGTCGGGTCTGAGGCCACGAATGCCACCGCGATGGTGGGCAACAAGTAGCCATGGCCAACGTTCTCGATTTGCGCCGCCGCATTCGCAGTGTGAAGAACACGCGGCAGATTACCAAGGCGATGAAGATGGTCTCGGCGGCCAAGCTGCGCAGGGCGCAGGAGCGGGCGATGCAGGCGCGTCCGTACGCGCAGATGCTGGTCAACGTGCTTGAATCCCTGGTGCGGCGGACGGATCTATATAACGAGCAGACGGGCGAGATCCTGAATCCGCTGCTGGTGCAACGCGAAGAGAAGAACGTGCTGGTGATCGTGATTGCCGGCGACAAGGGTTTCGCGGGCGGCTTCAATTCAAACGTGGGTAAGGCCGCGCAGAAGTTCATCGATCAACGCGTGGCGAAGGGGCAGAAACTTGACCTGGAGCCGGTCGGTAAAAAAGCAATCGGGTTTTATAAGCGGCGGTTTGAGCCGGCGCAGTACGAGAAGACGGAAGAGCATTACGATAATGACTTATCGGTTCACTACGATTCGATTCGTCATCGCGCGCAGCAGATTGAGGTAGCGGCGGAGCATCCGGATCTATTGCTGCGGTCGAACTACGAGGACGTTGCGGAGATGGCGCGCTCGATTGTCGCTCGCTACGAACGCGCGGAGATCGATTCGGTATACCTGGTGTACAACGAGTTCAAGTCGGTGCTGGCGCAGCGCATTGTGGTCGAGAAGCTATTGCCGATCGTGGAGCTGGGATCGCATACGATCGAGACGGCGCAGGAGATGACGGAAGAGGAGCGCGAGGCGGCGGTGCGCGCGGCTGAGTCTGAAGGAATCAGCGTGCATGCGCCGGACAAGAGCGCGTTTGAGGACGAAGCGAAAAAGTTCGGCACTGCCGACGTGGATTACCTTTACGACCAGTCGCCAGAGGAGCTTTTCCGGCATCTGCTGCCGCGCTATGTGACGACGCAGATCTTTCATGCGCTGCTCGAGTCGACGGCGGCGGAACATGCGGCGCGTATGACGGCTACGGACGCGGCGACGAAGAATGCAGGGGATTTGATTGATTCGTTGTCGCTGACAATGAATCGTGTGCGGCAGGCGGCGATTACCAAGGAAATTATTGAGATTGTGAGCGGAGCGGCGGCGTTGTAACGCTTACTCGATACGAAAGAGACTATGGCAGAAAATATAGGCAAGGTAATTTCGATCAGCGGACCGGCCGTTGACGTTCAGTTTGAAGAGAAGACGATGCCGCCGATCTATCAGGCGCTGCGCATCACGAGTGAGGGCTTTGACGTCCCGACGCCGCTCGATGTGGTGGTTGAAGTCCAGCAGCATCTGGGCGAGGGCCGGGTCCGCTGCATCGCAATGGTGGCGACCGAGGGCATGGTGCGCGGCATGAACGCGCACGACACGGGCAACGGCATTATGGTGCCGGTCGGTCGCGAGACGCTGGGGCGCGTGCTGAACGTGCTCGGGCAGCCGGTCGATGAGCTTGGACCTGTGAACGCGAAGGTGCATATGCCGATCCACCGGCAGGCGCCGGCGTTTGACGAGCAGTCCACGTCCGAGGAAATGTTCGAGACGGGTATTAAGGTCATTGATCTGATCCAGCCGTTTTTGAAGGGCGGCAAAATTGGCCTGTTCGGCGGCGCCGGTGTGGGCAAGACAGTGGTCATCCAGGAGTTGATCAACAACGTGGCCTCGCAGCACGGCGGCTTCTCGGTGTTTGCCGGGGTGGGGGAGCGGACGCGCGAGGGTAACGATTTGTGGCACGAGTTCCAGGAGTCGGGCGTGATTGACATCCACGACTTCAACAAGAGCAAGGCCGCGCTGATCTACGGCCAGATGACCGAGCCTCCAGGGGCACGTCTGCGGGTGGCGCTGACCGGGCTTACTGTTGCCGAGTACTTCCGCGACGAAGAGGGTGCGGATACGCTGTTGTTCATTGACAACATCTTCCGGTTTACGCAGGCGGGGTCGGAGGTTTCGACGCTGCTTGGGCGTATGCCCTCGGCCGTCGGTTACCAGCCGAACCTGGCGACCGAGATGGGCGAGTTGCAGGAGCGGATCACCTCGACCAAGAAGGGTTCGATTACATCCGTGCAGGCGGTGTACGTGCCGGCCGACGACTTGACTGATCCGGCGCCGGCGACGACGTTCGCTCACCTGGATGCGACGACGGTGCTTTCGCGGCCCTTGTCGGAGCTGGGGATTTACCCGGCGGTCGATCCTCTGGCCTCAACCTCGCGGATTCTTTCGCCGCGGGTGGTTGGGCAGGAGCACTACGATGTGGCTCAGGGTGTGAAGCGCATTTTGCAGCGATACAAGGATCTACAGGACATCATTGCCATTCTCGGCATCGATGAGCTCTCCGAAGAAGACAAGATCACGGTAGCTCGTGCACGGAAAGTCCAACGCTTCCTGTCGCAGCCGTTCCATGTGGCCGAAATTTTTACAGGCATTCCAGGAGCGTATGTCAAGGTCGAGGACACGGTGCGCAGCTTCAAGGAGATCATCGACGGCAAGCATGATGACATTCCAGAGCAGGCCTTCTATCTTAAGGGCGGCATCGAGGACGTGAAAGCGGCTGCCGAGAAGATGAAGCAGGCGGCATAATGGCAGACCAATCTCAAGGGAAGTTGGCGGTTCGGCTGGTGACGCCGGATCGTATGCTGGTGGACGCGACGGCCGATGCGGTCGAACTGCCGTCGGCTTCGGGTTATCTGGAGGCGTTGTACGGACATGCTCCGTTGCTCGCAGAGCTGGGCGCGGGCGAGGTGCGGCTGCATGGCGGGAGCGCGGGCGAGCAGAAGTTCTTTGTCGCCTGGGGTTTCGTCGAGATCCTGCCGGAGCGGGTGACGATTCTGGCGGAGACGGCGATGCCCCCGAACGAGATTGATCGAGGCAAGGCCGAACGGGAGTTGCAGGACGCGCAGAAGCGGTGGGCGGACGCGGGCGATGACGCGGGCAAGTACGAAGACGCGAACGAGCTTGCGCGGAAGGCGGAGGCGGAGCTTGCGGCGGCGGAGGGTAAAGGCTAAACCTGGTCCTTGCCTCCGGGCTTCTCATCGGATATGGCTTCTGCATCTGTAATCGGTTCGGGTCCCAACGGTCTGGCGGCGGCGATCGTGTTGGCCGGTGCGGGGCTTGCGACCACGGTCTTTGAGCGGAACGAACGCATCGGTGGGGGATGTTCGACCGCTGAGGTGACGCTACCAGGTTTCCGACATGACCTTGGATCGTCCGTGTACCCGATGGGGTATGCGAGTCCGTTTTTTCGTTCGCTTGGGCTGGACGTGAAGTGGATTGAGCCGCCGGCGTGCTGTGCGCATCCGCTGGACGATGGCACGGCGGTTATGCTGGAGCATTCGGTCGAGGCCACGGCAGAGGGGCTGGACGCGGAGGATAGCGCGGCGTATGGCGCGCTGATGAACTCTATTGTGGCGGACGTTCCTAAGCTGATTGGCGAGTTGCTGGGGCCAGTCGTGCATCTGCCGCATGCTCCGGTGGCACTGGCGCGGTTTGGGCTTCCGGCGCTGCTTCCGGCTACGACGCTGGCTAGGCTGCGGTTCAAGGGAGCGCGGGCGCGGGCGCTGTTTGCGGGGATGGCGGCGCACTCGGTGCTGCCTTTGGAGGAGCCGACCTCGGCCGCGGTGGGCCTGGTGCTGATGGCGGTCGGGCATGCCAGCGGCTGGCCGATCTTAGGCGGCGGGGCGCAGACGCTGACCGACGCGCTCGCCGGCAGGGTGGAAGCGTTGGGTGGGACGATTCGTACCGGGCATGAGGTGACGGAGTTGGGACCGCAAAGCCTGACGCTGGCGGACGTTACGCCCCGGCAGCTGTTGCGGATTGCGGGCACGAAGCTTCCGGAGAGCTATCGCAAGCAGCTGGAGGCGTTTCGCTATGGCGCGGGTTCCTTCAAGGTCGACTACGCGCTGAGCGAGTCGATTCCGTGGACGGCACGGGAGTGTAGGCGGGCGGGAACGGTGCATCTGGGAGGGACGCTTAAGGAGATTGCCACGTCTGAGCGAACATTGAGGGCGGACCGGCCGTTTGTGCTTCTGGTGCAGCCGTCGCTATTCGACCCGGCGCGTGCACCGGCAGGCAAGCATACGGCCTGGGCGTACTGCCACGTCCCGAACGGCAGCACGGTGGACTACCTGGAGGCGCTGGAGGCGCAGATCGAGCGATTCGCCCCGGGGTTTCGCGAATGCGTGCTGGCGCGGGCGATCTCGCCGCCGGCGCGGCTTGAGGCCTGGAACCCGAACCTGGTCGGCGGCGACCTTTCGGCCGGAGCGATGAGCCCGAAACAGTTGGTGTTCCGGCCGACGCCGACGCTTTACCGGACGCCGGTGAAGGGCTTGTACTTCTGTGGGGCGTCTACGCCGCCGGGGGGCGGTGTGCATGGGATGGCGGGCTTTCATGCGGCGACGGTGGCGCTCAGCGATCTTGAGCAGGCGGAGCGGGGAAGCGCGCGATGAGCCTGCGTCTGCGTCTGCCGGCGACCTCGGCGAATCTTGGGCCTGGATTCGATGCTCTAGGTCTGGCGATGACGTTCTACCTGACGGTCGAGGCGGAGGCGGCCGGAGCGTTCGGGATCGAGGCGAGGGGGCTCAACGCGGATCTGGTCGGGCAGCTCGACCGTAACCTGATGCTTGAAACCTATCGCGCGCTGGCACCGGACGGGCCAGCGCTCGCCCTGCGGGTGGACAATGAGATTCCTTTAGGGATGGGCTGCGGGTCGAGCGCGGCGGCGCTGCTGGCCGGGGTGATGCTGGCGAACCACTTTGGAAAGCTGGCATTGGCTCCGGAGGATGTGCTGGCGGAGGCCTGCCGGCGCGAGGGGCATCCGGATAATGTGGCGGCTTGCTTCCTGGGTGGCATGACGGCGTCGGCGATGGTGGATGGACGGGTCACGGCGGCGACGGTCGGGCGCGGACTGCCGTGGAGGCTGCTGCTGGCGATCCCTGGGTCGAGCCTGGCGACATCACATGCACGAGCGCTGCTTCCGGCGAGTTACACGCGGGCGGATGCGGTAGCCAATGTGCAGGCGACGGCGCTGCTGGTGTCGGCGTTTGCGCTGGGCCGGCCGGAGCTGTTGCGAGCGGCAAGCGGCGACCGGATGCATCAGCCGTATCGGAGTGCGGCTTGTCCGCTTCTGCCGCTGCTTCTGCCGCTGGCTGGGTCGGAGGGAGTGTTCTCGGTGGTGCTGAGCGGGGCGGGACCTGCGGTGCTGTTGATTACGGATCCGGCAGCTGACCTGGAGTTGCTGGTGAGGAACATACGCAAGGCTGCCGGAGATGCGACGTTGCGGGTGCTTAAGGCAGCGATTGCGGGCGGAGCGGAGTCCTGGTAACTATTACTATTGACTGGAAAAGGTACTCTTTACACTGCTCGAATCTGTCAGTACGGTAGGGCTGTGGGCAGTTCTGGGGAGGGCTGCATCACCGCCCGTTGACCTTGCGTAAGCGAGGTCCGGGCGTTCCTCATCAGCCGGGATGAATCTCACTGAAATAGTTTGCATCTATTCTTTTGGAAGCCGGCATGGACCGGTGGGAGGATCGAGATGGCTGGTCAGTTTGTCAGTGAAGTGAGTGACGCGAACTTCGAGCAGGATGTTCTGAAGAGTGAGCAGCCGGTCCTGGTAGACTTCTGGGCTGCGTGGTGCGGCCCGTGCCGTGCGCTTGCGCCCGTGGTGGATGAAGTGGCCACGCAGTACAACGGCAAGCTGAAGGTGATGAAGATGGACGTGGACAAGAATAGCTCCACGCCTTCGCGCTATGGCATTCGCGGCATTCCTGCGCTGCTGATTTTTAAGGACGGCAAGGTGGCCGACCAAATCGTCGGCTTTGTGCCCAAGGAGCAGATTGATCAGTCGATCAAGAAGGTCCTGAACGCGCCTGTAGCTGTCTAACGCTTCTGCTCCAGTTTCAATCCAAAGCCTTCCAACTCGGAAGGCTTTGGTGTTTCTGGAGGGGCCGATATACGGTTTGTACGAAATTGATCTAGCATCGGTTCATGTTGGAGTGGACGTTGATCCGCGGGGTGATGGTGGCCTTCTTTATCCTGGCCAACAGCTTCTTCGTGGCGGCGGAGTTCGCGTTGGTGAGCATTCGTGAGACGCGCGTGCTGCAGCTGATTGCGCATGGGCGTCCGGGGGCGCGGACGGTGCTGCAGTTGAAACGGTCGCTTGATGACTTCCTGCCTGCGGTGCAGTTTGGGGTAACGCTGGCGGCGCTGGCGCTGGGTTGGCTGGGCGAGCCTGCTTTGGCTGAGGTAATTACCAAGGCGGCAAGCCGTTTTCTGGTCCATGTTCCGGCACACCTGGCGGTGTATAGCGATGCTCTGGCGGTGGCACTGGCCTTTGCGCTGATTACTTATTTTGAGGTGCTGCTGGGAGAGCTGGTGCCGAAGTCACTGGCGCTGCAGCGGACCGAGCGCATTGCGCTGGCGGTGGCCGGGCCGATGGACGTGTTTATGCGCATGACGCGGCCTGCGGTGCGCATGATGAACGGCTCGGCGACCTTGGTGCTCAAGCTATTTCGTGCTCCGCTGCAGGGTGAAGGTACGGTCCACAATCCGGAGGAGCTGAAGCTGATTGCGACGACGGCGCGGAAGATGGGTCTGCTGGCCGGCTTTCAGGAAGAGCTGATCCATGGGGCGATCGAGCTGAGCCATGTGGTGGTGCGCGAGATCATGACGCCGCGCGGCAAGATCTTTGCTCTGCCGGCGACGTTGGCCCTGGAGCGGGCGAGCGCGCGGATTGTGGAAGAGCAGCACAGCCGGGTGCCGATCTATGAGCAAGAGACGGGGGATCCGCAGCAGGGCTCGGAGCATATTTTGGGGATGGTGCACTCAAAGGATGTCTCGCGGCTGATGCATTTTCGCGCGACGACGCTGGGCCTGGGCGCGACGGGCGAGAGTGGGTTGACGCTGCGTGATGTGATGCGTGAGGTGATGTTTGTGCCGGAGACCAAGCTGGCCGGGGAGCTGCTGCTCGAGTTTCAGCGGCGCCGGCGGCAGATGGCAATCGTGGTGGATGAGTTTGGGTCGACGGTGGGCCTGGTGACGGCTGAGGACGTGCTGGAGCAGGTGGTCGGGGAACTCGAGGATGAGTTCGATGTGGGCACGCAGGCCGCGCTTCCGTCCACGTCCGGGGCGGTGACGATCGACGGAAGCACGACGCTGCGGGACCTGAGCACGCAGCTTGGCTGGCCGTTTCCGAAGAAGCCGGGGGTCGAGACGCTGGCGGGTTTTCTGCTGGGGGAGCTTGGGCACCTGCCGGAGACAGGTGAGACGGTGGTGCATGCGGGGCGCTCGTTTGCGGTGGTGGAGCGAAATGGATTGCGCATCAGCCGGGTACGGGTGAAGACGCTCGCTACCGAGGAGGTCGACGGCGCGGAGCCCGGGGACGCCGCGCAGGGGAACGGGCTGGAGGTTTCGGTGTGAGCGTGGGCTTGGGGCTGCGGGCAGGCGTGCGTGCTGGCGGCCAGCGTCTGCTGCTGACGCTGCCGGTGCTTTGGCTGGTGCTCTCGGTGGTGTTTCTGCTGATTCACCTGGTTCCGGGGGATCCGATCGTGCAGATGCTGGGGGAGGGCGCGACGGCTTCCGATGTAACGGCTCTGCGCCATGCGTACGGGCTGGATGCACCGCTGACGACGCAGTATGGGAGGTATCTGACGGGGGTGATGCATGCGGACCTGGGGCAGTCTCTGCGGCTGCGCGACTCGGTGACGCACCTGGTGCTGGAGCGGTATCCCTATACACTGGCTCTGGCGATGACGGCTTTGCTGCTGGGGCTGGCGGCGGCGGTGCCGGCCGGGGTGTGGGCGGCGACGCACCGGAACGGCTGGCAGGACAGGATGGTGGGGGTGCTTTCGCTGGTGGGGCTGTCGTTTCCGAACTTTGCGCTGGGACCAATTTTGATTTTGCTGTTTTCCATTCGCCTGGGCTGGCTGCCGGTCTCGGGCGCGGGCAGTGGGTGGGGGTTCTTCGCGCACCTGGTGCTGCCGGCGGTAACGCTGGGAAGCGGCCTGGCGGCGATTTTGACGCGGATGGTGCGGACGGCGATGCTCGAGGAACTAGGCCAGGAGTACATCCGGACGGCGCGGGCGAAGGGGTTGAGCGAGGCGGCGGTGCTCTACCGGCATGCGCTGCGCAATGCGCTCTTGCCGGTGCTGACGGTGGTGGGGCTACAGTTTGGCAGCCTGCTGGCGGGGGCGATCGTGACCGAGACGATCTTCAGCCTGCCGGGAATCGGGCGGCTGACCTTATCGGCGATCTCGAATCGGGACTACGCGCTGGTGCAAGGATGCATTTTAGCGATTGGACTGACGTATGTGGGGGTGAACCTTATGACCGATTTGGTGTATTCCCTGGCCAATCCGAGGGTGAGAAGCTAACGGTGTGGGGTAGAGACGCGAAGATGCGCAGGGGATACCAGCTTCGAGCCGTGACCGCCGCAGGGCTGACGATTGCGCTGCTGCTGGGGCACGCTCTGGCGCAGAACACGGAGCCAAAGCAGGTGCCTTTGCCGCGGCCGGTGCCGCCGCTGCCGGATGCGCGCGGGCCGGTGCCCGAGCCAGTGAGTCCGCCGGCGCAAACCGTGATGGAGGAGCGTGTTCATTTACGCTTCCACCTTCCGCCGGGATGGAATCTGGCCAGGAAGGACGGTGAGGTCAGCACGTTTCATCTGGACGCAAGAACGGCGCCGCACCATGCGGAGATGCTGGTCGTTGCGACATTGGCCTTCAATCCGTACCCTGCCTCTACCTTCAGCGGGGCGTTGTTTTATGTAAGCCAGACTCCGCGCAGCTCGTCCGCATCGTGCTCGGCGCAGGCTACTTTTCGTCCGGAGAAGCCGCTGCAGCCGGCGACGATTGCGGACATTCCCTTCTCGCGCGGCAAGGATGAACACGGGCACATCTGTACGGAGGCGCGCGACGTGACGTATACGGCGTTGCGCCGCGGAAGCTGCCTAAGGTTCGATCTGGCCGTGAATACCTTCTGTGGAGGTGAGGACAGCGGCGCTCAGGACCTGACGGAGGCGCAGCTGGGGGCGGTGTTCAAGCGGATGGAAGGCATTTTGGAGAGTGTGGAATGGGTGCAGTAATGGGTCGGAGCCAGGCAGAAGCGCCGGGCCTACTCCGGCAGAAGCGAAACCACTTCGGGCCGGAGCGTGCCGGGGCCGGTATCGAGAAGGGCAAGTGTGACGGGAAGTCGAAAGCGTCGAGGCCCGGCGCTGCCGGGATTGAGCAGGAGAACGCCGTTGCGATGTTCTACCGAAGCTTTGTGCGAGTGACCGCTGACCACGACGGAGATGTGCGCGGCGACCGGGTCGAGGTCGAGATCCTGCAGGGAATGAACAAGATAGAAGAGGCGGACGTCGAGTTCGATGGCCTCCGTGTCGGGCAGGGCGGCGCAGGGGCCGTGGGTGTCGATGTTGCCGCGAATGGCGGTGACGGGTGCGAGGGTCCGGAGAGCATCGAGGATGGCGGGATCGCCTACGTCGCCGGCGTGCAGGATATGGTTAGCGTGGGCGAGGGCGGCCAGAGCTTCGGGTCGCAGCAGGCCATGAGTGTCAGAGAGAACGCCGAGGAGCATGAGGGATCCGGAAGGTTAGGGCGTAACAGGCTGGTTCAGCCAAGCCCGTTCGAGAGCCGGGTACGCGGATCGAGCTGGTCGCGGAGAGCGTCCCCGATGAAGTTGAAGGAGAGCACGGCAAGCATGACGGCCATGGCCGGGAAGAAGACGAGATGCGGGGCGTCGAAAAGGTGGGAGCGTCCGTCGTTGAGCATGGAACCCCAACTTGCGGCGGGCGCCGGGATGCCGAGCCCGAGAAAGCTCAGGGTGGCCTCGGCGAGCACGGCGCCGGCCATGCCGACGGCGGCCTGCACGATGAGCGGCTGCAAAAGGTTGGGCAGGATGTGCCGTGTGATGAGGCGCAGATCGGAGGCTCCGAGGGCGCGTGCGGCTTCGACGAATTCACGCTCCCGCAGGGCGAGCACCTGAGCACGGACGAGGCGCGCGTAGCCGACCCAGCCGGAGAGGGAAAGAGCGAAGATGAGATTGACGAAGCCGGGACCGAGAAACGCGACGAAGGCGATGGCGAGCAGGATGCCGGGAAGGGCGAGAAATGCGTTGGTGAGATAGATGTTGATGACGGTGTCGGCAAGTCCTCCGTAAAAGCCTGCGAGACAGCCGGCAACAAGGCCGACAGTGAGGGAGATGGCCACAACGGAGACGGCCACGAGCAGCGAGATGCGGGCACCGAAAAGGATGCGGGAGAGGATGTCTCGGCCGAGTTCGTCTGTGCCGAAGCGATGAGCGGAGCCGGGGAGGAGCATGCGGGCGTTGAGATTAAGATGGGCAGGATTGAAGGGAGCGAGCTCAGGCGCCAGGAGAGCGGCAAGGACGAAAGCCGTGAGCAGAACAAGTCCGGTCGCGGCGAGCGGCTGCCGGGCAGCAAAGCGAACCGTCAATCCGAGTCGCGAGGGCTTTCGTAAGAGCAAAGGGGGATGGCCGGACGCTTTTCTTCCCGGCTGCGGATGTTGGTTCATGAGCGACACATTCGTGCTAAGTGGCTTGAATTTCATTATGGTACAGGGTTGGTCGATCTTTCGTGGAGTGGCTGATTCGCTTCGTCATCCGTGGTCTGTTTTCCTTGACATTGGTAGGCGAGGTGGGGAAACTGCATGTAGTCTCGGTCCCGGTTGTTTCACTTTAACTTGCGCAGCATAGGAGCGGTTGTTCATGAGCCTCAAAGGAGAAAAAGCGGTCGTTTGTGGTGCCGGTGGATTTATCGGCGGTCATCTTGTCAAACAACTCATGGAGAGTGGCGTGGAGGTGGTGCGAGCCGTCGACATCAAGCCGCTGGACGAGTGGTACCAGGTGACGCAAGGAGTGGAGAGCCTCTCGCTTGACCTGAAAGACAAAGCGAACTGCCTGAAGGCAGTAGAGGGCGTAACTGCTGTGTTTCAGTTGGCTGCCGATATGGGAGGTATGGGCTTTATCGAGAACAATAAAGCGCTTTGTATGCTCTCAGTGCTGACGAACACGCACATGCTGATGGCCGCGCGGGATAAAGGCGTGGAGCGCTTCTTCTTTTCGTCTTCGGCCTGTGTCTATAACGCCGACAAGCAGACCAGCCCGGATGTGGTGGCGCTCAAAGAGGCGGACGCCTACCCAGCGATGCCGGAGGATGGGTACGGATGGGAGAAGCTGTTTTCCGAGCGGATGTGCCGCCACTTCCGAGAGGATTACGGCATGCAAACGCGGGTGGCCCGGTATCACAACGTGTACGGCCCGTTAGGAACCTGGACCGGCGGCCGCGAGAAGGCCCCTGCAGCCATTTGCCGGAAAGTGATTGAGGCCAAGATGGAAGGCACAAACGAGATCGAGATATGGGGCGATGGCAAGCAGACACGGTCATTTATGTACATCGACGACTGCACCAAGGGCTCGCAGTTGATTCTCGAAAGCGACATTCTGGAGCCGATCAACCTTGGCTCGGATGAGCTGGTCACGATCAACCAGCTGGTCGACATCGCCGAAGAGATTGCCGGCGTTCGACTTAAGCGGAACTACAATCTGAGCGCGCCTAAAGGCGTAAACGGGCGCAACAGTGATAACACGATGATTCTGGACGATCTGGGCTGGGAACCGTCAATTCGCTTGAAAGACGGGCTCGCGCGTACCTACGCGTGGATTTACGACGAAATGCAGGCAGGAAGCACAAGGCACTGATGGCAACGCTGACGTATGGACCGAGCCTTACCTCTGTGAGCTCCCGGCAGATTCTTGGTATCGATTTCTTTGTGGGTACCGCGGAAGAAGCGATCGATCGAATCCGTTCCGGGGGCTTAGTGGTGGTGCCAGCGGCGCCGGCACTGAAGGATTTGAGTACCAACGCCGGTTATCGCGAGTCTCTGGTGAATGCGGATCTTGCCATTACCGATTCAGGCTTGATGGTTCTTATCTGGAATCTACTCGCCCACGATCGGATTCCACGTCTTTCTGGTCTGGAGTACCTCCGGACCCTGCTCGGTCACTCCGACGTGCGCGCCCCGGGGAACACGCTGTGGGTGATGGCGAACGAGAAAAGTGTGGGCAACAATGTGGCGTGGCTGCGGGAGCAGGGCATCTGTGTTCCGGAGGAATGCCTGTATGTGGCGCCGTTGTACGGATCCCGGATTGAAGATCCGCTGCTGGCTGAGCGGCTCAACCGGCTTCGTCCGAAGCATGTCATCGTCACTTTGGGGGGTGGCGTTCAGGAACGTTTAGGTCTGTGGCTGAAGCAACAATTGGAGTATCGGCCAGCCATTCATTGTGTTGGGGCGGCCATCGCTTTTCTGAGCGGAGACCAGGTGTTAATACCGGCGTGGGCAGACTATTTCTACTTTGGCTGGCTTTATCGATGCGTTTCGAATCCGAGACTGTATGGTCCGCGCTACTGGAACGCACGCAAGCTGGTTCATCTGCTGGTGCGCTACCGGAGCGAACTGCCGCCGTTCGAGGCATAACGCCTGGCGTGCCCGCAACCCTGCCGTTGTCTCCGGGTTGATACGTGCAGGAGTACCGATGACTCAGCAAAGCACTGTTCGCGTTCTGCTTGCAGCGGTTCTGGCCACCGTCGCCGGCAGTTTTCCGATGCGGGCGCAGAGTGTGTCGGAGCAGTATCTTTTCGCCGCAGCACAGCAAGAGAGAGCTGCTCGTGGCCTGCCCCTGCTTGCGTCGGAGCAGCACCTTTCGCTTGCAGCGCGCCGGCATGCGTATGAGATGGCGCGGCGCCAAGAGATTTCGCATCAGTTTGCAGGCGAGGCAGGCTTGGCGGAACGTGCCGGGGAGGCGGGCGCTCACTTTTCCCTGGTCACGGAGAACGTGGCGGAGGCGTCCAACTCCGCGCTCATTCACGACTTATGGATGAACTCCGCAGGCCATCGGGCGAACCTGCTCGATCCGCACGTGAACGCCGTGGGCATCGCCGTGGTGCAAAGTCACGGGCAGTTGTATGCGGTGGAAGATTTCGCGCAGACGGTAGCGCAGGTGTCTCTCGACGAGCAGGAGGCGACTGTGGCGGAGATGCTGGCCAGACCGGGTCTGCATATTTCAACGGGAAGCGAAGACGCTCGGCAGACCTGCAATCAGGCGAGCGGTTTTGCCGGCACGCGCCGACCGTGGTTCGTGATGAGGTATACCTCGTCCGATCTTCATCGTCTTCCGGACGAGCTGAGTGCACGGCTTCAGACAGGGAAGTACCATGAAGCGGAGGTGGGAGCCTGCATTGCGGAAAAGCAGGTACCCTTCAGTTCCTATTGTCTGGCGATCCTATTGTTTCCTTGACTTGCAAGTGCGTGAGTCTTTGACTCGTCTGACAGCGTTTGTTATAGTCAAAGGGTCGCAGAAGAGGGTCATTTGCGGCTTCAAGCGCATTCCTGAGTAGCTCAATGGCAGAGCATTCGGCTGTTAACCGAAGGGTTGTAGGTTCGAGTCCTACCTCAGGAGCCATAGAACAACTTAGAGCAAGCTCCTGATGCTGGTGTAGTAGCTAGACAAGAACAACAATTGAGATTTTGGCTCGCTAGAATGGCGACTACGAAGTAAGCTGCATAGCAAGATGATTTCTGCTCTAGCTCATGCTGCGCTAAGGTTTTGCTTTGTTTGTGGAAACGCTATTGTGCGCGACCCGAGTAGCTGCCGGCTTGCGACGCCACAGTTGAGCATTAAGCAGTTGACGAACAAGACCAACAATTTAACCTGACCCTCCGGCGCTATACGCCGCAAGTTATGGCCTCGTCTGGCCGTTCTTGGCAGATGCGGAGAAATGCGCTTCCACGTTGATCTTTGGCTTATAAGCTGCCGCGTGCTCAAGTGAGATCGCACCGGTCATGCACCCGGAGCGATGGGACGACTTATCAAAGATCCTGCATAGCAACCTGTAATTTGCTCTCAATTATCAGCCGTCGACGTCCCACAGACGTTTTAGGAAAAGAGTCCTTCATGAGTGACGTTCTTCAGCAATTACAGCCAATCTTTCAAGACATTCTCGACCAGCCAAATCTCCATATCACCCCCGAGTCCAATGCAAACAATGTCGAAGACTGGGATTCTCTGGCCCACATTAATCTTGTAACAGCCACTGAAAGGCACTTTAAGATCAAGTTTGCTCTGGGCGAACTGCAGGAACTCAAGAACGTTGGCGACATGGTTCACCTCATTCAGCGGAAGCTCGCAGCGAAGTAAAGACCAGCTTTCTCGATAACCCGTGGAGGTCTTTAAGTGGCTCTTGAAAAACCCATGCGGCTGCATCATGTCGGGTATGTTACGGGAGAAATCGCTCAGGCGGTCTCAGAATATACGACGAAGTTTAATTACCGGATAGCATCGGATGTTATTCATGACCCGGTCCAGACTGCTTTTGTGTGTTTTTTGCAGATGCCCAACGATACGTCTTACCTGGAGTTTGTAGCTCCAGATGGTCCAGCCAGCGTCCTCGCATCGGCAGCGAAACGGCGGCCGGGTCTAAACCACCTTTGTTATACCGCCGGTCCGCTTGAGGCGACCATCTCTTTCCTTGAGGAGAATGGCATGCGTCTCATTTCGGAGCCGCGGCCGGGTGTGGCATTTGCCGGGCGGCGCATATGCTGGCTCATCGGCAATGATCTTGTGCCAATCGAGCTTGTAGAACGCCGGGACGAAGTAGACCTGTGTGCACCCGTTTCGCGGGCCGATGTCAGCAGCGTTCTATAAGAGTAAATTACCTAATGCTGTGTAGTAGTGAAGGTAAGACAACTACGGAGGTTCTGGCTATACCACAATGGTGACTTACCCAATCAGCTTGCATTGCGAGATGTAATGCGTCTAAAACTGGAAGTAAAGAAAGGTCGATCCACGCGTGGAGTAGGCCATACTTACCAGAAAGATGGCCGACGTGACCAGCCACCAGGTGGTGCTCGGGCTCCATCGGGAGATGGGTATCAGGCTCCAGTTCGGTTCGTCGTCGCGCTGCTGCTCGCCAAGGATCTCCTGCGTGTTTGGCATCAGCCACACAATCGCGAACAGCAGCGCGAGTACCAGGAACTCCCACGCCGGCCA
>CAXSDM010000030.1:11780-26214 GCA_964235575.1 uncultured Acidobacteriaceae bacterium | reverse complement strand
CTCGCCTACGTCGGCTCCGGCGTCCTCGGCTCCGCGGCCGGCATGGACAAGGACGCGATGAAGCGGCTGTTCGCCGCAGCCGGCCTGCCGCAGACGCCGTATGTGTCCCTGTTGCGCTCCGAGTGGCAAGCCGACCCGAAGCGCTGCCGCCGCACCCTCGAGAAAGCCCTCGCCTACCCGCTCTTCGTCAAACCCGCGAACCTCGGCTCATCCGTCGGCATCTCGAAGGTGCACGATGCGTCCAAACTCGTCGCAGCCATGGATCTTGCCGCCGGCTTCGACCGCAAAATCGTCATCGAGCAGGGCGTCGGCGGCCCCGGCGCCAAGCCCCGCGAGCTCGAAGTAGCCATCCTCGGCAACGACGCGCCCGAGGCCTCCGTTGTCGGCGAGATCATCCCCGCCAAGGAGTTCTACGACTACGAAGCCAAATACCAGTTGAGCGGCCCCGACGAAAGCGTCTCCGTGCTTCCCGCCAAGTTGACCGCCGCCCAGGCGAAACAAATCCGCGTCATGGCGTTGGCCGCCTTCCGCGCCTGCGACTGCGCCGGCCTCGCCCGCGTCGACTTCCTCATGGAGCCTGCAACCCTCGCCACCGGCAGAAAGAATCCTGCGCCACAGATCTTCCTTAACGAGATCAACACCATGCCCGGCTTTACATCCATCTCCATGTACCCCAAGCTCTGGCAGGCCTCCGGCCTCGGGTACAAAGCATTGATTGATCGTTTGCTGGAACTGGCACGGGAACGCCATGCAGAAAAGCAGGCCACGGTCTTTGCAAAAAGCTGATCCGGCCCATAAGCAAAACCCATGCGCGCAGTGAGAATCAAAACGGGAAAAGAAATGTTAGTTACACGACATTTTCTTTATCACATTTGCCGGAATAGGAAGTAAATTGCCTAGTAGCGCTCCCCGGATCCGAGCAATCTTCCCTCGCAAGCGCTGACGATCAAGGAAACGCGACGTGGATTACAGCTCTTTGCCGGACATCTTCGCGCTGACGATCTTTATCGTCTGCTTTCGTCCGCTGGTGCGCCGGGTAGGCCCGCACGTCGATCTCTGGTTCCTCGGCTGGGGCTTTGTACTCGTGCACCAGGTCGCTCTGCTGGTCGCTCAGGCGCACGGTCCATTGGCCCGGATCGCTCAACTCACGTCACTCTGGTGCTCCGGCCTGTGCGGCACGGCCTTTCTGCTCGGCACCGCCAATGTTCCAAAACGCAGGATTCACTGGATATTGGCAGCGGAGTTCCTCCTTCCCACTCTCGTCGCAGCGGCCCTGGTCGTTTTCCCGCTCCACGCGCACTGGATGGACTTCAGCGCCGCCCTGCTCTTTCTCGCGCCCGCGGCGCACATGGCCCTCCGCAAGCGCGCCCGCGCCCGGCCCGTGCTCCTGGTCAGTCAGGTCTTTGGCGTCTTCGGCCTCGTCGTGCTGCCCTCCGCCTGGCGGCATCCGGACCTCACCGCGCGCGGCGCCATCTCCCTGCTCTTTCTCAGTGCGGGCTACTTCTATCTTCTTTCCGCCGAGCGCTACACCCGAGGCGTCATTGCCGCCGTCGCCGGCCTCTTCGGCTGGGGCCTCACCTATCCGATCGTCGAGCTGCTGCGCAGAGTCGCGCCCGGCATCCACGTCAATCGCGCCGTCCTCGAACTGCCGCAATACCTTGTCGTCGCAGGCATCGTCCTCACGCTCCTGCAGGAGCACGTGCAGCGCACCGAGCGCATGGCCATGCACGACCCCCTGACCGACCTGCCCAACCGTCGCCTCTTCGAGGAGCGCCTCATCG
The DNA here is from genome assembly GCA_964235575.1 of uncultured Acidobacteriaceae bacterium. Taxonomy (GTDB): domain Bacteria; phylum Acidobacteriota; class Terriglobia; order Terriglobales; family Acidobacteriaceae; genus Edaphobacter. The sequence goes on along the minus strand of CAXSDM010000030.1, from coordinate 24,433 downwards.
CTACCCTCGACGACGCCCGCGAAAACCGCACCACCATCGCCTGCCTGGTCATTGATGTCGACAACTTCAAGACCATCAACGACACACTCGGCCACTCCGCCGGTGACCAGCTCCTGCGCGCCCTCGCCGTCCGCCTCTCCTGGCACATGAGCCCCCGCGACATGCTCGCGCGCACCGGCGGCGACGAGTTCACCGCGCTCCTCGCCGGCGTCAACGACGAGCATCATCTGCGCTTCATCGCCAGCGCCATGATGTCCGCCGGCAGCGTCCCTATCGCTATTGAGGGCCACTCCGTCGACGTCCGCATCAGCATCGGCATCGCCCTTTCACCCGATCACGCCGACGACATCGACAGCCTCCGCCGAGCCGCCGACGAGGCCATGTACTCCGCCAAGCGCCGCGGAGGAGCCATGCTCGCCTTCGCCGGCGAAGACTAGTGAGGCAGGAGCAAAGGACAGGGGTAAGGGATGAGGGGTAAGGGGTAAAGGGGTAAGGGGGTATCCCTCAAACCTTACCTACCCTCAACCCTTTACCCCTCAACCCTTACCCCTCACTTCCCCAGAAACAGCTCCTCCACCTCCAGCCAGTTCTTCACCCGCTGAAATCCCGTCGCATGCACATTGTGGTGCGCGTCATACAGAATTCCTTCGCCGCCGAACCGCCTCAGCTGCCGCGGGTTGTCGTCGATGAGGTAATCCGCCTGCAAAATGCTCTTATCCCCGCAAAACACGATGTGCGACGCCGGGATGAACGGAAAGTGCCGTCCCAGCCACTCGTACTTCGCCGTAAACGACGTCGGCACCTCCATCGCCGCGGTCGCGATAAATACCTCGTAGCGCGCCTGCAGCGCCCGCATCACTCGTTGCGAGTCCCGCATCACCTCCAGCACGGCGAAGAAATCCTCCGAGCGCAGGTACTGCTCAAGCGCCCGATGCCGCTCCTCCCCCACCACATCCCAGATCCACTTCCCGTGCAGGTCCGCGAGCGTAATTGCCTCCCCGAACTGCCGGTTGTACCGCAGCAGGTGTTCGGCCACCGCATCCGCCATCACCTCGTCCATGTCCACGCAAATCCGCTTCAACGTCCCCTCACAATCTGTGCCGCGATGCTCTCCCGCTCCACCGGCTTCCGCCCCGGCGAGTCGGTCTCCGCGTTATACCAGAGCAGCCGCCCGCAGCTCTCGCACGTCATCAGCTCCCGGTTGTCGCGGTCGCGCAGATCGTTCCAGCGCTGCGGCCGCTGCATCATCTGGCACGCCATGCACTTCTGCATCAACACCTCGGCAATGCCCGTGCCCTTCGCCCGCGCAATCCGGTCATACATCGAGAGCGCATCTTCCCCGATCGTCTCCCGCTGTGCCTTGCGCTTTTCCTCCAGCTCAGCCAGCGCCGTCTTGTTCGCCGCAACAGTCGCCCCCGCCCGCGTCCGCTCACTTTCAAACTTCGCCTGCCCCGCCGCTACCGCCGCATCGGCCACCTTCTTCTGCGCCTCAAAATCCTCGCTGCGCTGCATGCTTTCGAGCTCCTCGTCCTCGAGCTTCCCAATCGCCCCTCGGGCAAACTCAATCTCCCGCTCAAATGCCTGCACCTGCTGGGTCGAGGTCGCCAGATCGAGCTGCTTGCGAATCTTCACGATCTTGGCCTGATGGTCCTTCACATCCGACTCCTGCCGCCGCCGCAGCGCCTCCTCCTTGCCCATCAGGTCGAGCACCACCGCCCGCTGGCCCACGGTCGCCTTGGCCTTCGCCTCCAGCTGCGCCACCAGCTTCGGCAATGCATCCATCTCGTCCCGAAGCCGTTTCGCTTCCAGGTCATAGCGTTGCAGCTCCATTAATTTTCCGCTATCCAAATGCATCTGTATCTCCCGCAAACCCGATGCTAGTAGAAATCCCCGCCAACGGATACCCTCTAGAAGCGTCACTCCTCCAGACCCCGCTTTCTCCGGCCCACACTCCGGCGGACTCCTTGATCGAGAGAACGAATGGCAGCCGCAACCGCGACCCTCCCCGACCAGCAATCCTCCTCCTCCGCAGGCCACGAGCTCTCCCCCGACCAACTCGCCGCGCAGAACCGCGCCGACGCCGCCTGGAAGCCCCGCGCCAACAAATGGGCCGTCGCCCTCACCGTCACCCTCGCCACCTTCATGGAGGTGCTCGACTCCTCGATCGCCAACGTCTCCCTGCCGCACATCGCCGGCTCGCTCGGCGCTTCGCAGGATGAAGCCACCTGGGTCCTCACCAGCTATCTGGTCGCCAACGCCATCATCCTCCCCGCCTCCGCGTACCTCACTACCTTCATCGGCAGAAAAAAGTTTTACATGATCTGCGTCGTGCTCTTCGGCGTCTCTTCCGCCCTGTGCGGCCTCGCGCCCTCGCTCGGTCTGCTGGTCTTCTTCCGCATCCTGCAAGGCGCCGGTGGAGGAGGCCTCGCACCCTCCGAGCAAGCCATCCTCGCCGACACCTTCGAGCCCAAAGACCGCGGCAAAGCCTTTGCCCTCTACGGCCTGGCCGTCGTCGTCGCCCCCGCCATCGGCCCCACCCTCGGCGGCTGGATCACCGACAACTACAACTGGCGCTGGATCTTCTTCATCAACGTCCCCATCGCCTGCCTCTCGCTCTTCCTCACCAGCCGCCTGGTTGAGGACCCGCCGCACATCGTCCGCGAGGTCAAGGAATCCAAGCTCGGCGGCCTCAAGCTCGACTTCTTCGGCTTCGGCCTGCTCGCCTCCGGCTTCGGCTCGCTCGAGTTCATCCTCGACAAAGGCCAGGAAGATGACTGGTTCGGCTCGCGCACGATCAGCTTCTTCATCGTGCTCTGCGTCGCCTCGCTCATCACCCTCGTTTTCTGGGAGCTCTACCAGCTCCGCGTCAAGAACCGGCCCATCCTCAATCTCACCCTGTTTCGCCGCAAGACCTTCTCCATCTCCTTCGTCCTCATGTTCGTCCTGGGCTTCACGCTCTACGGCACGACCGTGCTCATCCCGCAGTTCGTCCAGACGCTGCTCGGCTATACGGCAGAGCTCGCCGGCCTGGTCATTTCTCCTGGAGGCCTCTGCATCGTCTTCTGCATGCCGATCGTCGGCGTTCTCATCGGAAAGCTCGACCCGCGCTGGATGATCGGTTTCGGCTTCACCATCCAGGCCCTCTCTATGATCTTGATGCACCAGTTGTCGCTCGGCTCAAGCTTCAAATACATCATGTGGGTCCGCGTCTTCCAGGCCTCCGGCCTCGCCTTCCTCTTCATCCCGATCAACACCATCAGCTACACCGGCGTCGCCCGCGCCGAGAACAACGACGTCTCCGGCCTCACCAATCTGGCGCGCAACATCGGCGGCTCGGTCGGCACCGCCTACATCGCCACCATGCTCAGCCGCGGCTCGCAGCGGCATGAGGCCTACATGATCCGCAATCTCCTGCCCGGCAATCGCGCCTTCGACGAGCAGGTCAACCGCCTGAAACCGCTCTTCCACGGCGGCGCAAACCGCATGGGATCCGTCCTCGGCGGAAGCACGAACCTCGGCGGCGTCCAGACCGCGCAGGCCTACATCTACAACCAACTCCATCGCCAATCGTCCATGCTCGCCTATCTGGACATCATCGCCATCCTGGGCGTCTTCTGCGCCTGCATGATTCCCCTGGTCGTGCTGATCGGCAAGATCAAGCCCGCCGCCGACGGCCCCGCCGTCCACTGAGTCCGGAGTCCGTAAACAAGAAGACCCGGCCGCATCGACCGGGTCCCTGACCTGCTTCTCACGCTTTGGCCTTACCGCGGACCGTAACCTCCCGGTCCGCCATAGATATGCTGCACCGCGATCTGATATCCGCGCTGAAACCCAATCCGGTAGCTGCGCCGATCTGGCCCGGGAATGAAGTTCGGGTGCCGGTACTCATCGCGATTGTTCACGTTCGGCGGACGATGGTTCTCATAATCCTTCTTCGCCCCTTCCACGCCATCGTGATACCCACGCTGCTGCGCCGCGGCAAACTCCGGCGGCGGAGCCTCCCAGCCACCCGGACCCTGCGCGTACCCCGGGGGCGGTGGAGGAGGACCATACTGCGCTGCCATCGAACCCGTCGCCGCAAGCAAGCCCAATGCCAGAATCGACCCCATAAACCGCTGTTTTCCTGTCTTTGTCATATGTCCCTTTCTTGTGCTGGCTGAGGTTTTCAAGCTATCCCTTCGCCGCAATCGTCCTTGCTTCAATGATTCAAACCCGGCAGCCTGTTACAGGTTGTTCGCAACTGCCCAGCCACTTCCGGGTTACACCGGGTTACACGGGGCTCGGATTCCGCTCCGCAAACTGCGTCTGGTGCCAGTACGGATACGCCTTCGGCAGCTCGCTCGCCGCATCCAGTTTCGCCACCTGCTCCGGCGTCAGCTTCCAGCCCACCGCCCCAAGATTTGCCCGCAGCTGCTCCTCGTTCCGCGCCCCGACGATCAGCGTAGATACCGTAGGCCTCCGCAGCAACCAGTTCAGCGCAATCTGCGGCACCGTCTTGCCCGTCTCCTTGGCCACCTCATCGATCGCGTCCACCACCTTGTACACATGCTCGAGCGGCACCTGCGGACCGGCGTCGTTAACCATCTTGCTCTGCAGCCTGGACTCCTTCGGCATCTCCGCGCCTCGGCGAATCTTGCCCGTCAGCCGACCCCAGCCCAGCGGCGACCACACCAGCGTACCCACGCCCTGGTCGAGCCCCAGCGGCATCAGCTCCCACTCAAAATCCCGCCCAACGAGCGAGTAGTAGCACTGCTGCCCCACGTACCGCGACCAACCATACCGCTCGCTCACGCTCAGTGACTTCATCAGGTGCCATCCCGAAAAGTTCGAGCAGGCGATATACCGCACCTTGCCCGCCAGCACCATGTGGTTCAGCGCCTGCAGCGTCTCTTCCACCGGGCTCGTCGCATCGAACGCATGCAGGTGATACACATCCACGTAGTCCGTCCCCAGCCGCTTCAGGCTGCGCTCGAGCGACTGGATCAGGTGGTATCGGCTCGACCCCACATCGTTCGGTCCCTCGCCAAAGCGAAACGTCGCCTTGGTCGAGATCAGCACATCCTCGCGCTTGTACTTGGCCAGCGCCTTGCCCAGCGCCGTCTCGCTCGAGCCGTAGGAGTAAATATCCGCCGTATCGAAGAAGTTCAGCCCCGCGTCCAGGCAGATGCCTACGATCCGGTCGGCCTCTTCTTCGGTCGTCTTGCCCCATGCCTCAAAGAACTCGCCCTGCGTCCCCAGCGTTCCCGCTCCGAAGCAAAGCTCCGGCACCTTCAGCCCCGACCTGCCCAATTGCCTGTATTCCATGAACACTCCTTGTTTCCCACTCAGATGCCTCGCACGGGTGCCGGGTCGCAGACGCGCTATCGTGGAGAAAGACCTACCGGAGCTATCGTTGCCTTATCTCTACATCGACCGCGTCCTCAACGAGCTTCGCGATGAGCTGCTCTCGGCCATGCACGCCGCCATCCAGGCCGAAATGCGCAACGGACGCGTCGACGTCCCCCGGCTCTACCGCGCCTTCACCCGCGCCGCGGCCAAGGAGATGTCGAATCCCGTGCTGGTCTCGGACAAGTGCCTCGAACAGAACACCACGCGCTCAAAAAAGGGGGTCAACGCGCGCGGCGAGGATTAGGCACAAGGCCTCGCATCCCCATAGGCGCTGTCCCCTGGAGTGAGTTCCGTTTCTACTTATTCAGGTGGAGAGCGAAAAAATCCGCCGCACGCTTGATCGCAGTCTTCGTTTCAGGCGCCTGCGGGATCAAGCTCACCCAGACGTGCGGCATCCCCTCATAAACATCGAGCACTGCTTCATGGCCTCCGCCCCGGATCGCCTGGTATTCCCGCACGGAAGAGCTCAAGAGCATTTCGCGGGTGCCTACCTGGATCAGGGTCGGGGGAAAGGCCTGGCTGTAATCTCCATACACCGGCGACACGTACGGGTTTTTCTGGTCGGCAACCGGTGCGTACGCTTCCCTGCTCCAGGAAAGGGTCTCGGGCTGAAGCACCGGGTCGACCGGCGCGAGCGTCGTGCTCGTATCGCCGGCGCCGGAAAGGTCCGTCGTCGGAGAGATCAGGTAAAGCGCACCGGGCAAGGGCAGGTGCTCGTCGCGCATCTTCAGCACGGACGACGCGGCCAGGCCGCCGCCGGCAGAGTCGCCCAGCATTCCAACATTCTGCGGCTTGACCCCCGAGGCGAGAACAGCCTTCCAGACGGCCACCACTTGATCGGTGACAGTCTGCCACTTCGCGCGCGGCGCAAGCGTGTAGTCGATCGAAATGACTTCATTCCCCGTCGCGGTGCTGACCAGGGCTGGAATCGTCAAACTGTTCGCCGCGGAAAGAAAGGTGAACGCCCCTCCGTGCATATACAGAAGAGTCGCTCCGCCTCCTTTATAGTTAGCGGGACGAACGCGCACCACGGGAACGCCACCCAGATGATCTTCCGTCCGCGTGACGTGAAGAGCGTCCGCGGCCGCCGCCGACATCGGCATCGCCATCTTGGCAAGCTGGGCGTTGGCCTGGTCCCAATCTTCCTGGGTCCGCGGCCGCACTCGCGCTGGCGCATGCGCGCGCATGGCATTAATCTTGCTCAACCCTTCCGCGGCCTCCGGCGAGACCGTCGAGGGAACATGGAAGCGTTCTACATTCGTTGGCAAAGTCTGCGCAACATTCGTTGGCGTTGTCTGCGCAACACCTTTGTCGGGAAACAAGACTGCCAACGCGACAAGGGATGCCGTCGCGCCGATGACAAGGTGAACAATGCCCATGGAACCGCCTCGATCAGAAGACTAGATACCGTGCCTATTTCTAACATACGTTTGCGAGCTTCTGCATTCGCACTCGAACCTCCTTGTCTCGCGCCATGCAGCGGAGAATCTGCCCTTTGCTGGCAAGCCGTTACCTAAGTGCAGCCGCGCCTCAGATTCTGCATCCAGCCTGTGGGTTGCCGCGTCCTATCTTTACGAAACGGAGAAACATCATGATCCTGAAATCGATGACTCTCGCGGCTCTGATCCTTGTTCTCAGTCCCGCCCTGGCCTTCGCCCACCCTGTCCAAAGCACCGGCACCCGGATCCGCCCCAACCTCTTCCACGACCGCAGCCCCAGGCTGCACGATCACACCCCGGTCGCCCACCACTAATCTCGCAGCCCAACGCTGAACCCCACATTGGGAGTCCCGAAACGTCCGGATCGAGCCTACGCTCTCCGGGCGTTTTCGATGAACCGCCTTAGCTTCTCAGGGTCTTTCCGCCCCGGCTCCCGCTCCACCCCGCTTACCACGTCCACGCCCCACGGCCGCAGCACCCGGATCGCCTCCGCCACATTTTCCGGGCGCAAACCGCCCGCCACAATCAGCCGCAGCCCTCGTTCCCGCTGCTCCGCAAACATCTCTCGCGCGCTCTCCCAATCGAACGAGACGCCCAGGCCCCCGGAAGCCCGGCCCACCTTGGCATCTACCAGCACCCGCTGCCTCGGCTTCCCGACAACTCTGTCGAATCCAGCCGCAGCCGCCACAACCGACTCATCCTGGTCCGCAATCTCCCAGTGCACCACCGGGATCACTGCCAGTTCCGGCATCCATTCGCCCAGCCGCTCCACGAGCCCCGCCTCAAACTCGCTATGGAGCTGCACCCCGGTCAACCGGGCCGTCTCCGCCGTCGCCGCGATCTCTTCCGCGCTCCCGCCCACAAACACCCCAACCCGCTCCATCCGCGCCGGCAGCTCTCCCGCGATCGCCCTTACCTGCTCCGGCGTCACCCGCCGCGCGCTCGGCGCAAACACGAACCCAACCGCATCCGCCCCCAGCTCCGCCGCCCGCAGCGCATCTTCAACGCAGGTATTCGCACAAATCTTGATCCACACCTGGACCACCTCGAACTAAACTTCAGACGCGTAGTCCCGGCCAAGCAAGAGCGCCAGCGCCGCCGATGGCTCAGGCTGCCGCATCAGCGTCTCGCCCACCAGGAACGCGTCATACCCGATCCCCATCCGCTGCTCGATGTCCGCGGCCGTGCGTATCCCGCTTTCCGCCACCCGCAGCACCTCCTCCGGCATGTACGGAATCAGCTCAAAGTGCCGCCGCGGATCGACTTGCAGCGTCTTTAGATCCCGCGAGTTCACCCCAACCAGCTCGAAGCCCAGGTCGAGCGCCCGGGCCAACTCCTCCCGGTCATGCACCTCGCACAGCACGTCCAGCCGCAGCCGCTGAGCCTCCGCGCCCAGCTCCAGCAGGTCCTTATCCGCGTGCGCCGCCACAATCAACAGCACCGCATCCGCCCCGGCCGCCCGCGCCTCCAGAATCTGAAACGAGTCCAGGATGAAGTCCTTCCGCAGCACCGGAATCCGCACCGCCTCCGATACGCGTTCCAGGTCCACGAGCGACCCCTGGAAGAACTCCTCGTCGGTCAGCACTGAGATTGCCGCGGCCCCTACTTCCTCATACGCCCGTGCCGTCATCGCCGGCCGATAATCCTCACGCAACAAACCCCTGGACGGCGAAGCTTTCTTCAGCTCCGCAATGATCGCCGGCCCCTCCGCCGCCACCTTGCGCAGCCCGGCCGCGAACCCCCGCGGCACATGCGCCGCCGCCCGCCGCTCCAGGTTTTCCACGTTGGCCGCCGCCTTGCGGTCAAGCACCCGCAACAGCGTCTGCGCCATGATCCGGTCCAAATACGTAGCCATCGTCTTCTCCGGCGCCCAGAAACGGCAAGACCCCTCGTTGGGAGGGGTCCCGTGCTCATCTAAAATTTGGTGCCGAAGAAGGGACTCGAACCCCCACACCCTTGCGAGTACGTGGACCTGAACCACGCGCGTCTGCCAATTCCGCCACTACGGCACTGCTGTGAATCTGTCCTGATGTTCGCAAAATCCGCCCCAACTGTCAATTCCGCCCCGCCTGCCTTACACTGAAAGCGAGCCGTACCCTGCGGCAAACAAGGTCCCTCCCTCTATGACGAGCCCGCACAATTCGAGCCAGCCGGAAGCAAATCTCCCGTCCTCCGAGCGGATTCCCGAAGAGCTTGCACTCGAGATCCGCCGACTCGCCCACGATCTTTCGAACGCCCTCGAAATCATCGTCCAGACCAGCTACCTGCTCTCCACCGCCGAGCTCAAAGAGCCCGCCTCCGCCTGGCTCGGCATGCTCGACTCCGGCGTCAACAAGTGCCTGGACATCAACCAGGATCTCCGCAAATACATCAAGGCGCACACCTCGCCGTAGCCGTTGCAAGCACTATTTCGCCGCCACCTTCTTCCGCGCCGACGCCTTCTTCACCGCGACCTTCTTCGCCGACGCCTTCTTCCCGCTCCCCGCCGAAGCCGCCGCCAGACCCGCAGCAAACCCCGCCGCCAAGCCCGCCCCAGGCCCGGCCGACTCCAGCTTCTTTAGCTTCGCTGTGTGGCTCTCGAACAGCTTGTCGAGCTGCTGCAGCAGCACCCGCGTGTGGGTCGCCTTCACCAGCAGCTTGTCCGCGCCCATCGTCATCGCGTCCCCTTCGTCCAGCGGAAACGCCGTCAGCAACGCCACCGCCGGATGGTACGGAGCCGTCCGCGCCGCCAGCACCACCTCGCGCCCCGCCTGCTCGGACTCCATCCGCATGTCGGTAATCACCATGTCGTACTCGCGCGTCTTCAGCTTGCTCTTGCCCTCGCGCGCGCTGGCTGCCGTCTCCACCTCGAACCCGCTGATCTCGAGCACCGCCTTCATCGTCAGCAACACCGCCACTTCGTCATCCACCAACAGAATCCGGCGCTTCATGCACTCTCCTTATATATCGTCATCCCGACCAGGTTTCATCATCCACGCACGCGGAAAAACCTGCAACCTTTGTCGTAGACCCGGCCTGCCTCCAAAGCACGCCGCCACGCATCCAACCGTGTGCAGACAATGCACCGTGTAATGCTATACTCGACGTTGCGGTTCCGTACGATGCGGCGGCTATCCCGCGCCTGACCACCTCACCCCTAACCCATGCATGGCGGCGCACCCCCGGCCCGCTGTGGAGGCTACTTATTCCACCGATCGATAAACGTTCCGCCAAATCTTTCATCCGCACCAATGAGCGGGTGCGCGCCCGTGAGATCCGCGTCATCGACGAAAACGGTGAGCAACTCGGCGTCATGCCGCCCTTTGAAGCGCTCAAAATGGCCCGCGAACGCTCGCTCGACCTCGTCGAAATCTCGCCCAACGCCGTCCCGCCCGTCTGCAAAATCCAGGACTACGGCAAGTTCCTCTACGAGAAAGACAAGTCCGACCGCGCCGCGCGCAAGAAGCAAAAAGTCATCGTCATCAAGGAAGTCAAGTTCTCGGTCACCGTCGACGAGCACGACTACATTACCAAGAAAAACATGGCCGTCCGCTTCCTCGGCGAGGGCGACAAGGTCAAGGCCTCGCTGCGCTTCAAAGGCCGCCAGATGGCCCACCGCGACCTCGGCTACAAAATCATCAATCGCCTAATCCTCGATATTGGTGACGCCGGCCTGGTCGAATTCATGCCCCGCATGGAAGGCACCACTCTCCACGCCATTCTCGCGCCTACAAAGAAGGCCGAAGCCCAGCAGCCGCCCGCCCCCAAGAAGCCCGCGCCACAGCCTCCCGCACCCGCACCCGCACCCAAACCGGTCGATACCGCCGAAGCCTCCTAACCCACCTCTCCGTAGACAAGAGGTCATCTCGAGAGGCGAAGAGACCGACCGGCACTCAAACGAACAAGGCAGCCCAAACGGGCTGCCTTCTCTCGTCCCGCTCTTAAAACTAAGCTGCAGCCTCTGCCAACGCCTCGCCCAACTCCTTGATGTGCTTGGCGGAAGCCGTCTCTTCCTTCCCCGCCACGGCAACCGTATCCTTGCCCATCTTCTGCACGAGCGCCTTGATCCCCTCGCCATCCAGTTCCTTGGCGTGCAGCAGCTTCTTCAGCTTGCCCAGATCCTGAACCACCTTCTTCACGCCCTCGTGGTCGTGCTTGGACAGATAGTCTTCCCAGCCCTCGATATTCTTGGTAGCTGCATCAATCGTGAAAGACTTCGCGCCCTTCTTGATCGCGTCGATGGTCGTCGTAAACCGTGTGGTCGGCATGCTTCAAAGCTCCTGAGTCCGTTTTTCTGGTGCGTGGGCAAACAGAGCTGATATGCGCATCAGCCCCCATCCCGTAGTCGGATGCAAAGCCGTTCACGCCGTACCCCGGCCAAGACAAGGGTCCGTTTGCCCAACCAACAGACGAAGCCTCCCTTTGCAGAGTAGCTAAACTTGAGGCGGTTGCGCGGGCGGCATCGGCACCGGACTCGACGGCTGAGCTGCCGGAGCAACCGTCTGCGCAGGCCCTGGCGCATCCTGAATGGTGGCGCTTGCCCCGCCCGCCGGCACCAGCGGAGGTCCCGCTGCCGGCACGATCCCGGTCTGCGACGGCCCAGGCGCATCCTGGATCCGCTGTTCGTTCTGCACCTTGTCAATCCGCTGCTGCGCCGTCTTCACCTGCTGGTCGGTTACCTGCGCCGCCTGGGCAGACTGCGCCTGTTGCTGCTGAAGCAGCTTCTGATCCGCCGCTCGCTGGGCCGCAGTCTCATCCGGTCTGGGAGGCGAAGGAGGAGCCTGCTCGATGGGAATCCGCTGCAACTGGTCGTTGTTCCGGGCGGTCCTGCGCTTCTTCGCCGGCCGCGTTGCCGGCACCGGCGTGGCCGCTGCGCTCCCCGCCGGGGCAGTCTGCGCAGGAGCCGTCCCGGTCTGGGCTAACAAAATGCCCCGCGGCATCACACCCAACCCTACAAAAGCCAGTGCAAACCCAAAATGTGCGGCGTAAGCAATCTTCATACGGTCTCCTCGGAGCGAAACTCAACGTTCAAGGATGAGGATGCGACTCCTCAGAATGCGGAGCCGGCTGCGGACGAGCCTGTGGCTGCGCATGCGGTTGTGCCTGCGGCTGCGGGCGAGGTTGAGCCTGCGGCTGCGGACGGGGCTGAGCCTGCGGCTGTACTTGGGGCTGCGGGCGAGGCTCAGGCTGCACTTGTGGTCGGGGCGTCGGCTCAGGCTGAACCTCCGGACGAGCTTGCGGCTGCGGACGAACAGGCTGCACCTGAGTCGGGACGGGCCTCTGCTGATACTGCCTCTGCTGCTCCTGCCTCTGCTGCTCCTGCAGTTGCCTCTGCTGGTCCGGCGACGGCGTGCGTGGCTGGTTCTGGATCGGACGTTGTGCCTCCGGGACGGCTCGCGGCTGCGCTTCCGGTTGCGTATGGAATGGCTGCGGCTGATTTGCCGGCCGAGCCTGCTCCTGCTGTGCCGGCCTCCCGGCAATCCCAGGCTGCGGTTCATTGCCTCGCGCCCCAAACCCAGGCTGCCCGCGCCCTTGCTCCGGCAGCGTTCGCGCAGCTCCACTTCCCGGCGCAAAGCCGCCCCCCGGCCCCGGCCGCTGCGCATTTCCACTTTCCGGCCGGCCGATCGGAGCCAAAGCCGTCGGCGCCACCCGGTCCGCGGGCTGCCGCTGCGCCAGCACCGCCATCGGTGGACGCCCATGGTTCTCCGACACGAACTGCTGCCGGTTCCCCGCCGCCTCCTGCGCCCGCTGCCGCTGAATCTGCATCGCCGGCACTCTCTGCTCATGCAGCACCGCGACATCGGAGGCAGTCGGCCGCGCGTTCCAGCCGCCCGGCCCGTTGTAGCT
>CAXSDM010000030.1:0-11680 GCA_964235575.1 uncultured Acidobacteriaceae bacterium | reverse complement strand
CCCCAGTATCCCGGCGTCCACAGCGCTCCGATAAACGGAGGTGCCACCCAAGCCCCCGGAACCCAGTAGTACCCCTGCGAGGCATAGCTCCAATAGCCCGGCGTCCACTGATCACCCGGAACCGTCAACTCCGGTTGCTGGTACTCCGGAAGCGGAGGCGGGGGCTGACTGGCATAGAGCGCATCCTGCCCGGCGTTAACCTGCTGATCGTACGCGGCGTCGTAATCTCCCGCGCTGCCGTTGTTGCCGGCCGGGTACGGCTGGGCCTGCCCCGCAGGATAGGCCGGAGCGGTCTGCTGCGGATACTGTTCCGGATACTGTTCTGCGGTCGAGCTTGGCGGAGGTGCGTACGCCTGCTGCCCCAGCACCCGGGCCGGCTGGCGGGACCGCAGAGGAACACTGGACGCATAGCCGGCCGTGCCGTTTGCCGCGCCGGGCGTCATTCCGTTCACCGGAGCATTGTTCACCGCCGCCGGATCGGGTCCGCCGTTCGCATCTACAATCGGCGCCGGCGTGTTGGTCGTCTGGTTGCTCTTACATCCGCTTGCGCCCGCCATCACCGCCAGCCCAAGCACCGCTCCGCTCTTCCAAAGCCCCGACCGCCAATCTCGCGTTCTCATCCCCAGCCTCGCACATCCTGCGTGCTATCAGATGCCGTCCACGCAGATGAGCGAGCCGTGAAGGCCGATTCTTTTACGCGCAGGGGCACGTGAAAACGGAGCTAGGCGCACACTCCCGGCTCCGTCTCGGCGCAAGTCCGGTTGGTCGCTCTACTAAACCCTGCGACCGAAGCGCCGCCGGGCCGCTCCCAATACGCCCAAGGCGCCCGTCCCAAGCAGCATCAGCCCCGAGGGTTCCGGAGTCACCGTCGGCGCACTTCCTGCCGAGCCGAAAGTCGCCGTGAACGTCTGACCTGTCGTGAAGGTTCCCGGGAAAAACACGTCCAGCGTATGTCCTGAAAATGTGTACGTAAAGCCGGACGCGTTCGTCAGCAAGGTAAAGCCGGTAAACGCCGGATCCGTGAACGTCATCTCGAAGGGATCGACTCCATATGTATCCACATCGCTAACCGTAAGGCTCGTTCCCGTAAAATCCGCCGTGTCGAAGTTCGCTCCATCGTAAAATCCAAACTCGACTCCCGGACCGATCGTCACCGTTGTTCCGGCCGTATTGCCGTAGCCGGTAGGAACGTATCCAAGTGACGGATTGAAGTAATTTGCCGTGCCGCCGCTGAAAAACAGCCCGCCGGTGACCGAGGTTCCAGCGTTGTCCGCATGCGCGGCAACACCGGAGACAGACAGGGAAAGTAAGACAAGCAAGGGGTAAAGTCGCATAGAGAACCATCCTTCGGAGGAAAGTTTAGAACGTGATGCGTACAGCACGTGTCCCAATGAATGTCCGGTTCCCACACCTTAGCCGACCTCCCATCCGAATGCAATATTTTCTTTGCTGCGCAAAATGCGCGCGGGCCGGCGTAGAGAACCGTCGCGAGAAAGAGTTTCATGGACACGCACCAGCCGTGCTAGCATCCGTCCATACTCATTCCAGGCTGGACCGAACGCGCCCCTATCCTCGGCCTCTAAGCTTGCCGCAAAGGACCGTGTCGCTCCGTCCTCTTGTACGTATCCCTGTGTACGCCTTCTTGGGTACGCTGCTCTGCGCGATTCCTCGGGCCCTCATCTGTTTCTTCAGCTCCCGCCGTACAAAGCATCATTCTCAGGAGGTCTTCGTGAATCTTCGTATGCTCGGTTATGTTGCGCTTCTTTGTCTGGCCGTCCGGCTGCCGAACGCCTCCGCGATGGAAAAGGCAGCTCTCGAGGCGCGGGTCGGCGCGGCCGAGCAGGTAGAGTTCAACCTTTACCTGCCGCTCCGCAATCGCGCTCAGCTAGAAACCGATCTGGTCGCCATGCACACTCCCGGCAACGCCCGGTTTCACAAATGGCTTACCCCGGAGCAGTTCGACGCTCGCTACGCCGTCACTCCGCAAAAGTTGCAGGCCATCGTCGACCAGCTGACCGCATCAGGACTGCACGCCTCGGTCATCGCAGGCCATCGCATCCACGTTTCGGGCACCTCGGCGGCCGTCGAACGAGCCTTCAACACCACGCTCTTCCACGGCAGCTATAAGAATGGCCGCAAGACCATCCTCGCCGAGCATACCCTCAAGACCAGCGGTGCCATGTTGGAAGCGGGAGCTGTGGTCACCGGCTTCTCCGGGATGATTCGCCTGCACTCCTTCGCCCATAAGTCCCTGCTGCCGGACAATCGCTACAGCACCGCCGGACCCTACTGGTTCGACGATCTGAAGCAGGCCTATAGCTTCCCCAGCTATCAGGCATTGAACGGCACGGGCTCGACCATCGGCGTGCTCATCTCCAACGACTTCAACCAGCATGACATGGATCTATACTTCAACCACGAGAAGCTGACCTCGCCCAGCTTCACCACCGTCAACATCGATGGTGGCGCACCCTTTGATATCAACGACTCTCTCGAGACCGAGCTCGACCTGCAGCAGAGCGGAGGCATGGCTCCCAACGCCAAAGTGCTGCTCTATAACCTGCCCGACCTGAGCGATGACAGCATCATGGATGGCCTTTCGAAAATCCTCACCGATAACAAGACCGATGTCGTCAACATGTCCTTCGGCGAGGCAGAGCTCTTCTATACCGCGGCGGATAACGACGGCGAAGACTTCAGCTACCTGGTCCGTGAAGAGGATGAGCTCTTTGCCCAGGGCAACGCTCAGGGCATCACGTTTGTCGCCGCATCGGGCGACTCGGGAGCTCTTGCCGCCGTGCCAGTAAACTGCTTTGACTTCCAGCCCAACTGCGGCACCTTTCAGCTCTCGGCCAACTTCCCGGCTTCGAGTCCACACGTTGTCGGGGTCGGAGGAACCAATCTCTGGACCACCTTCTTTCCGTCCAGTCCCGCCTCTTTCTACCTCGGCGAGGAAGCCTACGCCGACCCCCTCTCCGAGGACATCTTTTACGGCACATCGGCTACGGGCGGATATTGGGGATCGGGAGGAGGAGACAGCATCTTCTTCGCTAAACCGGCCTTTCAGGTGGGCGTGAATACAGGCAACGCAGCCTTCCGCACCGTTCCGGACCTTGCCCTGCACATGGGAGGATGCCCGGGAGGCGTGCTCGGAACTTGTAATCCAGCCGACAGCGCCGACCTCGAGGTCCTCAACGGTACGCTGTACGGAGTCATCGGCACCAGTGCTTCCTCCCCGGACTTCGCCGGCCTGATCGCCCTTACGGTGCAAGAGTACGGCACCCGTATGGGCAACGCGAACTTCTACATTTACGAGTTGGCCCAGGCCCAGGCAGAAGGTACGGTAAGCAACGTGTTCCGCCAGAACATCGCGGGATTTAACGGCTACTATGCCACCTACCCGACCGGCTACAACCGTGTCCTGGGTAACGGCACAGTTGTCGGAGTAAACTTCCTGCTCAAGCCACTGCTTCCGGTCGCAGGGATTCCCCAATCCCCCTCCAACCCCTAAAGCGGGTACCCCACCCTTTGCAGCCTTACCGCAAAGGGTGGGGTATCGGGCGGAGTTCGACCGTGTTCCCTTTGCTCTCAAGATTCTCAGGCAAATCGTCTTCTGGCAAAGCCGGGATCTCTGAGTCGTTCCTGATTTTCTTTCCGAACAGCTTCAGGTCAATGCTGCACAGCGTTAAGTCAAGAGAGCTACCCTGAGCTTTGAAGTTCAAAGAAACACAGCGATTGACGCGAGCGCAACGGCGCAAACCGCGCGAATGAAGTATGTACGAAGGCCATTGCTCTCGATGGGCAATCTCACCGTCTACTCGGCACTCGGGACCTCAAATTGCTCTTCCCAACCCGCACGTCTGCGGCATACTATACCGGCATGCCTCGTCGAGTGATCCTACCCCACTCCGGCCATCCCCACATCAAGCGCTTCCGCCACGGCCGCCCGGACCGCGGCCGCCTGTCTACCTAGCTGGCGAGCGCGCCGAAGCTCCGGCCGGAACTTGACAAACCGCGCCTCAGGAGAGCCCCATGGCTCAGCCCCGATTTCAGAAGACCGCGTTACTCCGTACCCAAAGTCCAGACCTAACTTGAATGTTCTGAAGACTTTGCCTACTTTTGACGGGGTTGGGGGAGGTACCCCGCCCGCCGCAGCCCGCGCACCCGCGCAACAGGAAAAACCATGCATCCCGACTCATTCGCCGCTAAATCGACCCTCACCGTAGCCGACAATAATTACACCTATTTCGCTCTCCCCGCGCTCAAGGAATACGACCTCACCAAACTCCCCTTCTCGCTCCGCATCCTTCTCGAAAACCTGCTCCGCTGCGAAGACGGACGCACCGTCTGTGCCGACGACATCAAGTTCCTCGCCCAGTGGGACGCCCGCGCCGAGCCCTCCCGCGAGATCGCCTACATGCCCGCCCGCGTCCTCATGCAGGACTTCACTGGCGTCCCCGCCATCGTCGATCTCGCCGCCATGCGTGACGCCATGCGCACCCTCGGCGGCGATCCTGACCGCATCAACCCCCTCCAGCCCGCCGAGCTCGTCATCGACCACTCCGTCCAGGTCGACGAGTTCGGCACCACCCACGCCTACGACACCAACGCCGCCCTCGAGTTCCAGCGCAACCGCGAGCGCTACGCCTTCCTCAAGTGGGGCCAGTCCGCCTTCCACAACTTCTCCGCCGTCCCCCCGGGCATGGGCATCTGCCACCAGGTCAACCTCGAGTACCTCGCCCGCGTCGTCTTCTCCACTACTCCCGACGCCTCGGTCGACGGCCAGCCCGGCACCATCACCCTCTACCCCGACACCCTCGTCGGCACCGACTCCCACACCACCATGGTCAACGGTCTCGGCGTCCTCGGCTGGGGCGTCGGCGGCATCGAGGCCGAGGCCGCCATGCTCGGCCAGCCCGTCTCCATGCTCGTCCCCCAGGTCGTCGGCTTCCGCCTCACCGGCAAGCTCAAGGAAGGCACCACCGCCACCGACCTCGTCCTCACCGTCACCGAGTGCCTGCGCAAGTTCGGCGTCGTCGGCAAGTTCGTCGAGTTCTTCGGCCCCGGCATCGCCGAGCTCCCCCTCGCCGATCGCGCCACCATCGCCAACATGGCCCCCGAGTACGGAGCCACCTGCGGCATCTTCCCCGTCGACCACGAAACCCTCAACTACCTCCGCCTCACCGGCCGCACCGAAGAGCACATCACCCTCGTCGAGGCCTACATGAAGGCCCAGGGCCTCTTCCACACCCCCGACGCCCCCGAAGCCACATACTCCGCCACCCTCTCGCTCGACCTCTCCACCGTCGAGCCCTCCGTCGCCGGCCCCAAGCGCCCCCAGGACCGCGTCCTTCTCTCCGGCGCCGCCGCCAGCTTCCAGCAGCAGCTCCCCAACCTGCTCGGCACCAACGGCAACAAGGCCGCCGCCCGCCAGATGGTCCGCTGGGAAGGCGAAGGCGGACACGCCAGCATGTTCGGCGACGTCACCAGCTCGCTCGCCACCCCCGCCCCCGGCACCACGGCCAATCTGCCCCTCGAGTCAAACATGGTTCCCGTCGCCACCCTTACCGAGGGTCCGCAGACCGTCCCCGTCCAGGCTCCGCAAAAGAGCGTTCTCGCCCGCTACGGCGTCGACCCCGAAGCCTACCTCGACCACGGCTCCATCGTTATCGCGGCCATCACCTCCTGCACCAACACCTCCAACCCCTACGTCATGATGGCCGCCGGCCTGCTCGCCAAAAAAGCCGTAGAAAAGGGCCTCCGCACCCCGCCCTGGGTCAAAACCTCGCTCGCCCCCGGCTCCCGTGTCGTCACCGACTACTACGTCCGCGCCGGCCTCATGCCCTACCTCGACCAGCTCCGCTTCCAGGTCGTCGGCTACGGCTGTACCACCTGCATCGGCAACTCCGGGCCGCTCCCCACCGACGTTTCAAGAGCCATCGAGGACCATAACCTTGTCGCCGTCTCCGTCCTCTCCGGCAATCGCAACTTCGAGGGCCGCATCTCGCCGGAGGTCCGCGCCAACTACCTCATGAGCCCGCCGCTCGTCGTCGCCTACGCCCTCGTCGGCACCATCAATCACAACTTCGACACCGACCCCCTCGGCTACGATCACGCCCGCCAGCCCGTCTTCCTCAAAGACATCTGGCCCTCCCAGCAGGAGGTCTCCGACACCGTCCACGCCTCCATCGGCGCCGACATGTTCACCCACCAGTACTCCACCGTCTCGGACGGCGACCAGAACTGGCAGAACCTCACCTTCCCCGTCGGCAAAACCTACGGCTGGGAGCCCGACTCCACCTACATCCGAAAAGCTCCCTACTTCGACGGCATGCCCGCCTCGCCCACGCCGGTCGAGGACATCCGCGCCGCCCGCTGCCTTGCCGTCCTGGGCGACTCCGTCACCACCGACCACATCTCCCCCGCCGGCTCCATCAAGCTCAACGGCCCCGCCGGCAAATACCTCACCGAGCACGGCGTCCTGCCCGAAGACTTCAACAGCTATGGCTCCCGGCGCGGCAACCACGAGGTCATGGTGCGCGGCACCTTCGCCAACGTTCGACTGCGCAATAAGATGGCTCCCGGTACTGAGGGTGGCGTCACCCGCCTACTGCCGGAGCTTGAACCGATGTCCATCTACGACGCCTCGGTCGAGTACGCGCGGCGCGGCACCCCGCTCGCTATCCTGGCCGGCAAGGAGTACGGGAGCGGGTCTTCTCGGGATTGGGCGGCGAAGGGGCCGAGGCTGCTCGGCATCCGCTTCGTCATCGCCGAGAGCTACGAGCGCATCCATCGCTCGAACCTCGTCGGCATGGGCATCCTCCCGCTGCAGTTCGAGCACGGCGAATCCGCCGAATCGCTCGGCCTCACCGGCGAGGAGATCTTCGACGTGTGCGGCTTGAGCAACATGCTGGACTCCAAGTTCGCCAGCGGCAAAAATCTCACCGTCAAAGCCGAAAACATGACCGGTACTACCATCGAGTTTCCCGTCACGGTCCGCATCGACACCCCGCAGGAGATCCTCTACTACCAGCACGGAGGCATTTTGCAGTACGTCCTCCGCCAACTCGCCGGTCGCGCGTAATCCGCTCCTGGAACGACGGGCAGCTTCAGGCGGAAGCTGCTCGTCTACGGCCGCACTCCCAGCCGGTTCGTCGTCGCCGCTGCCACCACTGGCGTCACCACCGGAGCCGCGGCTCCTACCAGTTCCAGCAGGTTCGTATCCTGCGTACTCAGCCATACGTTGCCTGAGCCGTCAATGGCCGCGGCCCATAAGCCACTGCTCGAGGGCGCAACCGAAAACCCGGCTGATGCCACAGTAACGCCGGCATTGGTAAACTCGCTCACGGTTCCACCCGGCGCGGAATCTGGCGTCCAGATCTGCCCGGCGCCGTCCACCGCGACAAAGCGGTTTTGGTTCAGTCCGCCTGTCTTCGTAATCGTGGTAATGGCTTGCCCGCTGCTTGAGAACTCGCCCAGCATGCCGTTTGCCGCACCCGAGACCCACACATTGCCCGAAGCATCGATCGCCTCGCCTTGAACCCTGCCAAGCGCTCCAGTCGGCAAGACGACCGGGGTAATCGGAATCCTTGCAGAGAAGTTCACCAAGCTGCTCGCATCGAGTCCGCTCGCCCAGATATTACCCGCGCCGTCCAGTTGAATGTCGCCGATCTCTCCCGTGACTCCATCCGCAAGACCTGCCGCCGTCAGGGAAGCTCCCGTATTATCGAAGTGGCTAAGATAACTGGTGGCCTTTTCATAAAGATTTCCGACCCAAACCGAGCCCACCGCGTCGATGGCCATGCCAAATGGAAAGTGGAGACCTCCTCCGGTAAAGCCGGTTGCCGGGCTCAAGGGTTGTCCTCCGCTTGTAAACTTACTTACCGAGTTGCCGAAGGTGTTCGCCGTCCACACGTTTCCCTGTTGATCAATCGCGACGGAAAACGGCTCATTCAGTCCGCCGCCGGTGAAGCCGTTGGCGTTGGCCGGTACTCCAAGTGGGCTCAGTTCGGTGAGCGTATTTGCATTGGAGTTCGCCGCCCATACGTTCCCTGCGGCATCGATCGCCAATCCAGCCGGTTGGCTCAAGCCTCCGCCCGTATAGCTGACCGGCAAAATCCAGCTGCCCGGCCCAGTTGCGAGCGCGGGCTGGAATGTGCCGCTGGACTGGCTTTGCAACCCAAATAGCTGGCTGACGCTATTCGCTGGATGATGCGCAATGTTCATTGCAGCGCTCGCCGTGTCGGCTGGCGCAGTACCGCTCCCGGTGGTCGCCGCAAATAAGGTGCTGCACTGTGAAGAGGAAGGACCGCCGGAGCCAATACAAGAGGTGAGAATGTTTGCCAGGGTGTTGATCGTTGCCTGTGGAACCGTACCGTTGCCGCCGGGCGTCACCGCGAGCGCGTTCCCGCTGGTGCTGTCATACAAGTTTCCGACTGTCGCCAAGGCATTGGCCAAGCCAGTCAGCGCGAGCGCGGAGCCTGAGGAAGAAATATGAGCAGCGTCGCTCGTATAAGCTGAAAGGGCGAAGGCAGTTACGACAGTGGAGACCTCATTCACCCAGGTAGACGTCGACGAAGCTGAAAGCGGGCACGCACCGACCGGAGCGAGTAACCCAATCGCTGAATTCGGACCCGCTCCCGCACTGCCCCCGCTGATCAGCAGATATGCCTCACTGCCGGCACCGCAGTTCACCGCGGTCGAAGCAATGGAAAAACCGCCCACACTGTTCGTGAGCGCATATCCGCCAGTCGCGTCCGAGTAGCCCGTAACTGACCCATCGAGCACCGAGGTCGAAGCTCCGCCGTAGCCCGACGTGCCGATCGCAAACAGATACACGTGCGCCCCCGTAATCGGGGTTTGGCCGGCATGAACGGTACCGTTCACCACCGTCGGCGTGGTAGGCGGAATCACCTGGACAGGAGCGGACGTAGTTGTGGTGGTCGTAGTCGTTGTCGGTGCCGTGGGAACCGCAAAGAAGTTGTTCCCCGCACCACAGCCGCTCACGAGAGCCAATACGAATGTCAAGAACGACAAAACGCCCGATCGATTCATCCCTAACCTCCGGGGCCGTGTTCCTTCGCGCCTTCCCGCTCCCGGAGACGCCATGCAGAACCGATGCAGCCCGAACCCGCCTTCAGGATCGCCCTAAACCGCGCCCAGGTATATACGCCCAATGGGGGATCATGGGATGACCCTTCCGTGGCATCTCCTTCGTATCCAAGTGAGAAAGAAGGGCTTAAATCATTTCCTGCTGGAGCAGCGCCACTTCGATGCCGCCATTGACATCGGCCTGCGCGAACTCCGCAGCCACCCGAATCCCGTTCATGACCGCCTTCTCATTCGAAGACCCATGCCCGACAATGCACACGCCGCGCACCCCCAGCAGCGGCGCTCCGCCGTACTCCGAGTAGTCCAGCCGCTTGCGGAAAGCCTTGAAGGCACCCTGCGACAGCAAGGCCCCCAGCTGCGAGGTTACCGTCAGCTTCAGCGACTCCCGCAGAGACACGCTGACCAGCTTGGCGATGCCCTCGCTCGTCTTCAGCGCGACGTTGCCAACGAAACCGTCGCAGACCACCACATCCACGGTACCCGCGTATAGGTCGCGTCCTTCGACATTGCCGATAAAGTGGATGCCGGGCAGCGCGCGCAGCAGGGGAAAGGTGTCTCGAGTCAGCGTGTTGCCCTTGGAGTCTTCCTCGCCGATTGACAGCAGGCCCACCCGCGGCTTCGCCACCTTAATGACATTGCGCATGTACATGGAGCCCATGACTGCGAACTGCACCAGGTTCTCGGGATCCGAATCGACGTTTGCCCCTACGTCCAGAAGCAGCGTGGGGCCACCGTTGGTGGTCGGCAGCAGCGTCGCCAGCGCCGGCCGCTGCACGCCGTTCAGCGCGCCCAGCACCATCTTGGCCGAGGCCATCGCCGCACCGGTGTTGCCCGCCGTGAAGAAACCTGCAGCCACGCCCTGCTTCACCTGCTTCAGGCCCACGCGCATGGTGGAGTCCTTCTTCGAGCGGACGGCTTGCGCGGCTTTGTCCTCCATGGTGATCCATTCGCTGGCGTGCAAGATGGAAACCGGCAGACCCGGCCCGCCCGTCAGCCGCTCAAAGCGATGGCCGCCATGGTTCTGCGCGTGCTCGAGCGCAGGCGCAATCCGGTCTTCCGGACCGACCAGCGTTACGTGGACATCGAGCAGGCGCGACGCGAGGATCGCCCCTTGAATCTCCGATTCCGGGGCGTTGTCCGATCCCATTGCATCGACGACAATCTCAACCGGCATCAGGTCTCTGGGCGTGTCCGAGGTTGAGGTATTCAGGGGCGATAACGTCTTCTGGAAGGCCAGGCAGCCAAGCGGACCACAGCGGGCACGCTTATAAAGTGCCGCGCGCAGGCAAGTCCGCGGTGCGGACGCCTGCCGTTCAGCTTGCCTTTTGTGTTGCTGCGAAGACCGAACGTCCCTTATACTCGCCACACTTCGGGCATGCCCGATGCGGCAACTTGCGCTCTCCGCAGCTCGGGCAGACGGCCGAGTTTACAGGAGTAAGAAAATCATGGCTGCGGCGCTTCGCAGTCCGTTGCTTCGAGTGGCGCCGTTTCGGATTAGGCATCGTGGTTCCCCTTCAAAATAGCCGTTCAACGCGAACGTGAACGAACGAGTGACTTAGAACGAACTCTTCAGCGCTGCCAGACCAGCCAGGGCATTCCAGCGCGGATCGACTGCCTTCTGCGTGCACCGGCATACATCCAAGTTCAGGTTTTGCCCGCAGCTCGGACAAAGACCTTTGCACTCGAGGCTGCACAGCGTACGTCCAGGCAGGGAGAGCAGCACCTGCTCGCGTACGACATCCTCAAGCAGCAGACCGCCTCTGCCATAATACCCTATCTCGGTCTCGTCTTCGGTGATTGCGCGCTCGCCGGGGTCGGCGTCCGCGTTTTCCGGGCGAAACAGCAGATCGAACTCACCCTCAAGAGGCACCGCGACAGGCTCCACGCAGCGGGCGCATAGCACCTCAAAGGCCCCTTGGTACTCGGCCCGGACGCGGATGTCGTCCACCTGCTCGTCCGGCCCGCGATGTTCGACCAGCAGATCAGCCTTGCCGTGCACCGGCAGCGGTCCTATCTGCCGTGTGTCCAGCGCATAGTCGATCGTACCCGGCAAAATTTCTTCGGCGAAGACAAGCGGCTCTTTCTGCAGATCGGACGGAGTAATCAACACCCCTCAAGCCTAAGACTCCGCACTCCGCAGGTCAATGCCTCGATCGACCGCGCGGCAACGTGCGTCCATGCCGAGACCGAGACATTCTGCCGAGCTCCGGGCGAGGCCAGGCCGGCGTGCTACCGCGCAGCCGCAAACGGGCGTCCAAGCTCCCATGCAGAGCGGTTGGCGATCGAGCTGGGCCCTTATTTTGGCCGGATTCCTCCTCGGCGCCCTTGGCGTGCTCTATGCCCAGAAAGCCTATCGCGAATACCCGTCGGTCGAGGGCTACGAGACCGAGCCCATGCCCCCGGACTGGCAGCGTAAAGGCGAGTGGACCTTTGCCCGGCTGATGTACCCGCCCGGCCCGCTCGATGGCTACGCCGGCCGCTTCGACGGCGACTGGCACGAGGGCCTCTCGCTCTGGACCCAGGACGGGCCCAAGGCCGACCGCATGCTCGCCGCCGCTGTGCACCGGCT
>CAXSDM010000029.1:19405-26568 GCA_964235575.1 uncultured Acidobacteriaceae bacterium | reverse complement strand
GGCGTGGGCTGGCGCAACATCATCGAGAAGATGCACATGACCTCCAGCCTTACCAAGTGGTACGAGGAGCATGGCCGGCATGAGATCTTCGCCGGCGGCAAGAAGGTCGCGATGGAGAAAGAAGGCAAGTACGATCTCACAGTCAACGATGAGCACGTAAACGCCGCGGCCAACGACACCTTCGAGAAGAGCGGCATCGCGAAGAACGCACGCGAAGAGAAGATTCGCGCGCGCGACGCGAAGATGAAGCAGGAGGCGGAGAACGCCAAGATGGCCGCGCTCTACCGCAAGGAAGTGCTCGGCGAGAAGGCACCTGAGGGCGGGTTCGTTCCGCTTGGGGCGATCGGAGGGCTGGGCGGCATCACACCAGCTCCGAAGCGTGAGGTCGAGGTGGTCGAATCGATCGAGGAGACCGTCTCGGGCGATTAAGCCAAGCCGTTTTCATCATAGAGAGGCCGCCGATATTCCGGCGGCCTTTCTGCGTACACCTTCTGCAAATTCGGTTCAGGTACATCTCGCCGCTGGGGATGCGCGTCCTTCTTCAGAGGGACAACTTACATGGAAAGGTCTGCGATAGCGCCTCTGGAGGGTGGTTCCACTTTGACTTCAGGCCAGGAGGATTGGTTTTCTCGCGTCCAATCCGGCGCAGGTATTCTGGTGGCGGACTCGACCCATCGCCGGCTGGTGGAGGGTGCCGCGGTGCAGATCGGGCTCTTCGCGACGATCCTCGAACCCACTGAGCTCGATCCGGCTTCGCTTGCCGGCTTTGAGCTGATTGTTGTGGACGAGCTGTTCGCCTCTGAGGTTCGGCAGGCGCTGCTCGACCGGGAGCGACGCGACGGCGGCGGCATCAATCCCTCCGTCATCGCCGTGCATGCGAGCGAGGCCGAAGGGGCCCCGAAGGAGCCAAAGCTCCCCATGCCGAAGCCGGCTGGAACAGCTCTCGATGGCGTCCTGGCGCTTCCGATGCAGCCTGCCGCGCTCGCAGCTCAGTTGAGCCTAATTCTCTACGCGCACCGTGCCTTTGCGCAGCGCTACAAATCTGCGTTTGAAGAGCTGCACCTCAACCGCCGGATCTTCCGTTCGGTGACGAGCGGGATCTCGGTTGCGGATGCGACCCTGCCGGACATGCCGCTGGTGTACGTCAATCCTGCGTTTGAGGTCATGACGGGTTACTGCCTCGAGGAGGTCGAGGGCAAGAACTGCCGCTTTCTTCAAGGATCGGTGCGCGACCAGCCCGGTCTGACACAGATCCGCGAGGCGCTGCGGGACAAGCGAGAAGTCCTCACGATTATCAAAAACTTTCGCAAGGATGGCAGTGCCTTCTGGAACGAGCTTTCGCTTTCTCCCATCCGCAATCGCGAAGGCGAGCTGACGCACGTCGTCGGCATCCAGACCGACGTGACCGCGCGCGTCGAGTTCGAAGCGGCGCTGCGCGAAAGCGAAAAGCTGGCCGCAGTCGGCCGGCTGGCGTCGTCGATCGCCCACGAGATCAACAATCCGCTCGAAGCTGTCACCAACCTGCTCTATCTGGCGCGCACCGCGGACGAGACCAACGAGACGATGCGCTATCTCGCCATGGCGGACAAGGAACTGCAGCGCGTCGCGCAGATCACCTCTCAATCCCTGCGCTTCTACAAGCAGTCCAGCAGGCCCCAGGCGATCAGCGCCGCGGAGATGATCCACTCGGTGATGGACCTCTACGAGAGCCGCGCCGACAACTCCCAGGTAACCATTGAACGCCGGGACCGCTCGAGGGAGCTGGTTGTTTGCCTCGAAAGCGAGATTCGCCAGGTGCTGAACAACCTGGTTCGCAATGCAATCGACGCCATGCACGGCCGCGGCGGGCGGCTGCTAATCCGGAGCCGCGACGCGACGGACTGGCGCACGGGCGTACGCGGAGTCGTGATAACCATCGCCGATACCGGCAGCGGCATCAGTGCAAGCACAAAGCACAATCTCTTCAAGCCCTTCTTCACCACCAAAGGTCTGGCCGGAACCGGACTGGGCCTGTGGGTATCGGCGGAGATCGTCACCCGCCACCAGGGACGTCTCACCGTACGCAGCCGTCAGCGCCCGGAGTCGAGCGGCACCGTCTTCCAGTTTTTTCTGCCTTTGCAGGCTGCAGTTGCGGCCTGAGTGCGTCGTGCGAACATGGGCAAAAGCGAGGAAGCCATCTGCCTCTAGGCAGATACGGGAGTTAGCCGTTACAATCACCGCAAGCCGCAAATGAACTTCTGTACCATCGTTCGCAAGCTCACGCGCTCTTCCCTCCAAGGAGACTTACGCCTCATGAAACTGACTGCACGAGTACCGGTGACGGCCGGTTTGATGGCAATGCTCTTGACATCCGCCATCGGGTGCCAGCATCTGGAAGCCAATGACCAGATTAACAAGGGCGTCGCCGCCTTTAAGAACGCCCGCTATGAAGAGGCGGAAGGTCACTTCCAGAAGGCAATCAGCATCGATCCGGACAACCCGAATCCGCGGCTCTACCTCGCCACGACCTATGCTTCGCAGGTCGTTCCCAACCTCGACACGCCGGACAACAAAAAGGTGGCGCAGCAGGCTCTCGCGGGCTTTCAGGAGGTGTTGCAGAAGGACCCCAACAACATCAACGCGCTGAAGCAGATTGCCTCCATCGACCGCAACACCGGCCACCCGGAAGAGGCGAAGGACTACGAGAAGAAGGTGATCGCGCTCGATCCGACCGATGCCGAGGCGCTTTACACCGTTGGCGTCGTCGATTGGATTCAGGCGTATAAGAACGCGGTGACCACGCTGCAGGGTGAGAATCTTACCGACAAGAGCGATGGCAACTTCAAGCTCTCGAAAGGTGGATGCGCCAAGTTGGTAAGTCTGAACACGCCTCTGGTCACGGAAGGGGACAGCTACCTGCACAAGGCCGTCGATGTGAATCCGACGTACGAAGAGGCGATGACCTATCTCTCGCTGATGGCGCGGCGCAAGGCCGACCTCGAGTGCGGCAACGCGCCGGCGGTGAAGGCGGATCTCGAGCAGGCTGACATGTGGGCGCAGAAATCCATGGGCGCGCGCAAGGAAAACGAGCGGCGTAAGGAAGCCAAGGAACACGGCGTGACGCAGTAAGCGCGTCGGCAAGGCGCGGAAGCCTCCCCGGTGCGGGAGGCTTTTGCTTTTGTACTGAGTTGGTGAAGGAGAGATGCGATGAGACGACACAGCCTGGTTCTGGCCATGCTTCTGGCTCGTACCGCGGCACAGAGCGCTCCGGCCCCGGCCGCTATCCTGGCCGTCGTGAACCAGAAGCAGCATGCGCTGGTGCTGGTCGACCCGCATACGTACGAGACGCTCGCCACGGTGCCGGTCGGCGTCAACGGGCATGAAATCGCGGTCTCCCCCGACGGCACTCTCGCCTACGTGCCAATCTACGGCAACGCCGGCGTGGGCAGGCCAGGCACCGATGGGCGGGAGATCGACATCGTCGATGTGACGACGAAGAAGCTGGTAGGTGCGATCGATCTTGGCCGTCCGATCCGGCCGCACAAGGCGATCTTCGGGCCGGACGGCCTGCTCTATGTCTCGGGTGAGCTGGCGCATGCGATCCTCATCGTCGACGTGCACGCGCGCGCCGTGGTGGGCGAGATTCCGACCGGCGCGAAGGAGTCGCACATGTTCTGCTTCTCGCCCGACGGCAGCCGCATCTACACGGCAAACGTGGGCGATGGCAGCGTAAGCGTGCTGGACGTGAAGGCGCGCAAGCTGATCCAGGTCATCCCGCTCACGAAACGTGTGCAGCGGATTGCGGTATCGCGGGATGGCCGCTGGGTCTTCACCTCGGATTGGGATCAGCCGCGGGTGGCGGTCATCGACACGCGCAGCAACACGCTGAGCCGCTGGCTGCCCACGGCCGGAATGCCCTACGTGACGTTTCCGACGGTCGATGGCAAGTCGCTGCTGGTGGCGGAGACAGACCAGGCCGGCGGCGCGAAGGGTCTGCTCGAGGTCTTTCACCTCGCGGACTGGAAGCCGGCGCGCTCCCTTCCACTGCCTTCTGCGCAGAACGGTGGCTTTCTCGTGCGCGGCGACCTGGTTTATCTCTCGGAGCCGCTGGGAGGCAACATCGAGGTGCTCAACACCAAGTCCTGGACCATGGAGCAGCCGATCGTCATGGCGGTAGGAGTGGACGGGCTGGGCTGGGTCCGGTGAGCGCTACTCCGAACGCGTTGCTCCGCCTGCGGAAACATGCCGACTACCAGCGCGTATATACCAGCAGCCGCAAGCAGTTTTCCAAGCAGATGACGTACTTCTACTCGCTGCGACCGGCGGAGCGCAGGTCCGATACCCCGGGCGCGCGCATAGGTCTCACCGTAGGCAAGGTGCTGGGCAAGGCAGTCGAGCGCAACCGGATCAAGCGGCGGCTGCGGGAGTGCGTGCGCCGGCACGCCGGGAAACTGGCGTTTCCGGTGGATGTGATTCTGCATCCGCGGCGGTCGGTGCTCGAGATGGAGCATGCCACGCTCGACCGCGAGATCGCAGGCATCTTCCGGCAGATTCAGGGGGCGCTCGAAAAGTCCAGCCGGGCGCGGCCGGAGGCGCCCAAGCCGTGAACAGACTGGGTGCGGCTGCACTGCGGCTGGCGTTTCGCGGGTACAAGCAGGTGGTGTCTCCGCTGCTGCATGCCGTAGGGGTCTCGCAGTGCATCTTTCTGCCGACGTGCTCGGAGTACGCCTATGTGGCGTTATCGCGGCATGGGGTGTGGCGCGGATTGCGGCTCACGGCGGCACGGGTGGCGCGTTGTCACCCGCTCGGCAAGGGCGGATTCGATCCGGTGCCTTAGGTGGTGCTACGAAAGTGGAAGAGCCTTCGTCGCGGTGAGCGTTTATCATGAAGAGCAGCGAGCATTTGCGCTCCCTTCAGAAAGACAGGTTCCGTGGCAGAGTTTAAAAATCCGAATCAACCCGGCGCGGCCCAGGATAGCCGCGGCCTGATGCTGGTGTTGGTAGCCGTGCTGCTGGGGCTTACAGCGTTCAACTTCTATCGCGCCCGGCACAATCCGCAGACAGCCTCGCCGAACTCGGCAGCCGTGGTGGAGCAGCAGAAAAACATTCCGCACCCGGAGCCGACCGTCGCCGCTACGGTTGCCGGCCAGGTGATCCAGGTGCCGGTCGTGGCGCAGGCCGAGAGCACGACTGTGGTCGAAAATGAGCTCTACCGCATCACGTTTTCGAACCGCGGCGCGCAGGCCACCAGCTGGATCCTCAAGAAATACAAGGACTCCTACGGCAAGCCGCTCGACCTGGTGCATACACAGGCGGCCGCGGAGGTCGGCTATCCGCTCTCGCTCTACACCTACGATCCGTCGCTGACCTCGAATCTGGCGAGTGCGCTCTATCAGCCATCGGCGACCGGGCTGCTCAACGCGCCGGGCACGCTGACCTTCAAATACGGAGCCGGCGAGTACAGCGTCACCAAGACCTTCACCTTTGACGATTCCTACGTCATTCGGGCCGACACCCAGGTGCTGCGCAACGGCGCGCCCATCCGTGCGCTGCTCGAGTGGCCCGGCGGCTTTGGCGACCAGGAGACGGCGCTCTCTTATGGGGGCGCGCAGCTCGACTTCAGCCAGGGCGCGCGGGAAAAACACCAGGGACCCAAGGACGTCCATGGCGGCGCAACGCTCTCGGGCGGCTTCGACTGGGCGGGCGTCTCAGACCTCTACTTCGCCAGCATCTTCCTTCCCGACCACCCCGAAGACGCCACCGTAGCAACACTGCACGATGAGCTGGTCGTCCCCAAGGCGAACCGTCATAACGGTCTCGGCAACGGAACGCCCGCCAAGCCGCACAGCAACCCGGCCAAGGACGAGGTCAAAGTCCCAATCCTGGGCGCAGCGGTAGGTGATCTCTCCGGCCACACGCAAACGGCGCTGTTCGTCGGTCCCAAGGCTGTAGACGTCCTGCGCAACGTGCACGGAGCCGACCCCAAAATCACCCTCGAACCGCTGCTCGACTTCGGCTTCTTCGGCTTCGTGGGCAAGTACCTCTTCCTTGCACTTCGGGCCATCAACCAGCACATCACCGCGAACTGGGGCTGGGACATCGTCTGGCTGACCGTGCTGATCAATCTGGTCATCCTGCCGCTGCGCATCAAGACCATGCAGTCCGGCCTCAAAATGCAGCGCATTCAGCCACAGATGGACGCCATCAAGGCCAAGTACAAGACCCTGAAGGTCACCGACCCGAAACGCAACGAGATGAACGCCGAGATCATGCAGCTGCAGAAAGACAACGGCGTCAACATGTTCGGCGGCTGCATCCCCACGCTGATCCAGATGCCGCTGCTCTTCGCCTTCTTCGGCATGCTGCCCAAGGTGGTTGAGCTGCGGCAGGCGCACTGGTTCTGGCTGCCTGACCTCTCCGCCGCCGACCCCTGGCACATCCTGCCGATCCTGATGGTGCTCAGCCAGTTCCTGGTGCAGTTTTACACGCCTTCCCCCGGAGTCGACCCGCAGCAGCAGCGGATGATGGCCTTCATGATGCCCATGGTCTCCGGCTACATGACGTGGAATTATGCGTCGGGGCTGGCGCTTTACTGGTCGGTCGGCAACGTCATCTCGATTGCCACCCAGGCCGTCATGAACCGTACCAGCCTCGGTGCCGAGATGCGCGAGATCGCCGCCAAACGGGCGCGCCGCAAGGCCGGCCTCGGCACATCGACGGCGAAGACCATCCAGGGCAAGCCGGTGCGACGCTGAGCGACCTGCACAGCCCGCCCGAGCCGATGGGAACCAACCCGCGAGACCGACGGCTGCACGCCGAGCAACTCGACGCCTTGCTGGGTGCGCTGCTGCAAAGCTCGGGTTTGGCGCTGACCTACACGCTGCGGGTAAGCAGCCCAGGATCTATCCCTCTGTTCCTGGTGCAACTGTCCGGCGAGGACGTGCCGGCGCTGCTGGCACGGAACGCGGAGCTTCTACTCGCATTCGAGCATATCGGCGCCAAGGCGCTACGCCTCGAAGACCAACAGCATGACTGGATCAGCTTCGACGCGGGCGGCTTCAAAGCCGCGCGCGAACGCCGCGTGCAGCGCGACGCAGCCCAGGCCGTCCAACAGGTCCGCGCTACAAGGCAGCCGTATCGCTTCCCCCCGATGAACTCTCGCGAGCGCCGCCTGCTGCACCTGGC
>CAXSDM010000029.1:0-19305 GCA_964235575.1 uncultured Acidobacteriaceae bacterium | reverse complement strand
CGCTCCGGGTCCGGCTTGCACACCACCGGAACAACCTTCACCGTCGGGTGCATAGCCGCATTCTTCGGCGGCCCCAGCACCGACGCAAACACGCCGCCCTGCTTCACCTTCCCCATCAGCATCGCCGCCGTCTCGCCGCCCACGGCATCAGCCACCGCGTCCATGAAGCCAAGCGAAGCCATCGCTTTCTCGTCATCCAGCGCGATCACGGCATCCGCCCCAAGCGCACCGGCCTGCTCAAGCTGCTTCTTGCGTACACCGGCGATCACATGCGCGCCCACATCTTTCGCTGTCCGGATCGCGCTGCGTCCCACGCCCCCCAGGGCTCCGGCGACGAGGACCGTCTGCCCTTCGCCGATGCCCGTTCCGAGACGGATGAGCTGTTCTCCGGTCAATGTCACCAGCGGCAAAGCAGCCGCGGCGACAATCTCGAGCCCCTCGGGAACCTTGGCCAGGTCCGACGCCTTGACCGCGCAAAGTTCGGCGTACGTCTTCTCCGTACACGCAAACACCTGATCGCCCGGCTCGAAGCCCGTCACGCCGGGGCCGACCGAGCGAACCGTCCCAGAAAGGTCGCGTCCAAGAATGCCCGGAAAGTCGATGGGGAATCGTGCCTGCGCCTCGCCGGAGCGCATCTTCCAGTCCACCGGGTTGATGCTGGCCGCGGCGACGCGGACGATCACCTCGCCCTCCGCAGCCTTGGGATCGTCAAAATCCTCTAACTTCAGCTTGTCCGGCCCGCCATACTCATGGATCACCACAGCCTTCATTGTGCGCTTCACCTCTGCCCGTTTTGGATGCCGCGAAGGCTTTCAGCGGTGGGCACGGGGATCGCAGGCGCGTCCTAAAGATAGCGTTCCCAGCCAGACCCCTCGGCGGTGCGCTTCAGCAGGTCGAACCGCCGCCTCATCAGCCCCGCCACATGCGGCACCATCAGCAGCTTGCCCGCAAGCCGGCCGGCAGGGCCGAACGGCATCGAGAACCGAACCGTATCGACCAGCAAGGTCTGGCCGTCGACCTCTTCAAAGGTATGGTCGTGCTGGAAGTGCTTGAAGTAGCCGCGGCCCATGGTGTCCTGGAAGAAGCGAGGCCGCTCATAGCGGGTGATTAACGTCTCGTGGAGCGCCGGAAGGCCAAACTTCCATCCCCGCCACAGCAGCTGGTCGCCATCGACCACCAGCCCGGAGGTCTTGCCCGAGACCGGCTTCATCCCGAGAATCTGCTGGACCAGAGCGACACTGGTCGAAAGCAGAAAGACCCGGTCGCGCGGCGCGTTGACGTGAATGCTTTCCTTGACGCAAAACATCGTTGCTCTCCGCCTTCCATGCCCGTGTCTTTCCGCGACTAGACCTTAAAGCTGCTTGCGCACGCCGGCTTCTTTTTCGATCGCCGACACCTGATCCGCCAGCTTGCCTTCCATCGCGGACTTCGCCTCTCCCGTCCGGAAGGTCAGCGGCGAAAGGCGCTGGGTCACATCTTCTTCAAGGAATGCAATGCCGGAGTAGAAGGCAAGCGTGGCCAGCACCAGACCGCACCACGCAGTCGCCGCCGTTATCCAGGGTTTGTCCGTCAGCGCCATCGCCGCAGCGCCGCACGTCCGCACGACGGCCACGATCAGCACCCCGCCGAGAAGCGGCTTGCCCTTGATCGTCACAATCGTCAGCATCAACAAGCAGAGCGCCAGGCAAAGCAGAAACCCAGCCGTCGCCGGGCTGCTCGGCGGGGGTGGCCCGCCTAGCAGGCTCAGGCCCTGCACCACCCAGGCCGCGCCGAAGATCGCGAACGCAGTCGCTCCGCCGGAGTCGCGCGCCAGAAACGCCATCAGGCTGGGCGCAAGCTCCAGCGGCGCCACAAACGCCAGCAGCATGTAGGCCAGCAGCCGCGTCTCCGAGGCCGGAATCCAGTGCAGCAGAAATGCGCCATACAGGGCATTGCCCGTGCCGAAGGCAAACGAGGCCAGGGGGATCGAGCTCGCATACGGCCGCA
The DNA here is from genome assembly GCA_964235575.1 of uncultured Acidobacteriaceae bacterium. Classification (GTDB taxonomy): domain Bacteria; phylum Acidobacteriota; class Terriglobia; order Terriglobales; family Acidobacteriaceae; genus Edaphobacter. Next base: position 17,319 of record CAXSDM010000029.1, on the reverse strand, counting down.
AGACAATCTGTACGGGAATGTCCGACATCTCTGCCATGGGCGCGCTCCTATGGCCATTGTCGCAGGCCGCTCACCTCGGCTGTTCACCGAGTGAACGTCGGCGGCGGCATCGAAGGAGCTGGCACTAACTAATCAGCGGAATCCAGGAACGGACGATTTCCCAAGTTGTTCTTCTGTTGAGCGCGTCAGAGCCGTCTGCTCCGAGCCCGTATGCTGCGTCGTCACGGTCTCAATCAACGCAAGCCAGGTCTCCTGCTCGGCGCTCGTGTTGTGGCGAACACCTCGCGGAACGACAAACACCTCGCCCGGACGCAGGGTCACCGGACCGCCGTCTTCTTCGGCGCGGCCAATCGTCAGCGCTCCACGCAACACAAAAAAGAGTTCGTCCTCGTCCGCATGGCTATGCCAGGGAAACTCTCCCTGCACGCGAACCGCCTTGAGATACTGATCATTCACCTGGGCCAAGACACGCGGGGCCCAAAACTCGGTCAGCCCGGCACAGGCCTGTTCGAGCGAGATCGGCTGGGCGAGGGTCAGGTCAGAATGGGCCAAGAAGAGCTCTAGTCGCGGAACCCGGCAGAGACCGCAATCTTGTGCCGGCCCTTGGCCCGGCGGCGGCTCAGCACCGCGGCCCCCGCCTTGGTCTTCATGCGGGAAAGAAAGCCGTGCGTCTTGGCGCGATGACGGCGGTTCGGTTGAAATGTGCGCTTCGGCATGGAAACTCCTCAAAATCGCCCCGGCTCACACCAAGGGGCAAGGCAAATGGTTGTCGTTGGCAACTCAGACGCTTCCAGCCTTTCGACTTCGCAGACCGGGGTCGGCACGACAAGTCTTGAGTATACCCGAGCCTGTTCAAAACACGAATAAGAATTGCCGGCATCGGCCCGGACCATCCGCCGCATAAGCCGCCCGCAGCCGCCCGCAGAGCGCGATACGATGAAGAAGAAGATCGTCGCTGGTGCAACCCAGAGCTCCACTTGTGGCTCGTAAAAGAGGTGGTCTGGACAAGCGCTTACGCACGACGGAACTGTTTCACCAAGGACGGTGCAACCCGAATTTTTGCGGATTTCGCCTTGAAAACCCCCGTATTTTCCGTGCTACCATCAAACCCGCTCCACAAATTTGTCCCAGCCCACCGCCAATCTTCGCTTCGATTCGCGCTAGTCTGGAAAGACTCTTTCGCTTCCAGCCTGGACCGCTGACACAGCGCCCAGCAGGAAGCGATTCCAAAGCAAATCGAGTCCATCCCAATCGCCGCTCACCCGGTGAGAGGAGACCCGTTTTCGCTGGTTAGCTCCCCCTTTTCGGAGCGTTTGGTTTCTCTTTCGGTCTCGCACGGGGTCGCGTACTAGCTTCAAGACAAGGAAAGCAAAGCATGTCATTCGTTCCTACGGCCACCGCCGTGCTGAATCAATGGGTCCGCATCCTCGGTGCGCTCGAGAAGAAAATCAACCGGCAGTCGTTCGAAACCTGGCTGAAGCCAACCCGCTTTTCCCGCGTCGTTGACCGAATCCTCTACGTCAAGATTCCCTCGCCTCAGTTCCAGCACATCGGCGATAAGTACGCCGACCTCATCGAAGAAGCCATCGAGCGGCTCGGCCTCGAGATCGACTCGGTCGAGTTTGAAGCCCTCGCGCAGGAGCCCGCCGCGGCGCGCGTCCGCGAAGATGGCGGCTTCGCCCCCCAGCCCAGCCACTCCGCCAGCGCGCCCCGCAGCAATGGAGCCAGCGCCAACGGAACCGCCCCAAACAGCCCCGCGCCCCGCCCCCCAGCCGCGCCCATCGCCTCCACCGAGCAGGCCCGCTTCGACTGGAACTCCGCCTCCCAGCTCAATCCGCGCTATCAATTCGACGGCTTCGTCGCCGGCAGCGGAAACCAGTTCGCCATGGCCGCCGCCATGGCCGTCGCCGAGCGCCCCTCGAAGGCCTACAACCCGCTCTTCCTCTACGGCGGCGTCGGCATGGGCAAAACCCACCTCATGCACGCCATCGGCCACGAGACCAAGCGCCGCCTCCCCCACACCGCCATCAGCTACGTCTCCGGCGAAAAGTTCGTCAACGAGCTCATCGACTCGCTCCGCTACAACAAGATGACTTCCTTCCGCGACAAGTTCCGCTCCGTCGACGTCCTGCTCATCGACGACGTGCAGTTCCTCGCCGGCAAGGAGCGCATGCAGGAAGAGTTCTTCCACACCTTCAACGCCCTCCACGAGGACTCCAAGCAGATCGTCATCGCCTCCGACCGCCCCCCTAAAGAGCTGGGCGACATCGAAGACCGCCTCCGCTCCCGCTTCGAGTGGGGCCTCATCGCCGACATCCAGCCACCTGACCTCGAAACCAAGGTCGCCATCCTCCAGCGCAAGGCCGAGTCCGAGCACACCACGCTGCCCACCGACGTCGCCCTCTTCATCGCCTCGAACGTCCGCACCAACGTCCGCGAGCTCGAAGGCGCGCTCATCCGCGTCATCGCCTGGTGCTCGCATCACGGCGTCGAGTGCACCCTCGCCGTCGCCCAGCAGTGCCTCAAGCAGTTCATCGACACCCAGGTCCGCAAAATCACCATTGAGGCCATCCAGCGCGCCGTAGCCGAGCAGTTCGGCATGCGCATCCCGGAGCTCAAGCAAAAGAACAACTCCCGCCAGATCGTTATCCCGCGCCAGATCGCCATGTACCTCGCCAAGCAGATGACCGAAGCCTCCCTGCCTGAGATCGGCCGGCAGTTCGGCGGCAAGCACCACACCACCGTCATGCACTCCATCGCCAAAATCGACGAGCAGCGCCGCCAGGACAAGGACCTCAACCGCACCCTCAACAAGCTCACCGAAACCCTCAGCTAAAGCTGTTTACTTTGCGGTGTCATTGGCATAGGATTCGTTGTCATCCCGCAACGAGTGGAGGGATCTGCTGTTTCGGATCGCCGCTCCATCGAAGGGAAAAGCTCTAAGTCATACGCTCAGGAGCGTGTCGCATGCTTTTATCTCTTCGTCTGTTAGCCGCACTCTTGCTCGGGTCAACGGCGTTCGCGCGGGCGGACGTCCTTTACAATCTCACGCTTACCTCAACCGAGGGGTACGCCGGCGGCACCGGAAGCTTCACGCTCAACACGCCGCCACCCGCCACCGGAGTGGTCACGTATGTCCCCTTCTATACTCCAACTTCGCCAAGCGGCCCCGGAACGCCCGGCGACTACCTGCTTACGTTCAATGCGGGCATCTCGGTCCAAGGCCGAAACATATTGATGACCCTCGACTACTTCCAGGAGGCAGGATTTTTTCCCGACATCCAGTTCACCGATGGAGTCCCCAGCAACTTCTACGCCTTCAGCATCTACGTAGGGGAGAGAAGCTATTACCAGTTCGGGGTGGGGGTGAGCAGTTATGGTTATCTCTCCTCCACGTCTGTCGGCCCCGGGCCTCCAACTATCCTCATCGATGAGGGTACGGTCACGATCACCCCTGCAGCCGTGGCAGCAACACCTGAACCCTCCAGCCTCGCCCTCGTCGGCACGGGGCTATTCGGCGTCGCATCAGTCCTCACACGTCGCCTACATTTGCCTTCCTTGCGGCGATGAGAGCAAGCGCGTGAAGCAGTGAATCGTCTGATTTCCCGGGGACACACAGCACTCCCTCAGGTGTGTCGGCAATTCGCTTAGGAGCGTGGCGTATGCGTGTCTCTCTTCCTCTGTTGGGATTCGTACTGCTTGGGTCTACGGCGTTTGCGCGGGCGGATGTCATCTACAATCTCACCCTTACCTCCACCGACGGGTACGCGGGCGGCACCGGAAGCTTCACTCTCAACACGCCGCCACCGGCTATCGGAGTGGCTACATACGTCCCCTTCTACGTCCCCCTCTACGTTCCTTGTACCTGCGGCCCAGATACGCCCGGCGGTCTCCTGCTCGCGTTCAATGCGAGCATCTCGGTCGCCGGAGGGAACGCTTCCATGACACTCGATTACTTCCAGGGCGGAGTAGTTTTCCCTTACATCCAGTTCACCGATGGAGTCCCCAGTAACTTCTCCGGCTTCGAAACTATCGTAGGGGGGCGCAACTACTATGAATTCGGCGTTGGTGTAAGTGGTTACGATTTCGTCTCCTCCATGCAGAGCTCCGGTCCTCCAACGTATCGCTACGATGCTGGCACGGTCACAATCACTCCAGCCGCCGTGGCAGCGACGCCTGAACCCTCCAGCCTCGCCCTTGTCGGCACGGGGCTTCTCGGCATGGCAGCCGTCCTCACACGCCGCATACGACTGCCTTTCTTGCAGCGATAAAGCAAGCGCGTAGAAGAATGAATGGACGTCAGAGGAGCATCCGCTGAGGGATAGTTCTACCCTTACCAGTTGTCATCCTTTGCAAAGCGGAGGATCTGCTTCTGCAATCTTCCGGACAGCTCTAAACCAAGAGCAAACGCCCCAGCCCTCTACCTCCTTTTGCTCCTCAACATCGAGCGACGTTGAGGTGACCGCTCCGCACGCCACCGTCGCTTTATCCTCCGCCCTCCCATCCCGCTGTGCACAAATAGCCTCCCGCAACTCTTTTACTCCCACCATCTTGTCCTCGCAATACAACTTTTGGGCCTCGACTTCCCGAGTTTCAGCAACCCTCTCATGTGCACATCCGGAACAACCGGCACACCTCATCCATTCCGCATCCCGCTAATCCGCATCTTCGGTTTCCACCGCCGCCGCTTTCTAAATCAGGACACACCCTCAACCCGCTCACTCCGTTGCACTTCGGTCCGTAATCCACATTTCAAGCGCAAACGACTACTACTTCTCTCTTGTCTCTCTCTTTCAAGCTCTTTCTTAGAAGCCTTCGCAAACGTCATCCCAAACACCACCCGGACACCCATCCTGCTTCTTGACTGAAGCCCCACCCTCAAAGGACCATGGAAACTCAAAGAGGGAACCCCCGATGCGCACGCTCATCCTCGCCTCCCTCCTCTTCCTTTCAGCCACTCCCCTCCAGAAGCCCACTCATCCGGAGTCCGCCATGCCCTCCACCCAGCACGACGCCCAAGGCACCTTCGACATCCAGCTCGCCCCCACCGGCCACACCCCGGACGACTCCCTCCAAAGCCTCTCCCTCACCAAGACCTACCACGGCGACCTCGAAGCCACCTCCAGGGGCGAGATGCTGGCCTCTGGAGGCCCACCCAGCACCAGCGGCGGCTACGTCGCCATGGAGCGCATCACGGGCACTCTCGCCGGCCGCACTGGCAGCTTCAGCGCCATGCAGCTTGGCAGCATGTCTACCGGCACCGCCCCTCAAATGACCATGCAGATCGTCCCCGGCTCCGGCACCGGAGACCTCAGCGGCCTTCTGGGCACCATGACCATCGCCGTCACCGCTGGCCAGCATCACTACACCCTCCACTACGGCTTCGCGGACAAGTAAGAACAAACCCGCCTCGCTTGTCCTTCCCGAATGGGAATCTGCGGTTGCTGTCGTTCGCCGCCAGGAGAACTTGCGTGAAAAACGTGCATTGCGGGCGATCTTCCCATATCATCCCGCGATATGAGGAAATGGTTGCGAGTAACAGTCTTGGTTCTTCTGTGTTTCTGTGCCTTTTCGTCGCTTGTCGCGCAGAGCCTTCAGTTCAGCGCCAGGCAGGATATACAAACCAGCGCCAAGCATTTGACCGGTCTCGTTGTCGCTGATTTCAATGGCGACAAGAAGCTCGATATCGCGGTCACGGACGACTACAGCCAAACAGTTTCGGTCTATCTGAATGACGGTACAGGCAAGTTCGGATCTCCGGTCACAAGCACCTTCACCGTTCCAAGCATAGGTGGTTTCGGGCTGATCGTTGCCGGCGACGTCAACGAGGACGGTAAGCAGGATCTGATCGTTGGGCCGATTGCGGGTGTTCAGTACGACGTAGTTTTGCTGGGAAATGGAGACGGCACATTCACCGAGAAAGGTCAGATAACTACTTCCTATGGCTTCGTGAGTGCCGCTCTCGTCGACATAAACGGCGACAAACACCTCGATCTCATCGCTGGTGGCAACGGTAGCGTATACGTCCATCTGGGCGACGGTCAGGGAAACTTCACTCCAAAGCCGCTTACAAACTACCAGGGTGGGGACCTCTACACCGGTGTGACCATCGGGGACTTCAATGGCGATAAAACGCTGGACTTTGTCGCTCTCTCGTACATGCATAATCAGTTGCTTTACTTCCCCGGAGTCGGCGACGGCACCTTCCGGCAGTCGTCTACCCTCACCTCGCAATCTCTGTTTTCTCCCGACTCGCTGGCCTCAGCCGACTTCAACGGGGATGGCAAGCTGGATCTTCTGGTAGGTTCGAGCGACATCGCGCTTTTGATCTACGGCAATGGGGACGGCACCTTTCAAACAAGTGCCGCATCTATCCTTCCTCTACCTGCTGCTACCCATCTTGCCTCCGGCATCACTCCCTTGGTTGCCGCCGCCGACATGGATGGAGATGGAAATATCGATGCTGTAGCCGCGGATGATGGATCCGACACTCTCAACGTCTTGTTGAACGATGGCACCGGGAAGTTCGCCCGAACCATCAGCGTCGCTCTCGACGACGGCACCGCAGCGCTACAAGTGGCGGATCTGAATGGCGATGGCCTTCCAGACGTTGTCCTTACTAACTACAAGACGCAGAAGATCTCATTGCTGCTCTCGACTATCGTAAAAACCACGCCGACTGTTTCAATCCAGAGCAGCGTCGCACAGGCCCTCGTCGGTACTCCCATCACCGTTACGATTCAGGTCACGCCCTCGGCTTTGCATACTCCTACCGGGACTGTCACGCTCACCAGTGGTACAACCTCCTATGGTCAGCAGATGCTGAACTCGAGCGGCCAGGTGAGCTTCAGCCTCACCTCGCTCGCAGTCGGACAGTACCCGCTTCTGGCTTCCTATGCTGGGGACATGTACAACAACAGCGCAAATAGTAACTCCGCTTTTGTGCTGGACAGTACAGACTTTCAGTTTTCAACGTCCGTCCCTACTCAGACCGTAGGTATCGGAGCCGCAGCGACTTACAACCTCACTCTTACGCCGCAAGCTGGATTTTCTGGCCCGGTCACCTTCTCGTGTGCCGGGCTTCCAGCGGGATACACCTGTTCGGCTCAAACAGTTTCCGTCAATGCGCAGCCAGTGAACGTGGCAATGATGGTTTTGCCTCCAGTCATCGCATCGTCATCCCCTACCGGACGATTCTTCTTCCGCTCAAGCACAGCAACCTTCCTCGCACTTGGCGGTGTCTGCTTCTATATGCGCCGCAGGCGAATGAGCATGCTGATCCTCTGCATGCTGACCCTTGTTGCATTGAGCGCTGCTTCAGGTTGCGGCGGGTCGAAGCCGTCCGGATACACAGGAACAAGTAACTTCACCATCACGGCTACGAGCGCTCAAGGGGCGGTTACGGTGTCACACCAGATATCCGCAACTCTGACCGTCCAATAATCGCTCGTTGTTTCCGCAGCTTGACTACAAAATCCGGGTCGACGATTGTTTTCGGTTGCTCAAAAATCACAATACCCACGTTTCCCTCGCGTTTTACACACCCCTTTGTGCGTCACCGCACTGCACCCTTACCCTCTAGAATCAAGAGGACCGTCCAACACTCCAGCATCTCGTCCCCAGGAGACTCACCATGGCCACACTGACCGAAGACCCCGAGACCTCGAACTCCACGCCGCACGCCGCGCCGTCCGGGAATCTCGAGATCACCGTGTCCCGCGCCGAGCTCCTCCGGGAGCTCACCGCCGCGCAGTCCGTCGTCGAACGCAAAACCACCATCCCCATCCTCTCGAACTTCCTCTTTGAAGCCACCCAGGAAGGGGAGACGGGTCGCCTCACCATCACTGCCACCGACCTCGACCAGAGCCTCCGCACCAGCTGCGTCGCCAAGGTCAAAAAACCCGGCGCCTGCACCATTCCCGCCCGCAAGCTCTACGACTACATCCGCCTCCTGCCCGAGGGCGACATCTCCATCAAGCTCATGGACAACCACTGGGTTCAGATCCGCGCCGGCCGCTCCAACACCAAGATGGTCGGCATGGCCCGCGCCAACTTTCCCCAGGTCGCCGAGTTCCCCTCCTCCGGCGCCACCAAGATCTCCGTCCCCGGCCTCAAGAACATGGTCTCGAAGACCATCTTTGCCATCTCGAACGAAGAGTCGCGTTACACCTTGAACGGCGCCCTGCTCGTCCTCAAGGCCGAGTCCATGGCCATGGTCGCCACCGACGGCCACCGCCTCGCCCACGTCGAGAAGATGGGCGAAACTATCGACGGCATCTCCGGCGAGAAGAAAACCCTCATCCCCCGCAAGGCCCTCTCCGAGCTCGCCAGCCTCCTCTCGACCACCGAAGCCGAGACCATGGACTTTGCCGACGACGACTCCACCCTCTTCTTCCGCGTTGGCGGCCGCGTGCTCACCAGCCGCAAGCTCACCGGGCAGTTCCCCAACTACGAAGCCGTCCTGCCGCGCGACAACAACAAGTTCGTCATCGTCCGCTCGGAAGACCTGATGCACTCCATCCAGCGCGTCGCCCAGTTCGCCGATGAGCGCTCCGGAGCCATCAAGATCCGCCTTGAGCAAAACGAGCTTAAGCTCTCCTCGCAGTCCACCGACGCCGGCGAGTCTGAAGACATCATCGAAACCCCCTATAACTACGACCCCCTCGTCGTCGGCTTCAACTCGCAGTACCTGATCGACTTCCTCAAGGCCATCGGCACCGCCGGCGAGGTCCGCCTCGAGTTCAAGGACGCCCAGTCCGCCGGCCAGATGCGCCCCGAGGACGGCAACGAGGACCTTCGCTATCGCTACATCCTCATGCCCATGCGCATCTGAAATCGTCCGACAGCGTTGCACAACCTTTGGAGCAGACCGGACTTGAAGTCCAGACCTAACTCATTTCCTTCGAAGACTTTGCGCACTTTTAGGGGGGTGGGGCGGTTGTGCCTCGTTTTGAGTCTCACCGGCTGCTTCCGCTACGTCTTCTCCGCCCGCGGCACAGTCGCAAGCGACGGCGGCGCACTCGACCAATGGAGCTCGAAACCCCAGGGCTGCAGCCGAGACCCCCAGGACTCGCTCCCCATCGGCCAGACCTCCACCCTCTTCACCTTCCTCTGGGAGGACCCCGCCTCCCACGACCCCGGCCGCGAACAGAACCGCGCCATCGCCCCCGACGCACCCAAGCGCCTCGACGTCGCCCGCACCGGCTCCGGCCTCACCGCCACCCTCAACACCGTCAAGACCCACGGAACCGTCTTCGATGCCTCCAACTGCTCCATCCTCCGCGCCGACATCCAGCAGCATAAGCCGGACATCCGCGAAGGCAAGCCCAACCTCGCCGGCCACCTGCAGATGGACTGCCGCACCCCCGCAGGCACGGGAAACCCGCCCAGCCACGTCACCGCCGACGTCACCTTCGCCCGCTGCGAGTACTAGTCACTGCCGCAACTCCACCAGCGTAGCCCCCTGCCCCCCCTCGTTCTGCCCCGCCTCCGCAAACGTCGCCACATGCGGATGCGACCGCAGGAACTCCCGCAGCGTCCTCCGCAAAACCCCCATCCCCGTCCCATGCACAATCCGCACCCGCGGCAACCCGGCCAGGAAGGCGCGGTCAATGTACCGCTGCACCTCATCTTCAGCCTCGGAGGCAGTCCGCCCAATCACGTTGATCTCGGACGGCGTGTAGTCCAAGTCATCATTGGTTCGCACCGTCACCCCACCCCGCCTCCGCGCAGCCTCAAGCGGCGTCGCCACCGTGATCGACTCCACATCCACGATGTCCGCCGGGGCCACCCGCATCTTCATCTGGCCCATCGAGACCTCCAGATTCTTCTCGTCGATCACGCGGTTCACCCGCGCCTGCCGCCCCAGGCTCTTCAGTGTCACCAGGTCCCCAACCTTGATCGGCTTCGGCGCAGCCGGATCGCGCTTCAGCGGCGTGTCATGCTTATCCGCACCGGTAGTGTGAGCGAGCACCGTTGACGAAAACTGCTCGGAGAACTCCCGCCGCACACGCGACATGCGCAGCGCCGAATCGCGAGCGATCTTCTGCGCCACCGTCTTGTCGTCGATCGCCTTAACGACTTCCTTGAGCTGCGCGTCGAAATCCTCAAGCAGGGTTGCGAGCTTTGTTTCCAGCTCGCGGGTACGCTGCTTCTGCTCGGCGCGGCCTTCGGTCTCGAGCCGCTTGCGCTCCGCCGCGACCTCTTCCAATCGACGCTTGAGCGAGACGCGCTCGGCTGTCGCTTCACCCAGCTGCTGATGGAGCTGATCGAGGAACGCCCCAATATCTGCCTGCTGCGTGGTCATCTGCGCACGCGCCTCGGCGATGATCTCCGGCTGCATCCCCAGCCGCTCCGCTATATTGAGCCCCGCGGAAGCTCCGGGAACGCCAAGCCGTAGCTCGTAGGTCGGCGCCAGCGTCTCCTGGTTGAACCCGACCGCCGCATTCAGCACGCCCGGCCGCGAGGCGGCGTACACCTTCAATGACGTGAGGTGCGTGGTGATGCAGGTCCACGCGCCCAACGCAAGAAAGTGGCTGGCCACCGCGACAGCCAGCGCCGCGCCCTCTTCCGGGTCCGTGGCGGAGCCCAGCTCGTCCAGCAGCACCAGCGAAGACGGCCCCGCGTGCCGACTAATGAAATCGACATTCACTACATGAGCCGAGAAGCTGGAGAGATTGCGCTCGATCGATTGCGCGTCGCCAATATCGGCAAAGATGGCGGTGAACACAGGAAAGACGGCCTCATCCGCGGGCACGGGCAGCCCGGCCTGCGCCATCAGTGCGAGCAGGCCGGTAGTCTTCAGCGACACGGTCTTGCCGCCCGTGTTTGGGCCGGAGACGATCAGCTGGCGAGCCTCAGAAGTAAGCGCCAGCGTGAGAGGAACAGGCCGGCGTGACGCCTTGGGTTCAGCGGTCTCTTCGGCACGCATGCGCAACTCCAGCAATGGATGCCGGGCGCGCTTCAGGCTGAGCGAGCTTGCAAAGGTGGGGGTCGTGCAATCGAGCTCGAGCGAGAACCTGGCCCGCACAAAGTGCGACTCAACCTCCGCGAGGATCGCCGTTCCGAGCGTCAGCACGGGAGCGTCGGCGGCGAGCGCTGCCGTCATCAGGACCAGGATGCGATGGATCTCGGACTGTTCTTCATCGAGCAGGCGCACCAGCTCGTTATTCTGTTCGATCGTCTCCAGTGGTTCAACGAACACGGTTTGCCCGGAAGAAGACGAGCCGTGGATGACGCCGGGAACCTTGCGCTTGAACTCGGATTTGATGGGGATGACGAAGCGCTCGCCGCGCACGGTGATGATGTCTTCCTGCGTCGAGCCGTCTTCGCGCAAGGCTCGTGCGGCGCGGCGGAGGCTTGCTTCAATGGCGCGGTGCTGTGACTCCATGGCGCGGCGGATGCGGCGCAGCTCCGGGCTCGCGTCGTCGGCGAGCGAGCCATCGGGCTCGATCTTGCCGCGCAGTGTGCGCAGCAAAGGGGCGAGATCATGCGGCAGCAAGTCTGCGGAGATCGCCTGGATCGCGTTGCCGGGCCGCACCGAAACGTCGCGCGAGGTGAACAGGTTGCGCCACGCGGCGACGCGCTCCACCACATTGAGGAGCGAGAGAATTTCCAGCGCATCGAGCGCGGAGCCAGGCACGCGGGCGTGGTCGAGCGTCGGCGCGGGGTCGAGCAGGCCGTGAAAGTCGAAGCTGCCGCCGCTGTTCAGAAAAGCGCGCATCTCGGACGTGCGGGTTTGCTGCGCCGTGATCCACTCGATATCCGTCGAAGGCTCAAGCGCCGAGGTAAACGCACGGCCCAGCGGACTGACGGCCTTGGCGGCAATGTGCTCGCGCAGGCGCGGCCACTCGAGGGCGATGGAACTGGATTCGACGAGGGGCAGGGGTATTGTGGGAATCAGCGACGTCACCCTTCTATGCTATGCCGGGAGAATCGGCACCGCGAATCCAGCCGCGGCCAGTCGACGTAAACTGAAACGATGACGCCTCCCCCTGTCACCCGTATGCGCCGCCTGCGCCGCACCGAGGCCCTGCGGTCGCTGGTGCGCGAGACGCATCTGCGCCCGGGAGCCTTGATTTATCCACTGTTCCTGGTGCCCGGCGAGGGCATCCGCAAGCCGATCGGCTCCATGCCCGGCTGCTTCAATCTGTCGATCGACGAGGCCCTCAAGGAGGCCGCGGAGTGCGCGTCACTGGGTGTGGGCGGACTCCTGCTGTTTGGCCTGCCGGCGAAAAAAGATGAGCAGGCCTCGGGCGCCTGGCAGGAGCATGGGATCGTGCAGTCCGGCCTGCGCGCGCTCAAGGCGGATCGCTCGCTTGCCGGCATGGCCATGATCGCTGACGTCTGCTTGTGCGAGTACACGACCCACGGCCACTGCGGCATCGTGGCGCGGGACGGTGAAGGCGTGGACGCGGCCTACGAGATCGAAAACGACTCCAGCGTGCAGCTGCTGGCGAAGACCTCCGTCTCGCTCGCCGCCGCCGGAGCCGATATCGTCGCGCCAAGCGACATGATGGACGGCCGGATTCAGGCCATTCGTGCAGCACTCGACCAGGGCGGCCACCAGGACACGCCGGTGATGAGCTATGCGGCCAAGTTCGCCTCTGCGTTCTACGGACCCTTTCGCGAAGCCGCTGATTCCGCCCCGCAGTTTGGCGACCGGCGCAGCTACCAGATGGATGGAGCCAATCTGCGCGAAGCCATGCGCGAGGTGGAGCAAGATATCGCCGAGGGCGCCGACATGATCCTGATGAAGCCGGCGATGCCTTACCTGGATGTGCTTAAGTCGGCGCGCGATCGTTTCGATCTGCCGATTGGCGCGTACCAGGTGTCGGGCGAGTACAGCATGCTGCAGGCGGCTTTTGCGCGCGGCTGGCTGGAGCCGGAGCGAGCCACGTTGGAGTCGCTTACGTCCATCCGGAGGGCCGGGGCGGACTTCATCGTGACCTACTTTGCAAAGGACGCGGCCAGAGCGATCGGATAAGAGCGATGGTGGACTCGGAGACCGGGACAGGCATTCCGCAGCACGAAAAGGCTCCCCGGCGTGACGGGGAGTATAGCGCGCAATGGCGGGCGTTCGCTCTGCGGCGCGGCCTGGCGCTATTTCTGCTGTTTAGCTGGCTGCCGGTTTCGACCGCGTCCTTTGAGATTTCGCGTCGCGGCGTGCATCAACCGCTGCTGTTTGGCGGCTTGATCTTGCTATGGCTGGGCCTTGCCCTGGCCGCGGTCTGGTGGGCGGGAGAGTTCCGCTGCCCGCGCTGCCGGCGACGCTATGCGGCTCTCGGCGATAGCAAGGGCGACGCAAATTTGATGCGTGGCCTCTTCGACAAGGTCTGTTCGAACTGCAGGCTAAGCAAGTTCGAACGTTTTGAGAAAAACTAAAGCCGGCCGGCTTCCAAATCGTCCAGCTCAGCGAAGATTTCCGCGACGGCAATGCGGATGGGAGTGCCGGGAATAGTCAGGGCATCGGCATCCAATTCGCGCTGCGTTTTGTTCTCCGTAACCCAGATTTGGCGACGGATTGGATCGATCAGCCAGACGTGCTCCACGCCCATGGCGGTGTAGTCGGCGATGCGCTCCTGGGTTCTTGAAAAAGTGTCTTCCGGGGAGAGAATCTCAATACAAAGCAAAGGCGGAGTTCGGATGATCGGATCGGGCGATGCGCCCAACTTCAAAACGCATACATCCGGAATCCGGAAGCGCGACCTGGACACCTGAACACGCTGTTCGGGCAGGGCCCTCACACCCCAGATCTTCCGATTGATAGAGAAGATCGTCACAAAGAAGCCTTGCAGGCCGGAATGGGGAACCTCGCCCAAATTGCGCTCCTGTATCTCGCCGTCGACGTAGTCGCAATCCGGCCGATAGACCGTCTTCAGGTACTCCGAGATTGGCATGAGGATGGAAGTCGCCACCGTTTCAGTATGCTCCCAAGAAAAACAGTGGGCAAGACAAGTCGGCGGCTGAACGTGGATGACAGGGCACGTGCGCGTAAAATAAGGTGTGGACAAGTGAGCGGAAGCCGCGAAGGAACGGAGATACTTTTGGCAGATACAATTTTCGATCTAATCATCATCGGCGGGGGTCCCGCTGGGTATACCTGCGGCATTCGCGCCGCGCAGTACGGCCTCAAGGTTGCGCTTATCGAGAAGACGGACAAACTGGGTGGGACCTGCCTGCACTGGGGCTGCATTCCCACCAAGACGATGCTCTTCTCGGCCGAAGTCTGGGATCACATGAAGCATGCCGCGAATTATGGCATCGACGGCGTGGACGCCCCCCGGCTCAACTGGGAGAACCTGATCAAGCGCAAGAACGACGTGACCATCAAACATGCCAAGGGTCTCGACTTCCTGATGAAGAAGAACAAGATCACCGTCTTCAACGGTCACGGACGTCTTACCGGACCCGCGCAGGCGGACGTGTTCACGGTCAACGTCTCGGACGAGGACAAGGGCAAGCCGAAGGACGCGCAGGCGGAGGGATACGACAAGCAGAATGTAACCGAGGTGAAGGGCAAGAAGCTAGTCCTGGCAACCGGCTCCGACGCTCGCATGCTCCCCGGCTACAAGGCCGACGACACCATTATGACCAACATGGAGATCCTGACCATTGCGGCGATGCCGAAGTCTATGGTGGTGATCGGTTCGGGTGCTGTCGGGGTCGAGTTCGCGTCGGTTTTCAAAAGCTTCGGGGCTGAAGTGACGATCATTGAAGCGCTGCCGCGCATCGTCAACGCGGAAGATGAAGAGGTTTCGAAGGAGCTGCTGCGGCTCTACAAGAAGCGCGGCTTTGAGGTCTTCGTCGGGGCCAAGGTCGACAAGATTGAGAAGAACGATGCGGGCGCCGTCGTCTCGTTTACGGACTCCGCAGGCAAGCCGCAGACCAAGACCGTCGACAAGGTGCTGGTCGCCGTCGGCCGCGCGCCTCGCACGTACGACTGCGGTCTGGACAAGGTGAACATTCCACTGGATCGCGGCTTCATCATGACGAACGAGTGGATGGAGACTACGGAAGCCGGCATTTACGCTATTGGCGACGTCGTCGGCGGTCTGCCGCAACTGGCCCACGTGGGCGCGATGTCCGGCATGGTGGTTGCCGCAAAAGAGGCCGGCAAGTACGCACGTCCCATCAACCGCCAGCGCATTCCAGGCTGCACGTACTGCGATCCGCAGATCGGCTCGGTCGGTATGACTGAGGCCCAGGCCAAGGAGAAGGGCTACCAGGTGAAGGTGGGCAAGTTCCCCTTCGTGGGCAACTCGAAGGCCACCATTCTTGATTCGCACGACGGCTTCGTCAAGGTCGTTTCGGACGCGAAATACGGCGAGATCCTCGGTGTCCATATCATCGGCCCATCCGCTACAGAGATCATCGCGGAGTGCGTCACGGCCATGGAGCTCGAAGCCACGGTGGAGTCGATGATGTTCACCATTCACGCCCATCCAACAGTCGCCGAGAGTCTGCTCGATGGCTTTTCGAGCGTCGAGGGCATGGCTGTCAACGTTTAGGTTCTTTCATCGATCTGTTCGCGGAAGTGCTTTCGGTAGCCTTACTCCGCTGGGCCAGTTCCTAGAAACAGCTGCACGTAGCGCTCGGCTACCCGCTCGATGCGATGTTGCCGGAGTATGGCTTCGTACCCGTTGTTTCCCAATCGCTCGCGCAAACCGTCATCGTCGATGAGGCGTTCGAGTGCGTGGGTAAGTCCCTCGCTATCGCCAGCCGCTACTAGGTAGCCTGTCTTACCTTCTTGGACCAGCTCGGGCAGGCCGCCGATGTTGCTGGCCACCACCGGCAGCTTAAACGACATAGCTTCGAGGACTGCCAGTGGGCTCGCCTCCTGCCAGAGCGATGGCTGGCAGTAGATGTTGGCCGCCTCAAACAGGCCAACTTCGGTGGGGTTCGCCAGCTTCCCGGTGAACGTTACGTTCGCATCGAGCGCGAGAGTCTTTGCCAGCGTTTGGTAGTCGTTCAACTTTGGCCCGTCCCCGGCGAGAACAAAGTGGATGTTTCGTCGCTGCTGCAGGACTTGAGCCGCGGCGCGGAGTAGCGTTTCTACGCCTTTGACCTCGACCATCCAACAAACCTGCACGACCACGATCGCGCCCGCGGGCAGGTTGTACCGGGCGCGAAACGCTGCTCCGCGCGCCTGGTCGAAGACCGGCAGCTCAACCCCGTTCTGGATCACCACGCCGGGAGCGGAGGTGAGGCCGAATGCTCGTCCCGTCCGCTGGGTGAACGTTGCGACACTGACGATCGCGGTTAACGGAAGCGTGAGGAGATGGCCGACCATCCGCTTGGGCAGGCTCAAGGGTTTGGGCATCTGGCCCGGTGGACGCGACGAGTGGTCGTTGAAGAAGATGCACCGGACTCCGCTTGCTTTTGCCAGCCACGGAAAGACTCGCATCACTCCATGAAATGCGTACACAAAGACCGTCGGCCTATGTTTCCGCAGCAGCTTCCACAACGCTCCGGCGCAGGCAAGCCCCAGGTCGCCCTGGTTCGGCAGCAGCTCCAGGCTCACGCCGGGGCCTGAAATGTACTCGCGGAACTCGGGGGCGATCTCTCCTTCAAAGCACAACACGAGGTCCCAGCCGGCGGCTTCGAGCGCCTGCGCAAAGTACCGGAGGAACTTCTCGACTCCACCGATCTTGTTGGGCGCAAGCGCAAGGACATACATCAGCTTCGGCCGCCTCGCCGTGTGGGAGCGGCGTGCTGTTGATGTGGCGGTCATTGCCGGGTATGTCCCGAGGTCCCGTGCAGCGCCGTAAAATGATCTCGTGGAGACATCGGCATGATCGTTCACATTCTATCGCCCGGCCGGGTCTCCTATCGCGAAGGCTTGGCACTTCAGCAACGCGTTGTCGCGGCGCGCAAGACTGGACAGATCGCCGACACCCTCTTGCTGCTGGAACATCCACCGGTGTTGACCCTGGGCCGCAATGCCAGGCGGGAGCATGTGCTGGCCAGCGACGAGATGCTGCACGCAAAGGGCGTGGAGTTGCACGAAGTGAATCGTGGAGGAGATGTCACTTACCACGGACCCGGCCAGCTTGTCGGTTACCCGATCCTGGACCTGCGCGGTGATCTGCCGGGCAAGCGCGGACCGCACCTGGGCCCAGTCGACTTTGTGCGGATGCTCGAGGAGGTGCTCATTCGCACCTGCGGAGAGTTTCGCGTGATGACTGAGCGCGTGCCCGGCTCCACGGGAGTGTGGACGATTGCGAACGGAAGCGCGGCGGCGAGCAAGATCGCAGCGATCGGCGTGCACGTTTCGCAGGCCGTGACCTCGCACGGCTTTGCGCTGAACGTGACGACGGA
>CAXSDM010000028.1:25208-26712 GCA_964235575.1 uncultured Acidobacteriaceae bacterium | reverse complement strand
CCCGACCTCATCCAGCAGCAGCCCTACATCCGCCGCGCCCTCGAAGCCTTCCGCATCCCCATCCTCTATTACGAGGGTATGGAGGCCGACGACGTCATCGGCACCCTCTCCTGCAAACTAGCCGCGCTCGGCCACCACGTCTACGTCGTCAGCTCCGACAAGGACATGATGCAGCTCGTCAATCACAGCGTCAGCATTCTCAACCCTACGAAAGACAACCTCATCCTCGACCCAGCCGGCGTCGAAGCCAACCTCGGCGTCCCACCGCAACAGGTCGTCGACGTCATGGCTCTGCGCGGCGATGCAATCGACAACATCCCCGGCGCCCCCGGCATCGGCGACAAAGGCTCGATCGAGCTCATCAAGCAGTTCGGCACCGTAGAAGCCGCGCTCGACCGGGCCGACGAAGTCAAAAAGAAAACCTACCGCGAGTCCCTCCAAAATAACCGCGACAACATCCTGCTCTCAAAGGAGCTCGTCACCATCCACACCGGCGTGCCCATCGAGTACTCGCTCGAAGCCATGCGCACCCAGCCGGTCGACAACGCCGCCTGCCGCCAGCTCTTCTCCGAGCTCGAGTTCACCACACTCCTCAAAGAACTCGCCCCCTCCGTCGACAACACCCCCAGCACCTACACCCTCAAACCCACGCCGGCTGAGCTGGCGCAGCTCCTCACCGAAGCCCGCACGTCCGGCCTCGCCATCGCCATCTTCGAAGACGCCCGCGCCCTCTCCGAAGAGACCGCCGCCGAGCCCGATCCCGACTCCGGCGAACCCGAACCACCCCCCGCCGAAAACATGTCCCTCTTCGGCGCTGCACCCCCTCCCGAAGCCCCCACCCCCGCGCCCGACCCCGCGTGCCGTCTGGGCCTCGCCATCTCCCCCAACGCCGCCCTTGAGGTCTCGCTTGACACCCCCGGCCTCAAGGAAGCCCTTGCCGACTCAACGCTCCCCAAGGACCTCCACGATCTCAAGGCCGTCCTCCGCGCCCTCGCCCCGCACAACCTCCCCCTCGCCGGCGTGCGCGACGACGTCATGCTGCTCAGCTATCTCGTCAACCCTACCCACACCTCGCACACCCTGCCCGACATCTCCGCCCGTACCACCAGCCGAGCCCTCGTCCACCAGCCCACCAAGGAAAACCCCAGCGACCCCGAGCGCCTGCCCGAGGCCGCCTCTGCCATCGTGCGTCTCACCTCCGCGCTCGCCACCCAGCTCGCCGAGGCCGGCACCTTCGAGCACCACATCCCCAAAGACTCCCCCGCGCTCGGCGGCGCCATGACGCCCGAGATGCTCTTCATCACCCCGGTCACCTCCAACGCGGCCCTCACCTCCCCGCTCATGGACGTCTACCGCACCATCGACCTTCCGCTCGTCCCCGTCCTCCTCCGCATGGAGCAGACCGGCGTCCGCATCGACCCCGTCTTCCTCCGCGACATGAGCTCCCGCCTCGCCGTCACTATCGACACCCTCGGCGAAGGCATCTACGCCGAATCCGGCCACC
>CAXSDM010000028.1:20899-25108 GCA_964235575.1 uncultured Acidobacteriaceae bacterium | reverse complement strand
CCCGGCAACCTGCTCATGTCGGCCGACTACTCGCAGATCGAGCTGCGCCTGATGGCCCATTTCTCGCAGGACCCGCTCCTGCTCAACGCGTACCGCACCAACCAGGACATCCACACCCTCACCGCCTCCGAGGTCTTCGGCATCCCCGTAGACCAGCTGGACAAAGAGACCCGCGCCCGCGCCAAGGCCGTCAACTTCGGCATCGTCTACGGCATCAGCCCGTTCGGCCTCGCCGTCCAGCTCAACATAGACCAGAAGATCGCCAAAACCTACATCGAAACCTACTTCGATCGCTACGCCGGCGTCCGTCGCTTCATCGATGAGACGCTTGCAACCGTCCGTCGCGACCAGGCCGTGCGCACCCATTTCGGCCGCATCCGTCCCATCCCGGACATAGGCTCGCGCAACCCCAACATGCGCGGCTTCGCCGAGCGCACCGCCGTCAACACGCCCCTCCAAGGCACCGCCGCTGACCTCATCAAGCTAGCCATGATCGCGCTAGACCGCGAGATCACCGCCCGCAAGCTGCGCTCCCGCATGACCCTCCAGGTCCACGACGAACTCCTCTTCGACGTAGTTCCGGAAGAAGCCGAAGAGATGCAGCAGCTCGTCAAGCACGAGATGGAAAACGTAGCCGAGTTCTCAGTGCCCATCGTCGCCGACGTCGGCCTGGGCAAAAACTGGCGTGACATCAAGTAAGCAGCCTGCTGGGGCAGCTTAAGATTCAGCAGCGAGCTATCCCGCAATCAGCACCACTGCCACGAGCGCCACCGCCATCCCCCAACCCTGCCGCCGCGTAGGCCGCTCCTTCAGCATCCACGCCGCCAGCAGAATCGTCGACGCCGGGTAGAGCGACGCCAGCACCGCCGCCACATCCAGCCGTCCCGCCCGCGTGGCCGCCACAAACAGCAGGTTGCCGCTCGTATCGAACAGCGCCGTCCCCAGCACCCAGCCAAGCGTCCGCCTGCCCACCCGCGCCGGACCGCCACCGCGCAGCCCCAGCAGCAGCAAAGCGCAAGTCGTCATGCTGCCCATACGCGCGCAGGCCATGGGCCACACCCAACCCGCCGTCCCGGCATGTTTCAGAAAGATAAAGTAGAGCCCAAACCCTGCACCGGCCGCGATCGCCAGCCACGCCGTCGAAGCCTCCTCCCGCTCCGCTTTGCCAGCCGCGACCATCCAGATCGCCGCGCCGGCAACCACGAATCCAACCCCACGCCGCCACCCGGGCGCGCCATCCGAAAACAGCGACACCACCGCCGGCAGAAACGCCGCAAGCAGACCGCTGATGGCCGCCGAGGTCCCCATCTCACCCCGTGCCAGCGCAATGTAAAAGGCGCTCAGGGACATTCCGCCCGCAACCCCGGCGGCCAGCCCCCAAGCCAGCGGTGCGCCATGAGGAAACGGGCCGCCAAACTGCGTTGCCAGTACGATCAGCACGCTGAAGCTTGCCAGATGGCTCAGCAGCACCACCCGCAGCGCCGCCCCAATCGAGCCGCCGGCCGACTTCACGCCCATGCCGCCCGAGAAATCGCCTACACCCCAGAAAGCCGCGGAAACCAGCCCTAAGCTCGCGGTTCCCCCCAGAAACAGACCCACAACTACTGTAGGGCCGTCTTTTGCGGAGCGACCGGAGCAGGCCCATCGCCCGGCGTAGGATAGTAACCAGACTTCGCAATCACGTTCAGATTCGGCTTCATCACCTTCACTTCAATCTTGCGGAACTTTTCATCCAGGAACGACTCGCGCGAGTTGTACCCGATCACGTACTGATTCCGCACGGCTTCCGTGATCTGCGCAAAACTGTTCTCGATCGCCTTCTGCCGGAAATCCGCATACACCTGCCCGCCAGTCGCATTGGCGTACACCGGTAGAATGTTGTCCCGCATAATGGGCAAGAGTGGCAGATGAATGCGGTCCAGAAAACCCACGCCGGCCAGGCTCGAATCGCCCACCACGGTCGCGAACACCTCGACCTTGTTGGTCTGCAGATACTTGATTACTTGCTTCGTCTTCGCGACGCTGCCGTACTCCTTGCCATCCGAGATAACATACACCACCCTCCGCCGACCCTTGCCGGCCTTGGTCGTAGCCTCAGCCGCTGCGAGAATCGCATCGTTCAGTGTATGCACTTCACGCGGAACCTGGTTGGTCGAAACACCAGTCGGGCTTCCCGGCCCGCCAGAGACAAGCGGATTAATATGGTCGTCCGCACCGCCATTGATCTTGATCCCTGTAGGTCCGCCCAGACCCTCGCCCGGCGCATAGTAGTACTGATCGCGCCCTGGAGCCTTGGCCCGGTCGATGGCCGCAACCAGCCGCGGGCTGCTTCCGCCCGTAAAGGTCGTCAGCTCTCTGGGTCCGTTGTTATACGTGAAGACCGCAACCTCGTCATACGGTGCAAAGGCCGCGTTCAACGCACCGAGCGAATTGTCAACCGTAGCCATCACATGCTGGTCTAGGCTCTGGTCCACCACCACCGCCATCGACATCGGCACCGGATCGACGATGAACCGCCGCAGCTGCTGCCGCACGTTATTTTCGTACACCCGCACATCCCGCCACGTCAGCCCCGGCACGGGCCGGCCCTTGGAGTCCTTCACGGTAAACGGAACCTCGACATAGTTCACCCGCAGCCGCAGTGTCCCTGCATTAGTCAGTCCCTCCGCCCCGATCGGCGTCGCCGGCAGATCCGGAGCCGCCCCCGGATCCTCATCCGGCAGCGAGTCCGCAGGCGTCGACGGCAGCTTGTCCGTCACCGGAGCCTGCTGAAACTGGTCGTCGGGTACCGCGTCGGTCGGCACCGCGGTCGTGCCGCTCGAGGTCGATGTGGTGCCCCGGCCCGGCGTCACCGCGCCAATCCCTGGCGTCTGCGGCTTCGGCGCATCCGGAATCGCCTGCTGCTGCGGAGTCGGTCCCGCCGGCAACGGCACTCCCTGCTGCCCCTCCGTCAGGGGCGTTGCAATCGTCAAGACCAGAGCCGCAACCACAAACTTTTCTCTCACGTTAGAACTCCTCGCATCCAGGCCAGCAACAAAGCGTATACAACAGATTACCAGCCTGCCCAAAGCACAGCCGTCCGGTATCCGATTGGACGCACCAGCCGCTACCCTGGGTGTCCAACCTTTCCGTCTCTGCCCCGCTCTGAACCTGCGTACGCCCACCCTAATCCATCGTCTAACCTCCTATGCGCTTTCCTGTACTCGCCGCCGCTGCCCTCTTCGCCACCACGTGGCTGCCTTCCGCCCGCGCGCAGGAGGCCCCCAGCCCCACTGGCCCACCGCCCAAATCCGACGCCCCCGCCGAAGCGCCCGCCGACATCGGCCCGCTCCAGACCCTTAAGATCGGCACCAACCTCGTCAACGTCTACTTCTCCGCGCGCGACAAGTCCGGCTTCATCACTGATCTGAAGAAAGACGACTGCGTCCTGACCGAGGGGGCCGAGCGCGGACCGAAAGAGCCGCAGGTCATCAAGAACTTCACCCAGGAGAAGACCTTGCCGCTCACCATCGGCATCCTGCTCGACACCTCCGGCTCCCAAGAGAACGTTCTGCCGCTTGAGCAGACCTCCGGCGTCGAGTTCCTCAAGGACGTCCTCAAGCCCAAGGACGAAGCCTTCCTTATCTCCTTTGACATCAACGTCGACCTGCTGGCCGACTACACCAGCTCCCCCCGCGAGCTGCAGCGCGCCATGGAAAAGGCGCGCATCAACACCGGCGTCAGCTCCGGCGGCGTCACCGGCAACGCGCGCGTCGGCGGCACCCATCTCTACGACGCCGTCTACCTCGCCGCGCACGACAAGTTGCGCCCCGAAGCCGGACGAAAGGTCATCGTCATGCTGACCGACGGCGGCGAGCAGGGCTCGGAGGAGACCCTCAAGACCGCCACCGAGGCCGCCCAGAAGGCCAACGCCATCGTCTACGTCATCCTGATCGCCGACCGCGGCTTCTACTCCGGGCTCAGCCTCGGCTACTCCGGCGACCGGGAGATGCAGCAGCTTACCCATGACACGGGCGGGCGCGTGATCAACGTCGGCAACAATGGCAGAAAACTGCAGGAGGCCTTTGACCAGATCCAGGACGAGTTGCGAACGCAGTACCTGCTCAGCTACACACCCAAGAACCTCGACTTCAACGGCAAGTTCCGCGCCATCAGCCTCGACTGCGGCAAGGGCCTGCAGATCCAGACCCGCAAAGGCTACTACGCCAT
>CAXSDM010000028.1:17850-20799 GCA_964235575.1 uncultured Acidobacteriaceae bacterium | reverse complement strand
GCCTCGACTGCGGCAAGGGCCTGCAGATCCAGACCCGCAAAGGCTACTACGCCATTCCCGAAGGCGATAGCGGCGACCGCTGAAGCAAGCGAACCTCCTCACCCCTCCACGAAGTCATCTCGACCGGAGCGAAGCGGCGTGGAGAGACCCCCGAATCTCGCCTTAGACCCGCAACCGCAGCACCGCAAGCGCCTCACATCACCAACACGAAACCCCGGAGCCATACATGCAGCGCAGACGATTCCTCGCCACCTCTCTCGCTGCTTCGGCTGGCGCTTTCGCTCGGGCATCCGCTCAGCAGTCGGCCCCTGACACCCGCCTCTTCTACGAGCTCCGCCGCTACTCCCTTATCACCGGCCCGCAGATGCCGAAGCTCACCGAGGCGTACCTCGAGAACGCCCTCATCCCCGCCGCCAATCGCCTGGGCATGAAGCCCATCGGCGCCTTCCGCCTGGACTACGGCCCCGAGACCCCGGCCCTCTATCTCCTTCTTCCGCACAGCTCGGTCGACAGCCTGATCCATCTTCACTCCAGGCTGCAGGACGATGAAGCCTACCTGCAAGCCTCCGCCCCCTTTCGCACCGTGGCTGCGGACCGCCCAGCCTTCGCGCGCATCGACAGCCAACTCCTGCAGGCCTTCGACAGCTTCCCCGCCATTCATCTTCCCTCCGCCGGCAAAGGCCAGCGCCTTTTTCAAATGCGGACCTACGAGAGCCCCACACCCAAAACCCACGACCTCAAAATAGAGATGTTCGGTAAAGGCGGCGAGCTCGAGATCTTTCATAACGCCGGATTCGAGCCGGTGTTCTTCAGCGAGTCAATCATCGGCCCACGCCAGCCCAATCTCACCTACATGCTCACCTTCAAAGACCTTACAGACCTCACCGCCAAATGGGACAGATTCCGCACCGACCCGGCCTGGAAGAAGCTCTCGACCAGCGAGCGTTACGGCTCAGAGGCTCTCGTCAGCAACATCACCAACCTCGTCCTGAGCCCCACGTCCTACTCACAGATCTAATCCTTCGCCTTTAAGCCTCCATGGCCCCCGAGTACACCGCCATGCCCGCCACCGCATCTACGCCCATAGCATCCAGCTCGTCGATCTCCCGCCGCTCCTTGATTCCTCCAGCGACAATCAACTGCTTCGCCGTACAAGCCCGCAATATCGCCGCCGTCTCAATTGGAAACCCCTGCATCGTGCCCTCGGTATCCACATGCGTATAGAGGAACGCCGCACAGCTGTCCTCAAGCCACGTGATCGCCTCCTCCGGCGTCAGCTCCACTGAGTCCTTCCAGCCCTTCACCGCCACTTTGCCGCCCTTCGTGTCTACTGAAAAGCAAAGCGCCTCCTCTCCCAGCGCCTGCTTCAGCTCCTCCGCAAACTCCAGGTTGATCACCTTATGCCGCCGCGAGCGCCCGGGTGCCCCAATCATCGCGGCCTCTGGCGATGAGTGGGAGGCAGGATCTCCAAACAGGCTCGACCCAAAAATCACCCGCTTCGCTCCCGCATCGAGCAGCCTCCGCCCATCCTCGGCCGTCTTCAGCCCGCCGCCCACCTGGCACGTCAGCCGCCTGCAGATCATCTCGATCAGCCGCGTGTTCTCGCCTTGCCGCATCGCCGCATCGAGGTCGATCAGCTGCACCAGCGGATACTTCTCGAACCGCCCAATCCAGTACTCAAAATCATCGAACGCCAGCTTCAGCTTTTCGCCCTGCACCAGCTGGACGATGCGTCCGCCCATCAGATCAATCGAAGGAATCAGCACATCTCTCTCCCAGGGTATTGTCATCCTTCGCGCAGCGGAGGATCTGCTTTTTGCCGTTCATCAACAAGGCAGCCGCACACTCACACCCGCCCGCTGCAACTCCGTCTTCAGCGCTCGCGAATCCGTCACGCCAAAGTGAAAGATGCTCGCCGCCAGCGCCGCATCCGCCTTGCCCTCTCCGAACACGGAAACGAAGTGCGCCGCCGTGCCCGCCCCACCGCTCGCAATCACCGGAATCTGCACCGCCGCACTTACCGCCGCAGTCAGCTCGCAATCGAATCCGCCGCGCATGCCATCCGTATCCATACTCGTCAGCAGGATCTCTCCTGCGCCGCGAGCTTCGGCCTCCCGCGCCCAATCCACCACCCGCAGCCCCGTAGCCTTACGCCCGCCAGAGACATACACTTCGGCATCGCTCACCCCGGCCGGACCACGTCGCGCGTCGATCGCCACAATCACTGCCTGCGCCCCGAAGCTCCCGCCAATCTCCGCAATCAGTTCCGGCCGGGCAATCGCCGCCGAGTTGATCGACACCTTATCCGCCCCTGCCTCGAAGACCGCCGCAGCATCCTCCGCGCTCCTTACGCCACCACCGACCGTAAACGGCACAAACAGCTTCGCCGCCGTGCGCTTCACCGTATCGAGCAGCGTGCCGCGCCCCTCATGCGTCGCCGTGATATCCAGCAGCACGATTTCATCGGCTCCCGCCGCCGCATGCCGATGCGCCAGCTCCGCCGGATCGCCCGCATCGACGATATCGACAAACTGCACCCCCTTCACCACCCGCCCACCCCGCACATCCAAACAGGCAATCACTCTCTTCGTCAGCACAAATCCCTCTGTGTCCCTCTGTGAATCTTCTGCGCCCTCTGTGCTCGCCTTTACATCTCCACAAAATTTCGCAGTACCTGCAGCCCCACCGCCGCCGACTTCTCTGGATGGAACTGCACCCCCATCACATTCTCCTGCTCCACCACCCCCGTAAACGCTCCGCCATAGTTCGTAACCGAAGCAGTAGCATTCACCACCGGCGCCCGCCAGGAGTGCGTGTAATACACAAATCCACCAGGCTGAATCCCACGCAGCAGCCGCGAATCCTCTCGCACCGTATCGAGCGAATTCCAACCCACATGCGGCGACTTCAACTCCGCCCCGTCGAACGCAGCAGGGAAGTGCTCACACT
>CAXSDM010000028.1:14313-17750 GCA_964235575.1 uncultured Acidobacteriaceae bacterium | reverse complement strand
ACATGCGGCGACTTCAACTCCGCCCCGTCGAACGCAGCAGGGAAGTGCTCACACTGTCCCTTAAAGTGTCCCAGCCCCGCCACTCCCGGAGCCTCGGTTGACCCCTCAAACAACCACTGCAATCCCACGCAGACCCCGAGAAACAGCGAGCCTCTACCGACCGCCTCCCGCACCGCCTCGGTAATCCCAAGTTCCTCTAACAATGCCGTAGCCTGAAAATGCCCAACCCCCGGTAGCACGATCTTGCTTGCTGCACGCACGGCTTCGGGGTCCTGCGTTACAGTCGTCTCCGCGCCTAAGTACGTCAGCGTCTTGACGACACTGGTCAGATTGCCCGCTTTGTAATCGATCACCGCAATCATGACAACCGCCCTAAAAGTCGCGTTGCTGCCACTAGGTCTAGATCGTAAAAGCGTCGCGCCGCAACCCAGGGAGTAGCCATCACCGCGGTCACATAAAGAGCAGTCCCCGCCAGCAGCAACCTGCCGCGCAGACGCGGCGCCTGGCTCATCCAGCGCGGCAGCCGAGATCCCATACGGGTTGAAAGCATCAGCACAAACGGAAGCAGGGGCAGGTAGTAACGCGACTGCAGCCCACGCACCGCCGGAACCCCGACCGGAGTCCAGATAAGGTACTCCGACAGTGACATCAGCAGCACGGTGCCGAGCAGCATCGCTAGCAGCAGTCCGCGCGCGCGATGCTGCATCCCCGGCATCATCCGCGGGGCAAGCCACACTACCGACACGACACCGAGTGCCAACAGTCCATAGACAAATGCCGGCGCAAAGACATCGTTGCCGCCCAGAACCTCCAGCCCCATCACCGCCAGGATGGGCGTAACGGCTGCCGTTCCCCGCAGCAGAAAGACCGCGGCGCGCAGCGGCTGATGCAGAACGAAAGCAGTCTGCAGCGCCGGATTAGCCGCCGGATCGGTCATGGTGCCGAAGTGCCGCACCAGGCTCACCCAGCCGCCCACCAGCAAGAGAATAGCGGTCAGCGCCGCCGCAGGACGCCATAGCGCCCTCGTCTCCAGCCGAGGCAGGTTCATCACCGGCAGCAGCACCGCAAACGCCATCGGCAAATAGGGCACGCGCGCACCAATATAGGCGCTCAGCAGAAGAACGAGGATGCCAAGTTCCAACGTGGACGCGGCTCGTCCTGACTGCATGGGGCGCGCCAGCAGGACCGTGGCAAGACAAGCCGCCGGCAGCAGCAGCGCATCCTGCGAGCAGGACGCGTTCAAGGCAAGCTCCGTCGGCAGCAGCAAACACAGCAGCAGCGCCCAGCGGCCGTCGCCGCACAGTCTCAAGGCAAGCCAGCCAAGCAGTACGGCCGATAGCGCAGCGAGCAGGCGAGCCAGCCAAAGGCTTTCCACCACCGGAGCCCCGATCAACTCGCCCATCCGCCAGCCCAGCGTCTGCGGCAGGTACAGGAGAGGCGGGTACAACGCCGTATTCTGAAATGTGGTAAAAACGCGGACGCCCGACCAGCGCACCTGCCGCATCTGCGCGAGCTGCGCCGCAGTGATCCGTCCGTCCGGCCGCTGCCGAACCCTCGGAAAGCGAGCGATCAACGTACCCTGCACGCCTTTGCTCCGCTCCATGACGCTAAGAACATTCGCATCCACGGCGCCGCCCACACCCTGTGCGGTCTCATGCGCGAGCAGTTCGCCGCGGCCCAACTCCAGCTCGCGTTTCGCGTGATTCACCTCGTCCGGCATGAAAAACGGCGGGGTCAGGATGCAGAGAAATCCGCAGACCAGCAGCGCCACCACCAGATAGATCTCCGGTAGCCGGCGAAAGAGCCTGCTTTCCAGATCGCTGTGGCGTGCCGCTTGACTTGCGAACAGCTGCATCACAGCAGCCCCTTCGTACTCGGCAGCATCTCCCGCATCCGCTCATCCCGGCTGCAAGCTCCGCGCATCGCCCTTGCAAATGCCTTAAAGATTGCCTCGATCTTATGGTGATTAGAGCGCCCATACATCGTCTTCACATGCACGTTGGCCTTCGCCCCGCGCGCAAAGCCATCAAAAAAATCGCTCAGCAACTCACTTTGAAAATCTCCCACCACCGGCACCGTCACCTGGTCATCGACCACGTACGCCACGCGCCCGCTCAGGTCGACCGCCGCCACTGCGAGCGTCTCATCCATCGCCATCACAAAATATCCGGCACGCAAAATGCCCTTTTTATCCCCCAGCGCTTCAAGAAACGCTTCGCCCAGCGCAATTCCCACATCTTCGACCGTATGGTGCTGATCCACATCGAGGTCGCCCGTGCACCTCAGCTCCAGGTCGAACCCGCCATGCCGCGTAAATAATTCCAACATGTGATCGAAAAACCGTATGCCGGTTGAGACCTTGTAACTGCCCTGCCCATCAACCGTCAGCCGCAACGAAATCTGCGTCTCCGTCGTATCCCGCTTCACCGTGCCGACTCGCATCGCGTCACTCATACTCGTGCCCCTCGGTGTTCCTCTGTGTCCCCTCCGTGACCTCTGTGCTTCTCTTGAGCTCGGGTGTCCAGCCAATCTCCGCGAGCGAAGCCCGCAGCGCTTCCAGCCCCTGCGTTACCTGATCTTCTACCCCAATGGTGATCCGCACAAATCCATCGCACCCCGGGTCCGCCGAGCGATCCCGCAGCAGCACACCGTGCACTCGCATTATCTTGACCAACTCCGCATGGTTGGCCCCGATCCGCATTAACACAAAGTTCGCCTCACTCGGAAAGTAAGGCACCCGAAGCTCATCCAGGCCCGTCATCATGCGCGCCCGCCCTACTCGGATCTGCCCCACGTACCACTGCACGTACGCTTCATCCGCCAGCGCCGCCGGCAGACACGCCAGCGCCACACCATTGACGTTGTACGGCGAGCTCACTTTTTTCAAATACCCGATCAGCCGCGCGTCGCCCGCCACCATTCCTACCCGCAGATTCGCCAATCCATACGCCTTTGAAAATGTTCGCGTCACCAGCAGATTCGGCACCGTCCGCACATCCATCAGCGTCGTTTCCCCGTGAAAGTGGTAGTACGCCTCATCGACCATCAGCACCGCCTGCGGAGCCGCGTCGGCTATTTGTAACAGTTGCTGTCGCTCCACCACCGCGCCCGTAGGATTGTTCGGCGAAGCCACTATAATCAGCTTCGTTCTTTCGTTAATGGCGGCCAGAAGCCGCTCGAAAGGGAACTGCAGCGTCGCATCCGACTGCACCTTCTTCAATCCCGCAGTTGTCATCAGCGCTATCGACACGTCGTACATGAAGAAGCTCGGCGTCCACACCACCGCCTCATCGCCCTCTTCGAGAAACGCCACCGCAATCAGGTGGATCGCCTCATCCACCCCATTGGTCAGCAGCACCTGCTTCGCGTCCAGCCCGAAGTGGGCCGCCACCATTCGCTCCACCGGCTCCCGCTCCGGATACTTTGTCAGCCCCTCG
>CAXSDM010000028.1:10386-14213 GCA_964235575.1 uncultured Acidobacteriaceae bacterium | reverse complement strand
CCCATTGACTGCGGCGAATAGCGCCCCACAAACACCGATCCGGCATTCCGCACCCAGGCCAGATCGCCCGCAGCATCTACAGAAAGATGCTCAAATGCGAGCCGATTCGTCAGCTCACGCGCTTCTGTAACCGAGTCTGTTACAAACACCGCACCCTGCGCCGCCAGAGAAACTTTTGCGGTTACATTCTCCTTGGCCTGCCGCTTCACCTCGGCGAGCACCTCGACCCCCAGCGCCTCGTTGCTCGTAATCAGCACCGCCAGCGCCTCCGGATCGTGCTCCGCCTGCGCCACCAGATCCGCCGCGATCCCCGCCGCATCCCCCGTCTCACTCATCACCCCGATCTCAGTCGGTCCCGCCGGCATGTCAATTCCGCACACGCCCTGAACCATCGTTTTGGCCGCCGTAACGTATAGATTGCCCGGTCCCACGATCTTCTCCACCCGCCCCAGGCTCTCCGTTCCATACGCCATCGCTGCAATCCCCTGTGCCCCGCCCACGCGGTAGAACTCCGTCACCCCCACAAGCCAAGCCGCCGCCATTGTCTCCTGTGCCGGCTTCGGCGAACACACGACGATGCGTTTCACGCCCGCCACCTGCGCCGGCGTCACCGTCATCAGCAGCGTTGAAGGCAGCGGATAGCGCCCGCCCGGTACATAGCAGCCCACCGCCTCGAGCGCGCGCACAATTTGCCCCGTCTTCACGCCGTCCGCCGGTGAGATCGTCCACTCGGCCGGCTTTTGCGCTTCGGCAAAGGCTCGGATGTTCTGCTGCGCCACTTCCATGGCTGCGCGCAGCTCCGGAGCGGTCGCCTCCCACGCAGCCTCCATCTCCTCCTGTGAAACGAGCAGCGATGCCCCCTCCGCAAGGCCATCGTACTTCTCCGCATAATGACGCAGGCCTGCGTCGCCCCCTTGCTGCACATCCGCAACGATGGTCGAGACCACGCCTTCGACCTTGGCCGTGTTGACCGCGCCGCGCCGCTCGATCGTCTCGATCAGCACCTTTGCCGCCTTTGCGGTTCTCCCGAACGTCCTTACCAGCTTCATTCACAATCCTTCTGTAACTAGTCTGGTTACAGAACAACCTTGCTTAGCGGATACTCCACAATTCCGGTCGCTCCCGCCGCCTTGAGCTTCGGAATCACCTCGCGCACTACCGATTCATCCAGAATCGTATTCAGCGCAAAGCCTTCGCCGTTCGACAACTGCGAGACCGTCGGTGAATTCAGCGCCGGCAGCTCTGCCGTCACCTTTTCCATCAACTCCGCAGGCACGTTCAACATCAGTCCCACACGCCCCTGGGCTGCAATGGCCGCGTTCAGCATCAGCGAGATATTGTTGATCTTCTCGCGCTTCCACGCCTCCGCATACGCCGATTTGTTTGCAATCAACTGCGTTTCGGACTCCATGAGCGTCTCGATGATCCGCAGCCGGTTAGCTCGCAGCGACGAGCCCGTCTCCGTCACCTCCACGATCGCGTCCGCCAGCATCGGAGGCTTTACCTCGGTCGCGCCCCAGCTGAACTCCACCTTGACCGGTATCTTCTTGCCCGCGAAGTAACGCTTTGAAAACTCCACCAGCTCGGTCGCAATCGTCTTTCCCGCCAGATCCTCCGGCTTCTGAAATGGTGAATCCTCCGGCACGGCAAGCACCCACTTTACCGTGCCGCGGCTCACCTTACTGTAGGTCAGGCTGGTAATCCGCTCCACATCGGACTCATTCTCAAGGATCCAGTCGTTGCCGGTCAGGCCGGCGTCCAGTGCCCCGTGCTCGACGTATCGAGCCATCTCCTGCGCGCGCACCAGCATGCACTCAATCTCCACATCGTCGATCTGCGGAAAGTAACTGCGGCCGTTGGCGAAGATGCGCCAACCCGCGCGCTCAAACAGCGCAATCGTGGCATCCTGCAAACTCCCCTTGGGGATGCCCAGCTTCAGCTTATCCGGCAACGCTCACCTCCGCGGCCAACTCGCCCGTCAGGTCCTTCGTAAAACAGCTCACCGAACCTTCATGACACACCAGGCCATCGCCTTCCACGTCCACCCGGAACAGCAGCGCATCGTTGTCGCAGTCCGTCGCAGCCGAGACGATGCGCAGCCGATTGCCGCTGGTCTCGCCCTTCATCCACAGCTTGCCCCGGCTCCGCGACCAGAAGGTCACATAGCCTGTCTCGAGCGTCCTCGCGTAGCTCTCTGCATTCACAAAGCCCAGCATCAGCAACTCACCGGTCTTTGCGTCCTGAACCACGCCCGGAACCAGTCCGTCACTCTTCTGAAAGTCGATCGTCACTTTGCTCATCTGCTCCTCCTGAAATCTTGAATGTGGTCTGACGCAAGAAAAGGCCCGCTCGCGCAGTTCGCGTCGGCGGGCCTCGTCAGATCCTTCGTGTGCTTGCCTGGTTCACTGCACCGAGGACTGCCGCCGACACGCCGAAGCATGATGGAGGTGGCAGTGGCTGCGATGCTTGAGGAAAGCACTCATCGTCACAACCTTAGCCGTCTCCTTCACCGCTTGTCAAACCTACCTCAATCCGTGCTGCGCAAAAGCGACAAGGAGAGTTGCCAAAATCGAATGTACGCGACGCAATCACATAGCTGCGGTACTCTTGCTGCATTCGGATGCCGCAGCCAAGACGTCCGCTGGAGCAATGTTCATCATGGGCCTTGTACGTCGCATCCTGCCTTTCGCGTTTGCCCTCGCGGTGACCCTGGCGCCTGTACCGCACATCGCCGCGGCCCAGACCAAGCCTGCCTCGGCCGCTCCACAAGGTGACCCGCTCGACATCAACACCGCCACACGCGATCAACTCAAAGCGCTGCCGGGGATTGGAGACGCCTACGCGGATCGCATCCTCAAAGGCCGCCCGTATGCTGCCAAAAATCAGCTCACGCAAAAAGGAATCATTCCGAACAACACCTACACCAAAATTCAGAATATGATCGTCGCCAGGCGCGCGAAATAGCTTCCACCGCATCCCCCAAAAGTGGCACGCATCGAAGAAGGCGCTGCGCTTTTCACGTCATCTCTGCTGGTTGCCATCGTTTAGCATAAAGCCATCATGCGCTCCCTCCCCAGCCAGATCGCGCGGAAAGCCCGATGAGCCGTCGACCTCCGCACGGGCGCCGTCTGGCCTCGTTGCTCGCCGTTCCTGCGCTGCTGCTTGCGCTGTCG
Organism: uncultured Acidobacteriaceae bacterium; assembly: GCA_964235575.1. GTDB lineage: Bacteria > Acidobacteriota > Terriglobia > Terriglobales > Acidobacteriaceae > Edaphobacter. The sequence goes on along the minus strand of CAXSDM010000028.1, from coordinate 11,040 downwards.
GGATGCCAGAGCCTGACGGGCACACCGGTCCTCTCGCAGCTGCGCATCATTCATGCGTCTCCGGATTCGCCTGGTCTGGATGCTTACCAGGGAACAGCTGTTCTGGCCTATAACCTGGGCCTGGGAACGATCACCTCGTATGTGCCCGTCAGCCCCGGCACGTACAACATCACCGCGGACCTGGCCGGAACCCACTCGCATCTGATCACCGCCACGGGCACCTTTGCCGCCGACGCACAGTACACCGTGCTGATCGGCAACTCCCTGAACGCGCTCCAGGAGGTCATCCTCAAGGACCAGAGCACCGCCTCGCCGCCCGGCCAGGTGAACCTGCGCTTTATCGATCAATCTGTCCGCGCCGGAGCTCTCGACCTCTACCTTGTCCCGACTGGTTCGACGATTGCCACTCACAAACCCATCGTGACGGGAGTGAGCTTCAACAGCAACACCGGCTATCTCAGCGTTCCTGCTGGCATTTACACTCTGGTCGCCCTGCCAGCCGGTGCTGCGCCAACGCCGAGCGGCGATACGTTTTACACCGGAGCAGCCGTAACCTACGTTACCGGCAGCGCATCAACGATCGTCTTGATCGACCCGCAACTTACCACCACGCTTGGCGTGCAGATCGTCACCGCGGCAGACTACCAGCCGCCG
>CAXSDM010000028.1:4094-10286 GCA_964235575.1 uncultured Acidobacteriaceae bacterium | reverse complement strand
TAAATCTCCGACTTATAGGGACCTTCCACCGCAACGCCAAGATACTTCGCCTGCTTATCTGAAAGCGTCGTCAGCTTTACCCCGATCTTCTCCAGGTGCAACCGCGCTACTTCCTCATCCAACTTTTTGGGAAGGATATAGATGCCAACCTTGTACTCGTCCTTCTTCTCCCAAAGGTCGAGCTGAGCAAGCGTCTGGTTGGAGAAGCTGGCCGACATCACAAAGCTCGGATGCCCAGTCGCGCAACCAAGGTTGACCAATCGTCCCTCGGCCAGCACAAAGATGCTGTTGCCGTTGTCGAACGTGTACTTATCTACTTGCGGCTTGATGTTGGTCCGCACCGCGCCAGAAGCATTGAGCGGCTCCATTTGGATCTCGTTGTCGAAGTGACCGATGTTGCACACGATGGCCTGATCTTTCATTAGCTTCATGTGCTCCACCGTAATGATGTCCACGTTGCCCGTGCAGGTAACGTAGATGTCGCCGCGGCCCAGGGTCTCTTCGATCGTCGTTACCTCGTAGCCCTCGATCGCCGCCTGCAGCGCGTTGATCGGATCGATCTCCGTCACGACCACGCGCGCACCCAGCCCGCGCAGGCTCGCGGCCGAGCCCTTGCCCACATCGCCAAATCCGCACACCACAGCCACCTTGCCCGCGACCATCACGTCCGTCGCGCGCTTGATGCCGTCCACCAGCGACTCACGGCAGCCGTACAGGTTGTCGAACTTGGACTTGGTCACCGAGTCGTTCACATTGATCGCCGGGACCAGCAGCGTGCCCTTCTCCATCATTTTGTAGAGCCGGTGCACGCCGGTCGTCGTCTCTTCGGAAACACCCTTCCACTCCTTCGCCACATCATGCCAGCGCGTCGGATGCTCGGCATGAACCTTCTTCAGCAGCGTCTTGATGACGCCTTCTTCGGTCGAAGTCGAAGGCGAATCTACCCACTTATCGCCATTCTCCATCTCGTAGCCCTTGTGGATCAGCAGCGTCACATCGCCGCCATCGTCAATCACCAGCTGCGGACCAAGCAACCCGCCGTTCCCATCCGGAAAGCTCAGCGACTGGTTCGTGCACCACCAGAACTCCTCAAGCGACTCGCCCTTCCACGCAAACACCGGCACACCCGCCGCCGCGATCGCCGCCGCCGCATGGTCCTGGGTCGAGAAGATGTTGCAACTCGCCCAGCGAACATCCGCGCCCAGGTCGACCATCGTCTCAATCAATACGGCCGTCTGAATCGTCATGTGTAGCGAGCCGGTCACGCGCACACCCTGCAGCGGCTTGTTCGCGGCATATTTGCGCCGGATCGACATCAAGCCAGGCATTTCCTGCTCGGCGATGTCAATCTCCTTGCGCCCAAAGTCGGCCAGCGAGATATCCGCTACCTTGTACTCCTGAGCTACCGTCTTCTCTACCTGACCAATCGTCGCAGTCGCCATAAAACCTCAGAGATCTATAAAATAAACGCACGCTCAGGATAGCATTCGCGACCGGACAGACCTTTAGAAAAGCCGGTCCGCACGTTGCCAACACACACATTCCAAACTTACTTCCACCTCATAGCGAGACGTCCGAATCCGCTTACGGCGCCAGCGGCTGTAGCTCCACCGTCCTGCCCGTTGCCGCCGACCTTCGCGCCGCATCCAGAATCTGCATCACCACCATGTTCGTCGGCAGCGATGACAGGTCCCCATCCTGCTGAATCGTCCCGCGCAGCACCGCCGCAAGATACGCGAGCGAGCTCCGACGGGTTTCCGGCAGCGCCGGCGCAGTCACCACGGACTCCGCCGCCTGGCCCGCGTAGCGCACCCGCAACTGGTCCGCCCCCACCGTAACCGCATCCCCACGCACGCCGTACACCTCCATATCTTTGCGCGCGAAACTCCAGTCCCATGAGGGCATCAGCACCGCCTGAGCCTTGGGGTAGCGCAGGATCACGGTCGCATCGTCGTCCACCTTCGGGTAGATCGCCGGCTTATCCGTTTGCGTCACCGCGGTTACACTCAGCGGCACCTCCCCATGCATCAGCACCGTCATCAGGTCCGCGCCATAGCACCCAAAGTCGAACAGGGCTCCCGCGCCGTTCTGCTTCGGATCGGTCAGCCACGGCAGCCACTCCGGCCCGACGCCAATCTCCTTTGGCCCTTCATGCCCATCGTGCACGACCACCTTGCGCACCTCGCCCAGCTTGCCATCCGCCGCCTCCGCAAGCGCCTCCGTGTTGCTCGCATACCAGGTCGTCTCGTAGTTCACCAGCACTTGAACGTGGTACTGCCGTGCCGCCGCCCGAATCGCCAGCGCATCCTCCATCGTCGTCGACAGCGGCTTCTCCACCATCGACGCGATCCCATGGCGAGCAGCCTCTTCGATCGCCCGGCGATGACCCTCGATCGTCGTATACACCAGCACCGCGTCAGGGTGTTCCGCGTCGAGCATCCGCCCCAGATCCGTATAAAACAGCTTCTGATCCAGGTGATACTGCGCCGCATACCTCCGCGATAGCGCCACATCCGGCTCGGCAATTGCAACCAGTTGCACGTCTCTTTGTTTCGGCAGCGCATCCAGAAGCCCGTGCACATGCCCATGCACCAGGCCCACGATCGCAACGCGGACAGGCCTTGTGCCGACCTGCGCAGACGATGCGGGAGCCGCGCAAGCAAAAACAACCGCAACAAGGTAGCGAAAGGTTCTCATCATCATATCGACCAAAAGTCTACACTTTCTGTCGGCCAGCGCATGCTCCTGCTTCAGCGGACGCATCCGTGCCGTGCGCCGGCTTCAGCCACAGACACAACCCCGCACCCACCGCCGCCATGCCGCCCACCACCAGCAGCCCCGCCGAAAACGTATGCGTCACGTCCTTCAGCTTGCCCGTCAGCGTTGGCCCCACAAAGCCGCCCAGGCTGCCGATCATCGTGATAATCGCTACGCCACCAGCCGCCGCCTGGCCGCCCAGCACCCGCGTCGGCAGGGCCCAGAACGGGCCCATCATGCTCCAGTAGCCCATTGCCGCCAGCGTCATCGCGCACAGCACCGTGACCAGACTATGCGCATACGCCGCCCACCCGAAGCCCAGCACACTCAGCAGAAAACATCCTGCGATGTGCCATCGCCGCTCGCCCGTCCGATCGCTCGACCAGCCCACGATAACCGTAAACACCGCGGCCGCCACATACGGCACCGTGGCATACCGGGCGATGACGCTCGCCGCATTCGCCCCGCCCAGATGCGCGAAGCTGTTCAAAAGCAGCGGCATCCAGATATTGACCGTGTAAACGCCTACCTGGTCCAGAAAGAAGACGATCGCCAGCACCCACACCATCGGCAGCTTAAAGGCATCGAGCAGCCGATGATTCTCGGTCGCCCCACCCTCCTTGCGGTCGCGCTCCAGCTCCGTATCCAGCCACTTCTTCTCCGGCTCCGTCAACCAGCCCGCATCGTCCGGATGATCCTTCAGCACAAACAGCACCGAGATGCCCATCAGGAACGTCGGCACGCCCTCCATCAGGAACAGCCACTGCCACCCGTGCAGCCCCGCCGCGCCATCCAGCTTCAGCAGAAAGCTCGACAGCGGCGCGCCCACTACGCCTGCAATCGAGGTCGCCGTCATGAACTTTGCCACTGCCCGCGCCCGTTCTCCCGAGGGAAACCAGTACGTCAGGTAGAGAATCATTCCTGGAAAAAAGCCCGCCTCGCTGATGCCCAGCAGCAGCCGCATCGCGTAAAACGAGTGCTCACCCTGCACAAACATCATGCAGCTCGCAATGATCCCCCACGAGATCATGATGCGCGCAATCCACACCCGCGGCCCTACCTTTTGCAGCAGCAGATTGCTCGGCAGATCGAACATCAGCTGCCCAACAAAATACAAACCTCCGCCCAGGCCGAACATGGTGTCGGTCAGGTGCAGGTCGCGCTTGAACTCCACCGCCGCAAACCCCACGTTCACGCGGTCCAGATACGCCAGAATGTAGAGGATGAAGATGTAAGGGATCAGCCGCCACGAGATCTTGCTGTACAGCTTCTTCGCGTCGAGTTCGCTCCCTTGTTGTACCGTCGCGCCCATGGACCTACTTTACCCGTCCACCGTTGGACCCGGACCACGCCGTTTGCGACTCACAAAATGTTTGCCTGCGAATCTTTCGCCTCGCGCTCCGGCGGCAGAACCTGCACCCGCCGGTCTTCGCGCCAGGAGAGCCACCCCGCCGCCATCATCAGCAGAAAAAATCCGCCGAACCCCAACCCGATGCCCAGCACCGACGCCACCCCCATCAGCACCACCCACAGCGGCTGCCCCGTCTCGCTGTAGTACACAAACCCGATGAACACCGTCACGATAAACAGCAGCAGTGACCCCACCAGCACCGCAATGCTCGCCACAATCCACGGCTTATATCCCTTACCAACCGACTCGACCAAACGGCTACGACCTTTCCTGCTCCAGCAGCGCGCGCTTCCGCTCCACGCCCCACCGATAGCCCGTCAGATGCCCGCTCTTACCCACCACGCGATGGCACGGCACCACCAGCGCCACCGGATTCGCTCCACACGCCGCCGCCACCGCACGCACCGACTGCGGACTGCCGACCGCCGCCGCCACCTCCGAGTACGTCCGCGTCTCGCCCCGCGGAATCGCCTGCAGCTCCCGCCACACCCGATGCTGAAACGCCGTCGCCCGCACATCGAGCGGCAGCGCTATCGCTGCGGCATGCTCCCCTAGACTCGCCACCACCGCCGCCACCGCATACTCAAGCTCAGCGTCCATCTGCTTCAGCTCGGCTTGTGGAAACCGCCCGCGCAGCTCCTCCACCAGCTCCGCATCCGCATCGCCGAACGCCACCGCGCACACTCCCTGGTCGGTCGCCCCCACCAGCAGCCTGCCGAGCGGCGAGTCCGCTAGCGCATACCGAATGCGCAGCCCCTTGCCGCCCGCCTTCAGCGCCGTCGGCGTCATCCCCAGCGTTGCCCCAGACTCCTCATACAGTCGGCTGCTCGAGCTGAACCCCGCCTCATAGATCGCCTCGGTCACCGACACCTTGGGTGCCTGCACCCTCGCCTTGAATGCGGCAATCTTCTGCGCCCGCCCATACTCCCCGGGCGTTACCCCCAGCACGCGCTTGAACCCGCGCAGAATCGTAAACTTGCCCACGCCCGTCACCTTGGCCAGGTCTTTGAGCCGTGTCCGCTCGCCATTGTTCTTCTGCAGATACTCGGCCACCTGGGCGATCGCCGTCGCCTGCGGGTCCGGCTTGGGCGTCGTCCGGTCCGGCTCGCAGCGCAGGCACGCCCGATATCCCGCCCCTCGCGCCGCCTCGGTCGTCGGAAAGAACGTCACATTCTTCCGCGGAGGCCGCCGGCTCGGACAGCTCGGCTTGCAGTAAATTTTGGTCGACTTGACCGCGTAGAAAAACTGTCCATCGGCCCGCGCATCTCGTTCGAGCACCTGCTGCCACGCCTTGCCCGGAAACAGGCTCGGCACCGTCACCTTACCGCCCCCACTCGTTGTGTGACTCGTCGTCATCGTCATACCGAGTATCTTCCACTCCCATCCCGAACGCCACACTCCGCCGATTGCAGCCAAACTGGATAACCCACGGGTGTACATTGCGAATCGCCCGTTGCTGGCTTGCCTGGACTAGAAGTGGAAGACGACGCCGGTCGAGATGGTGAAGAGGCTGACGTTGTTGCCGGTGCCGGCCGAGCCGCTGAAGCTGTAGCCCTGGCCGCCGCCAATCTCGATCAGGCGCAGGTCGAAGAAGGGAATGGCTCGGTAGTCGATGCCGCCGAGGACCTCGTAGGCGGCGAAGTTGGCGGTCTCCTGGGTGCCCGTGGGCAGCGGGCTATTCACCAGAGAAGTGCGAGTGCGGAGGTAGCCTCCTGCAGCTTCAATGTAGGGGTGAAAGCGGAGCAGAGGCAGGTGCACGTCCAGCCGGGGGCCGGCGAGGATGAGGTCTGAGCCGTTATTTCCGGGCTTCTCGGAGCCGCGGATGTCGAGGCCGAGACGGATGGGGCCGAGCGGGATGACATTGAAGGTGGCGCCGACGCCGAAGCCGGGAGTCCACTGGCTGGTGGTGGAGACGGCGCCAGTGGAGGTGCTGCCGTTGACCAGGTTGGAGATGCGGACGGGGGCGAAGGTTCCGTAAACGGAGACGATCTGGGCGGGAGCGAGAGGGGCGGCGAAGAGGAGGG
>CAXSDM010000028.1:1231-3994 GCA_964235575.1 uncultured Acidobacteriaceae bacterium | reverse complement strand
GACCAGACCTCGGTCCACTTGGGGTCGCCATCGCCGCGGAGCGCGTCGCGGAAGCTGTTGGCGGCGGACTGGTAGTTGTGCTGCTGGAAGAAGATTTCGCCGATGCGGTAGGCAGCGAGCGAGCTGTTCTTGTTGGCGTCGAGAGCTTTCTGGTATTCAACCAGCGCGCCGGTGAGGTCGCCTTGGCCCACAAGCTGCTGACCACGAAGGACGGCGACTTTCACGGCGAGGTCTGGAGTGGACTTGAGCACCCAGGCCTGGGGGTCGATGGTGATGCGGCGAGGGCGGCCGAAGGTCTCGACAGAGTAGCTGGAGTCAGTGCCGGTGACGTCGACGCGGCGGACTTCGGTTTTGCCTTCGGTCTCAATGCGGAGCTCGACGGGCATGCGGAAGAGGTCGAGATCCTGCGAGATGGCGCCGACGGTGCGGAAGCCCTTGTTGTTGCCGAGGCGGTAGACGGTGTATTTGTCCGTGAATTGCGGGGCGCCGGTGCCGTCGATCCACTGGGCGAAGAAGGGGCCGAGGTCGGCCATATCGTGGCCGACAGCGAGGGCGGCATCCTGGACATCGCGGGTGCGGACGGATTTGTCGGTGTACTCGGAGAGCAGGCTGCGGAGCATGCCGTCAAAGGCTTCGTTGCCGAGCTCCCAGCGGAGCATATGGAAGATCATGGCTCCTTTTTCGAGGGTCATGGACTGGAACTGGGGAGAAAAGGGGTCGAGGCGGCCCATGGTGGAGAGGGGCTCGGTGTCATAGGCCAGGGCGCCGGCGGAGATGTCGCCGACCGCGGTCTGGAAGGAACTGCGGCCGGCGGAGTCTTCGAGGTAGAGAAGCTCGGCGTAGCGACTCATGCCGTTGGTGATCCAGGCGTCGTTGAGGGTTGCGGGCGAGATCTCGGAGCCGAACCACTGGTGGGCGAGGGTATTGGCGAGCAGGCGGGTGGCGGTGTGATCGACGATGCGGTTGCCGGCGATGGCTGCAAGGCCGGGACCCCAGGAGGCGGAGACGGTGTCCTGCGGCAGCTCGACGATGTTCATCTGGGTGGTTTCGGGCTGGCCGAAGGTCGAGGACATGAACTCGAACTCTTTCGAGGCGAGCGCGCCGAACTCGAGGGCACCGGATTTGTGCTCAGCGAGGGTGTAGAGGTTGAAGTTCGAGACGTGCTGGGGTGCGATGAACTTGCCGGCGACAATGGTTCCAGGGAAACCGGGCTTGGTCCAGTTGAAAGCGTACTCGGTTTTGGTCCCGCCGACGGACTTGGGGGTGCCCGTGGCTCCGGAACCGACGACGCGCTCGTCGGAGGGCACGGTGATGTGCATCTCGGCGGTGAAGCGGTCGGTGTAGAGGCCGGTCTGCGACATGGGGAACCAGCGGCCGGGGTAGAGCAGGATGGAGATGGGGTCGGCGACGGCGACGAGCTTGATGCCTTCGACGGGGCTGGTTTCGGTGGTGGGAGAGCCGGTGTAGTCGAAGGTCCAGGTAACGGTGGTGCCCTTGGGGATGGGGTTGGCGAGGGTGACGCGGATGGCGTTCTGAGGGGTGAGGCGCTCGGAGGTGAGGGGCTTGTTTTTGTTGTCGGTGATGCTGGTGATGGTGAGGCCGTTGTTGAGCTCGAAGGTGGGGGTGGTGAGGTCTTCGAGGGCGGTGAAGGTGACGATGGCGGCGGCGGTGAGCTTTCCGGCTTTGGGGTCGAGGTCGGCCTGGATGTTGTAGGCGGTGACTTTGAGCTGCGGGCGCGTGGGCGCGGCGAAGGCCGAGGCTGCGGCGAGGAGGAAGGTGAAGGCGCCGGAAAGTTTTCGAGCGGAAGGCATGCAGGGACCTTGTCAGATATGTTGCTGCGTCTGATTAGACGCGGTTTGTAGGGGATCGGATTTGGAGTCTTTCCGCGGTGGGAATGGGTGAGATAAAAAAGCGAGCGGAGATGCCGCGAGGTGGGCGAAGTCAGGGTGAGCGGCGGAACATACGCTGGTCAAAGTGCCAGGGCCGGTCTGGGAGGAGTTGAATCTTTGCAAAGTCAGGATGCTCGGGATTGAGCAGGATGTTCCAATCGCCTTCGATCGCGAGGGAAGGAACCTGGAGGGCGACGGAGCGACGCGAGCGGATCCAGGCAGCACCCACTTTTTTTGTGACTAAAGTATTTGCGAGTTCCGCCGATAAGAGAAAAGAGGGATCGAGATGCTCGATGGGTAAGGTTGGAGGCAAGGCGGCTTCAGAGGCAACGAGGTCGTCTGGTGCGTCGGATGGGTCGATGTTGACGAAATATTCCACGGCAGCCAGGGCGAGAGAGGAGGCGGTATAGACGACGCGCACTCCTTTGGGGTTCCAGCGGCCGCCAAAGAGCCGGGAGCCTTCGCCGGTGAAGGTCGATCCCGCGAAGATGGCTCGGCCGATGCGCCAGAGATGCAACTAGCTATAGACCCCGTACGCGATGCGGCCGAGAACGTCGCGTACCGCTTCAACGCCGGTATCGGTGTCGAGGAGATCAAAGGGGCGGTGACCTTCCAAGGCGCGGTTTGGCGTTTGCAGCCAGTGGGCGGCTTTCTCCTGATCGCCGATCATCTCGGCGGCGAAAGAGACGATGCGGGCGAGGCGGACGGCACGGTCGGACTCCTCCGCGGTGAGAGTGGCGTTGCCCTGAAGGCGTCGACTGAGGGTGCGCCCGGAGATGTTGAGCAGTTCGGCTACGGATTTGCGGTCGGTAAAAAGGGCGGCCGCGAGCTCAGACAGAATCGAGGCTGAGATGCCGTGGCGAGTGGAAGCAAT
>CAXSDM010000028.1:0-1131 GCA_964235575.1 uncultured Acidobacteriaceae bacterium | reverse complement strand
TCTTGGAGGAGCTCGGGGACGATGCGGCGGCCGGCGATGAGGTTCGGCATGGCAATGGGGAGGTTGCCATCGCGGTCGACTTCAGCGGGAATCTCCTTCGGATACCAGACGAACTGCTTGGCGAGCTTGAAGGTGAGGGCGGAGACGCGGTAAACGACGACGAAGGGGTTGCCGATGAGCGCGGCCTGGACGGTGGCGGTGCCGCTGGCGACGACCGAGGCGCGGGCGTGGTGGAGGGCTTCGCGGGCGTCGGAGACGAGGTGGATGTAAGGGAGGTGGATGTTTGGGTCAGTACCGGGAAAGTGGGTGATCCAGCCGGCGGTGAAGTCGGCCAGGCGGGCTCGGTCGATGGTGGAGGCTACGGGGAGGAGGTACTCGGCGTTGCGGGGGAAGCGGCAGGCCATCTCGACCATGGTGGGGAGGTTGGCTTCGATCTCGCGCCAGCGGCTGCCGGGAAGGAGGGCGATCCAGGGTTTGGCGGGGTCGAGGTTGTTGTGCGCCGCGTAGGTCTCGCGCGGGATGGAGGGCAGGGGGAGATGCGCGAGGGGGTGGCCGACGAAGGTGGCGTCGACATGGCGGGCGGCGTAGAAGGCGGCTTCGAAGGGGAAGATGACGAGCATTTTTGAGACGCGCTGCTGAACCCAGCGCAGGCGGCGGCGCTTCCAGGCCCAGAGCTGGGGCGAGACGAACCAGAGGACGGGGATGTGGAGGCGTTTGAGCTCGCGGGCGAGGCGGAAGTTGACGTCGGGGAAGTCGATGAGGATGGCGGCGGCGGGGCGGGTCTGGTCGATGTGGCGGACGAGGAGGCGGAACTGGGCGTAGATGTAGGGGGCGTGGCGGAGGACTTCGGTGATGCCCATGTGGGCGACGTCTTCGGCGCGGACGATGCGGGTCTGGCCCGCTTGCTCCATGAGCAGGCCGCCGAGGCCGGAGAAGGTGGCTTGAGGGAGTTTTTGTTTCAAGGCGAGGATGACTTGGGCGCCGTAGAGGTCTCCGGAGGCCTCGCCGGCGGAGAGGAAGAGGTGCGGGTTGGGGGAGGGGTTCATTAGGACAAGGGAGGGATGGGGGTTCCCTGGTGGAAGAGGATTTGCCAGCGGGCGTCGCGGAAGATCCAGAGGGAGGAGCGGAGGG
>CAXSDM010000027.1:21720-27154 GCA_964235575.1 uncultured Acidobacteriaceae bacterium | reverse complement strand
GCGCTGCCAGAAAACGTCGAGTACTTCGTCGAGGCAGGCCCGGTCCGCTCCAAACGCTACACCGTCCGCGTCGTCGACCTTCCCGCAGTCAAGGACATGAAGGTCACCTACCACTACCCGCGCTGGACCGGTCTGCCCCAGGCCTCGGAAGAGCACGGCGGCGACCTCCGCGCGCTCGAAGGCACAGACGCCGAGCTCGCCGTGACCATGGACAGCCCGCTGCGGGACGGCATGCTCGTGCTCGACAACGGCCAGCCCCTGCACCTCACCGGCGGCGAGGGCAACCTCTATCACGGCACCATCCGCATGCAGAAGGACGGCGCCTACCACGTCGCGGCGACCGACACCGGTCAGCAGGTCCGCCTCTCGGAGGACTACTTCATCTCCACCGAAAAAGCCAATCCGCCACAGGTCGCCATCGAGCGCCCCGGCGCGGACTACCGCGCCAGCCCCATCGAGGAGGTCACCCTCGGCGTGAAGGCCGGCGCTGATTTTGGCCTGCATAGCGTGCAGCTGCACTACTCCGTCAATGGCGGCCCGTCGCAGACGGTCGACGTGCTCAAGCAGGCCGGCGCGAGGAGCGCGAACGGCTCCACGACCCTCAACTTAGAGAGCTTCAAGGTCGTTCCGGGCGACGTGGTCAGCCTCTACGCGACGGCCAAGGACGCGCACGAGGAGGCCAAGACTGACATCAGCTTCATCCAGGTCGATCCCTTTGAGCGCGAGTTCTCGCAGTCGCAGCAGGGCGGCGGAGGAGGTGGTGGAGGCGGAGGCACAGGCAACCAGACCGATATCTCCCGGCGTGAGAAGGAGCTGATTGCGGCAACCTGGAAGCAGCAGAACGATAAGGCCTCTACCGCGTCCCACTCCGCGGACATGGGCAAGACGCTTTCAGAGGCCCAGGCGACGCTGCGCCAGCAGGTGCTTGCCCTCTCCGCCCGCATGCAAAGCCGCGACCTGTCCTCGGCCAACGAGGAGTTCACCGGCTTCGAGAAGGACATGCAGGCGGCCGCGGCGGCCATGGTCCCTTCCGCCGACAAGCTCAAGCAGCAGGCTTGGCCGGACGCCATCCCCAACGAGCAGAAGGCACTCCAGGCCCTGCTCCGGGCCGAAGCCACCTTTCGCAAAATCCAGGTAGCCTTCGGCCAGCAGAGCGGAGGCGGCGGCGGTGGAGGAGGCAGCGCCGGCCGCGACCTCGCGAGTCTCTTCGATCTCGAGATGGACACCGAGAAAAATCAGTACGAGACCGCGCAGACCGGCTCGCCCGCCGAGGAGCAGGCCAAGAAGGTCGACGACGCCCTCGCCAAGCTCGACGCCCTCGCCAAGCGCCAGGAGGAGCTCGCCCAGCAGCAAAGCCAGCAGGCACAAAACTTCCAGCAGCGCTGGCAGCAGGAGATGCTGCGCCGCGAGGCCGAGCAGCTGCAGCGCGAGATGGAGCAGATGCAGGCCCAGCAACGCGGCCAGCAGGGCCAGAGCGCTTCCGGCCAGCAGGGCAGCTCCGGCCAAAGCTCCGGCCAAAGTTCCAGTCAGTCGAGTAGCGGCCAGCAGGGCCAGTCGCAGCAGGCGCGCGGCCAATCCGGCGGCCAGCCCGGCTCCGGCTCGAAAGACGGCGGTACCGACCCCCGCGTCCAGCAAGCCCTCAACCGCCTCCGCGAAGCCAATGAGCAGATGCGCCGCGCCGCCGCCCCCGGCCAAAGCGTCCAGGCCGGCGCCGAGCAAGCCAAACAAGCCGCCGAGCGCCTGCACGAAGCCACCAACCTGATGGGCGGAGCCCAGAAGCAGCAGGCCACAGGCAAGCTGGACTCGCTCAGCAATGACGCCGGCAAGCTCCAGGTTGAAGAGGCTGCGCAGGCCGACCGCCTCCGCTCACTCGCCGCAAGCTCGAACGACTCCGCCCGCGCCGCCGCCAACGCACAGGAGCTCAACCGCCTCATCCGCGACCGGCAGCAGCTCTCGGACGACGTCTCTCACCTGCAACGCAGCATGCGCGAAACCGCCCGGCAGATCGCCCCCACCCAGCCCGCGGCGTCCTCGAAGCTACGCGAAGCACTCGGCGCCATGGATGAGTCGGACCTCGGCAACCGCGTCCAGCGCACCGCGGACGGCCTCCGGCGCGGCATCAACCCGAACGCCAACGGAAACGAAGCGGCCATCGCCTCCGGACTCAAGCAGCTGGATGAAGGCCTCAAGCAGGCGCAGTCTGGCATGGGCTCCGCGTCCGGCGGTCAGGACACGCGCAAGCAGGGCCGCGGAACGGAAGTCGCCGCGCTCGACCAGCTCGACCGCCTCCGCTCGACCGTGCAAAGCCTGTCGCCCGGAACGGCCGGCCAGCCCGGAAGCCGCGGCTCGCAACGAGGAACGCAGCCCGGCCAGATGCAGGGGAACGGAACGCAGCAAGGCCGCCCATCGGCTCCAGGAGGCAGTCAGGCCGGTCAAGTTGGAAGCCAGTCGTCCCGTTCGGGCGCGCAGGGTCAAGGCTCACAAGCACAGGGCTCGCAAGGAAAGTCTCAGGCATCCGGAAGCCAATCCGCACAGGCAGGGCAGGGAAGAGGCTCGCAACCCGGAGGCCAGCAGCCCGGCAGCGGCTCCTCCGGCGGCGACCGCCGCGCCAGCCTCGGCGGCGACAGCTCCCCCGGCGACTCCAACTCCGGCGGCAACCGCGTCCGCACCGGAGGCGGAGCCGGCATCGCCATCTGGAACGTCAACACCGGCAACAACACCTACGACCGCAACGCCCGCGCGCCGCAGCCCGGCCCCGGCCTCAACCCCGCCGACTCCGAGCGCACCATCAACCAGGGCATGCAGCAGCTCAGCCGTCTACGCCAGCTCACGCACGGCGACCCCGCCGCCTCCCGCGAAGTCGACGCACTCGTCAAGGAGATGCAGCAGCTCGAGCCCGGCCGCTTCCCCGGCAATCTCGAGATGGTCGAGCAGCTCCACCAGCAGGTCCTCAACGACGTCGACAAGCTCGAGCTCGAAGTGCGCCGCAGCGCCAACGACCCAGCCCTCGCCCAGATTCGCACCACCAAACCCCCCAACATTCCCCCGGGCTACGGCGATGCCGTGGCAGAGTACTATCGGCGGCTCGGCAAAGGGCAATAACCGTCACGCCCTTGCTCCCGGCGATATACTGGGTCCGTGAGCAAAAGCTTCTACATCGAGACCTTCGGCTGCCAGATGAACGCGCACGACTCCGAGAAGGTGGTTGGCACGCTGGAGTCGGAGGGCTACGTGCAAACCCAGGTCGAGGACGAAGCCGGGCTCATCCTCTACAACACCTGCTCCATCCGCGACAAAGCCGAGCAGAAGGTCTTCCATCGGCTGAACGAGTACAAGCGCCTGCAAGGCGAAGGCAAGAAGTTTGCCGTCATCGGCTGCGTCGCCCAGCAGGAGGGCGAGCGCATCTTCGACAAGGCCCCCTACGTCTCGATCGTCGCCGGCTCCGCCAGCTACCGCAACCTGCCCGCGATGCTCGTCCGCCTGGAGCGCGGTGAATCCCGCATCACCGGCCTCGACGACAAGCAAACCACCGAGACCTTCGAGACCCCCTTCGTCGCGCGCACCAACCAGCATCGCGGCTACATCACCATCATCGAGGGCTGCGACAAGTTCTGCGCCTACTGTGTCGTCCCCTACACCCGCGGCAACGAGCGCAGCCGGTCGGCGGCCAGCGTGCTTGAGGAAGCCCGGCGCATGGCCGACGCCGGCTACACCGAGATCCAGCTGCTCGGCCAGAACGTCAACAGCTACCGCGACCCAAGCCGGCAAAAGACCTTTGCCGAACTGCTCCACGCCGTCGCCACCCTCCCCGGCATCCGCCGCGTCCGCTTCACCACCAGCCATCCGCGTGACTTCACCCGCGACATCGTCGACGTGATCGACGCCACACCCACGCTGTGCGATCACGTCCACCTTCCTGTCCAGTCCGGCTCGACCGACGTCCTCAGGAAGATGGACCGCGAGTACACCCGCGACTGGTATCTCGAGCGCATCTCCTGGATCAAATCCGCCCGCCGCGACATCTCCATCACCTCGGACATCATCGTCGGCTTTCCAGGCGAGACCGACGCCGACCTCGAGCAAACGGCCACCCTGCTCGACGAGGTTGGTTACGACGCTATCTTCGCCTTCAAGTACTCGCCGCGCCCCAACACCCCGGCCATCAGCATGGCGGATTCACTCTCCGATGAGGTCAAGTCGGCGCGCCTGAAAATACTGCTCGACCGCCAGCGCGAGATCCAGCGCGTGAACTACGACCGCCATCGCGGCCAGGTCATTGACCTGATGGTCGAAGGCCATAACACCCAGCGCAACCAGGTCGTCGGCCGCAGCAGCCAGAACAAAACCGTCAACTTCACTACCGCGCAACCTATTCTGCCCGCTATCGGCAGCTACCAAAGCGTTCAAATTACCCAGGCGTTCCCGAACAGCCTGCTGGGCGAGGCGGTCCTATGATCGACACGCGCACCGAAATTGAAGTCCACATCCGCGGACTGATGCTTGATCCAGTCACTAATATGCCCATCGTGGTGCTCAAAGACGTCGAGAGCGACCTGGTCCTGCCCATCTGGGTTGGCCACTACGAGGCCCAGGCTATTGCGCTCGAGCTCGAAAAGACCGCAACTCCGCGCCCCATGACCCACGACCTGCTCCGCAATCTGGCCAAAGGCCTGGGCGCCACCGTATCCCGCGTCGTCATCTCCGACCTTCAGAACGACACCTTCTTCGCGACCATCTGGATGCAGCAGGAGGGCGAGACCGTCACCCTCGACGCGCGGCCCAGCGACGCTATCGCACTCGCCATGCGCTCCGATTGCCCGATCTTCGTGGCAACCCGCGTCTTCGGCCGGTCCAAACAAGGCAACACCGCCGGAGACGTCAACGTCAACGCCGAAGAGTTGCGCAAGTGGCTGGAAAACCTGAACGAAGACGACACCGGCCAATACAAAATGTGATCGGTGACGTAAGTGCCACTTACTCGCCCGTCGTGATCGTTCAAGCCTCCCCTGCAGTCACCCCGAGCCTTCACGCCTGCTCTCCCCATTCTGGTTTTGACCGGCTTCACCCGGCGCGTAGGGAGCCCACTCCTCCCTGGTAAATGATTTACTTATCTATGTCGTTGTTCTGGCGAAGCCAAAAATCCCTGTAGATGATTATGCAGTTAGCTCAGGCATGACGACGAGCTGTTCATAGGTGATGGAGGATGTGGCGAGTGTGGCCCGAGCAGGCGCTTCATAAGAAGCTTTTCTATGGAGCGTGCCGTTCGCAGAGGCGGATTTTCACGACTTTAGGTCGTTAGAATAAATCATTTATGAATTGAGTTTATTGGTGGCCCGCTTCGTGCGACAGGGGAGAGCGGTTCATCGGGTCCGCTGTTGACGAGCAGATAATCTCATGACGAAAACAGCTTATCGGGCGTGATGGGAAGTTCGCG
>CAXSDM010000027.1:4573-21620 GCA_964235575.1 uncultured Acidobacteriaceae bacterium | reverse complement strand
CGAGCAGATAATCTCATGACGAAAACAGCTTATCGGGCGTGATGGGAAGTTCGCGGATTCGTTTGCCCGTAGCATGCCAGACAGCGTTCGCGATTGCAGGAGCGATGCCGCACAAGCCAAGTTCCGCAAGCCCCTTTGTTCCGAGTGGATTCATGACTGTATCCATGGCAGGGACGAAATAAGCGTCTAGAGCATGGATGTCGGCACAAACCGGAATAAGGTACTCAGCGATATTTGCATTCACCACACGGCCGTAGCGGGGATCCCACTCCGCGCCTTCCAATAAGGCCATGCCGATTCCTTGGACCATACCGCCAATGCACTGGCTGTGGGCGAGCTTCGGGTTGATGATGCGACCAGCATCATAAACTCCGAGGACGCGTGACACGCGAACGGTGTTGAAGTCGGGGTCTACCTGCACCTCAGCAAAGACCGCTCCAAAGGAGTAACTGGCGTAGTGCTGCTTTTCATCGCCAGGCTTTACCTCTGCCTTGGCGTCCAGCTGATTCAGCCCGGCAGCGCGAAGGGTAGTGGCGAAGTTATCAGAAGATGTGCCATGCTGCTGCGCTAACGAATCCAGGTTGGCGCGGAGGGTGATGCAAACCTGCTGGACCGCGCTGCCGATGCTATTCGTGGTCGTGGAGCCACCGTGTTCTTCCGCTTTGGGGAGACTGGAATCTCCGAGTTCAAAACGCACATTCTCTACGGGCAGTCTCAAAGTGTCTGCGGCGACCTGTGTCATGGCCGTGTAAGTGCCTGGTCCCATGTCGGTCGTGGCACTGCGGACGACTGCCGTGCCATCCGCAAAGAAGGTTGCGGACGCCTGGGCAGGATACCGTGGGGACGGGTTGAGTGCTGTTGCCATGCCCATGCCAAGCAGGTCTCTGCCGGAGCGCATGGATCTTGCTGCCGATGTACGGTTCTGCCAGCCAAAACGCTCTGCTCCCAGGCGATAGCACTCCCGCAACTGATTGCTTGACCAAGGCAGGTCTTTCGAGGGATGAATCTCGGCGAAGTTGCGCATCCTCAGTTCGATCGGGTCGAGATCGAGCTCAATGGCGAGTTCGTCGATTGCAATCTCCTGTGCGATCAAACCGGTCGAGTGACCCGGTCCGCGCATCGGCGTCGGAGAGTTTACATTCATCGGCACCAGATCGTATCGTGTGCGGCGGTTGACGCTTGCATAGGTGGACGCCGGCACGTCCAGAGTTGCATCTGCGAACTCTTCGTATGTGGATGTTTGCCCGACCGCCTCGTGAATGAGAGCTTCCAACCTGCCTTGCTGTGTGGCTGCCAATTGTACCCGCTGCATTGTGGCTGGCCGGTAACCGACTGAGTAGTAGAGCTGGCGCCGGGACAGCTCCAGACGCACGGGACGGTCGATCATTTTGGCTGCCATGGCTGCCAACGTCACATGGGGCCATGTTCTGAGACCGGAGCCAAAGGCGCCACCCACAAAAGGATTCACCACACGCACTGAAGTGGCTGAAATGCCAAAGGCTCTGGAGACCGCATCTGCCACGCCATAGACCCACTGGGTCTTGTCCCAGAGAGTCAAGGTATCTCCGTCCCATTTCGCAACGGTTGCATGGGGTTCCATGGCGTTGTGGTGTTCTCGTGGTTGTAGGTATGTCCCGTCTACGCGATACTTTGCCGCTGCGAATACTTCATCGGGCTTGCCGTGAAGCGAGGACGGCCCCCGACCTTTCTTTGCAGCGGCGTCGGAGGCAGGCTGCTTCTGAGCGGGGTCGAAGTGCGTGAGTGAACTCTTATCCTCTCTGTACCTCACCCGCACCAGGCTTGCCGCGTGCTCCGCTTGCGACTGCGTTTCAGCAACGACCAACCCGATCGGTTGACCGCAAAACAGAACCGAGTCGCTCTGTAAGACATGCAGCTGTTCGCCGGAAACCGGCTCGACAGCAGGCCGCTCCTTCGGTTGCACATACGGCAAGGAAATTGCATTTTCGTGTGTAAGGACGAGCAGGACCCCTGGAGCTTTCTTTGCGAGCGCCGTGTCCATGGCGACAATGCTGCCTGAGCGGATGCTGCTCTCCACAAGAGCGGCATAGCAAAGCCCCTCGGGAGCGAACTCCGCTGCATAGTGTGCTTGACCGGTCACTTTGAGCGGTCCGTCCACGCGACCTATTGCTTGCCCGATACTCGGCTTCAAGTGAGTCCTCCTACCTGCTCTAGGCCACGAGCTACCGTGTTCTTCAAAAGCTCAGCCTTGTAGGCGTTTTCTCCGTGAACAAGAGCGCCCTCGGCGGCAAAGGATGCAGCTTCGCGGCAAAGTTCCGCGTTGAAGCGACGACCTTTCATCCTGCTTTCCACGTGATGTAATCGCCACGGTTTCGTTGCTACACCCGCGACGGCTACGCGTATCTCACGGACGATGCCGTCCGGTCGCAGTTGAAGCAGGACGGCCGCGGAAGCCAACGCAAATGCGAAGCTTGTGCGGTCACGAACTTTGAGGTATCCCGATCGGGTGCCAGCTTCCGGGATGGGCAGATCAATTGCCACAATGAGTTCACCCGGAGCAAGCTGCGTCTCGATATGGGGCGTGTCTCCTGGCACTCGGTGTAGCTCGGTAACAGGAATCGTGCGCTCACCACGGGGGCCGGCAATGACGATTTCGGCGTTCAGCACAAGGAGTGCGTTTGCAAAGTCTCCAGCATAGGTCGCGATGCAGTGCTCGCTCGTACCGAGGATGGCCAGAAGGCGGTTGCTGCCGTTGATCGCAGGACAGCCGGAGCCCGGGACGCGCTTGTTGCATGGCATGACCACATCACGAAAGTATCCGCAACGGGTGCGTTGCAGCAGATTGCCAGCAATGGTGGCTAGATTCCTCACCTGGGGCGAAGCACTGGCAAGCAGAGCTTCAGAGGCTGCCGTGAAATGTTCCGCCACTTGGGGGTGTTCGGCTGTATCGCTCATACGGCAAAGCGCTCCTAGACGCGCTTTTGCAGAGCCGAAGGTGATCGATTCCATCTCAGGTAAGCCGTTGACATCGACAATCAGAGCCGGATTGCGGATGCGTTCCTGCATCAACTGCATGATGTCCGTTCCGCCCGCGAAGAAGTCGGCGCCATCTTCCTGTCCGCCGCTGGACAGATGCCTTGCTCCGCTACTCACGGCGGCGGTCACACTCGACGGTTTGGTGTAACCGAACGGATTCATGAAGTCGTCCTTGCAGCCGCTTGCCGGACCGCTGCCACGATATTGGGGTAGGCGCCGCAGCGGCATAGATTGCCGCTCATCCATTCACGGATCTCATGATCCGATTTCGTGTGACCCTCGTGAATGCACGCGATACCGCTGATGATCTGCCCCGATGTACAGTAGCCGCACTGGAAGGCGTCATGCTCGATGAAAGCAGCCTGGAGCGGATGCAGCTTGTCTCCGTCCGCAATCCCCTCGATAGTGATGATCTCCTTGCCTTGAAGCATGACAATGAGCAAAAGACAAGCGTTCACACGCCGGCCGTCCACCAGAACGGTACAAGCACCGCACTGCCCAAGGCCGCACCCCTTCTTGGTCCCCGTGATGTGGAGATGGTCGCGAAGACCGTCCAGCAGAGTGGTGTTCACATCCACCGACCCGAACCGGTGTTCGCTGCCGTTGATCCGCAGCGTGACATCTGCGTGGTGCACCGCGGCGGAGTTGTGCTGAGGCGTTTCTGCCGCGTGCAGCAAAGGATCGGGAACCAGCATGGCTCCTCCTGTGGCGAGAATGCCTGCCAGAACTTCTCGCCGATTCAGATCGAAATCAGACACGCCGTCACCCTCCGTCATCAGGTCAGGCCTCAGACCGTCCTGGCACGGCAATGTCAAAGCCGTTCAGCAGAACCGAGATTAGACAGTAGAAGCCGGTTAGAAAGAAGATTTCGGCGACACCTTGGTCGCCGAATGAGGCCAGCGCAGCTTGGTAGGTCGATTCCGGAAGCTGCGCACCGCGCAGGATTGCAGAGGCTACGTCATAGGCGACCCCTTCATCTGTGGAGAGATCATTGGGCCGGTTCCCTGAGGCGAGTGTGCTGATCTTGCTCTGCGACAGACCTACGGCTTGCGCAACGTTCTCATGGGCATAAAGCTCATAGCGTGAGCTGAAACGAGAACCTGTAACCAGAATGATGAGCTCATGCACCGGCTTCGGCAACGTCGTGTGCTTCGAAAGCGCGACGTTTACGTTCCAGGCAGCCAGACCAAACTGGGGAAAGTGCAAAAAGGGATTGAACGGACCTAGAAGCGCGCCGTCCTCTCGTGCCATGGTGAAGCCCATCTTTTGCGCTTGGGTGAGTCCCTTGATCTGATCGAACAGAGCCTTTTGTTCCTCGTTCAGGTCATCTGGACGGATCGGTTCTAGTCTCACTTTGTCTCCTCGCGAGTGCCCACGGCGCACAGTATGTTCTGCTCTGCTTTCAGTTCGGTGAAATGGGGTAGGTCGCTCATCACTTTGGGGGTATTCGGCGAGGCGAGCGCTCTTCGTAACGCTGTTTCGTCGCGAAATCCACAAAGGCATGCGGCGACTATGCCGGTTTCCGGTCCCGCTGCGGCTTCGTTTTCTTCGGGAAAGAAAGCGGAGATCGTGTCCATGCCGAGAGGACCCCAGGTCTCTTTGACCAGCGGCAGATGCTGAGTGCAATAGTAGTCGCGATCAAACCAATCGGTCGGCTCACCGCGGTAAGTCACTGTCATCAGAACCATGCTGATTTCCTTTGTCTGTTGTGCGCCGGATCACTCCGACGCATGCTGCTCTAACCAGTGCAGAACCGGTCGCAAGGCCTCGTCAGAGTTCTTTTCATAGATCAGCCCATGGCCGTTTCCCATCACCCCGAAATCGGGCAGATGCAGCAGCTCGGCGGCGGCTCCCGCATGAACGAGAAATTCAACCATCTTTGGCGCGTATTTAGATTGCGCGGAGGTTTCTCCACTCACAATGGCGACAGGCACTCCCGCAAGAGCTGGGATCCGCAATGTGCCAGGAGCGGCCGCGCTTGCCGTCTCCGGAGAGCTCTGGGGAGGCTGGTATCTGATGGGCGCCGCCGTAAGTCCCCAGGACAAGGCGCCGATGTTCTGCGTGAATCCAAACGGTGGACCCATCGGCTCAATCGCGACGATCGCCGCAACCAGATGAGGCCTTCTGTCTGCAATGAGCCATCCGTCAGATCCTGAAGCGGAATGCGTAAAGAGTATCGCCGGGCCGATACGGTCCAGCAGCTTCGCTATGCGGTCGGCATCCATTGTTTGCCAAAGCTCGATGTCAGCGGGCAGTGGACCGAAGGCAGCGATGAAGCAATCCAACGATTCGGTGTCGGAAGGATCAAAAGGAAACTGAGTATGGTTTGAGGCGGCCTTTGCGGGAAAGAACACCTCTTCGCCCTCTTCATAAGCGAAGGCAGGACCCATGTCTCCAACGATCTCAGGGGAGAAAGGTGAGCGCCCCTGTGTAGGGCGATCGACTGAGAAGACCACATAGCCTTGCTCTACGAGTCGTTGCGCCCATCCTGGCCGGCCGTCGGGTGTATCCATCCACTCAGTCGCCTGCATGGCGCCCCCATGGATCAGCACGATCGGAAAATTTCGAGTGGCGGTTTCCGGAGCTTCCCAGGTCACGAACATCGGACCGTGCTGATAGGTCTTGCCGTTCACTGTCTTGCGCTCACTCGGAATCCAGAACTGCCCACGCCTTGTTGATCGGGAAGGGCGTTCCGTCCAGGGTGTTGTACCGCGCTTCGCGCTGCTATCGTCGAGTGGAAAATCTCTTGCCTGCATAGCACCTCTTGGGATGTTTTTACTGTGTTTGTAGAATGGAGGTCAAGCCACTGTGGCATGTACGAGTAGAACCACCGCCGAGGCGGTGCAAGTCTTTGGTCTGAAGAGGATGAACTGGCACCGCGATTAACAATGCTGCCGAATCACGTCAACAGCACCCAGCATAGGTGTTCTTAGGGGGTGCGAAACTCCCATACTTGCCAAAGCTAAGCGCATTCTTGCTGATTTGCTCGGGTACAAGCTGTGCCTAGAAGCTAAAGCGGCCCGCGAACTGGAATTGCCTACCCGAGTAGCCGAAGACCGTGCCTGTGATAGAGCCGAACCCTCCTGAGTTCGTAGCCACACTGCCTCCCGCGGCAGGGTTTCCGCTCGGGGCGAAGGCCGTGATGGTGCTGTTGGGTGGGGCGAAGTTTGGCGTATTGGTGAAGTTAAAACACTCGGCACGCAGCTCCAGGCTAACGCCTTCGGGCAGCGGGATCGTCTTGAACAAGGATAGGTCTCCGCGGCGCAAATCGGGCCCGAACACCTGATTGCGCCGCTCGTTGCCGGCCGTCCCAAGCGGTTGCTGAGCGAAAGATGTGATGCTGAAGAACTGACTGAGAGAGCCGTTCGTCCGAATGGGTGCGACGACGTTGGGCTTGTCGCTGGTGACCGTAGGCAGGTTGATGGTCGCCAGGCCGTTGGCCTGCGTGACGGAGGAGATGACGGTGAACGGGCTGCCTGTCTGCCAGAAGCCCAGGCCATTCAGCCGCAGACCTCCCACGATCCCTCGGTAGAGGCGCGATCCTGAGTGGCCAAGCGGCAGGTCGTAACTGAAGAAGCCGGCGAAGCGGCTTTGAACATCGAGCGGCGAGTTGCCGTAGTCGTAGGTGCCGACGTTTTGCGGTTCCAAGCCGAAGGTCGTGGTCACGAGACCATCGCCGTCGTACTCGTGGTAAACGTCATCCAGATTATGCGCGTAGGTGTAATTGAAGTTGGCGGTGAGACCCTTGGCGATCCGGCGCTCTAGCGATACCTGAAGCGAGTTGTAAGAGGACGCGCCGAAATTACCGAACCCGTCAATCGTGTTCACGTTGGGCAGACTTTTGCTGTAGACCAGCGCCGGCGGGGGCGTTCCGGCCGGCACAGGACCCACCGGAGCCGGCAGATCCAGATTGGGGACCTGGTTGCCAATGTGGCGGCCTAGCTCCCCGACGTAGCCAACGGTGAATACAGTGCCGCGGATCTCCTTCTGGAAGAGGAGGTTGAACTGCTCGAAGTAGCTGTCCGGCTGCGAGAGCGGTTTACTCGAGATCGAGCCCGAGAGACTGGCGGTACTGGTTGACTGCTGAACCGCAGGCACCACCCCGGTTACGTTGATCTGGGTTGGGTTGAAGATGAAGCCCGTGTTGATGCTCACCCCGGGATTGGTAATAACGGTGCTGACGACCGCGTCGCTGATGTAAAACGCTAGGCCGAAACCGCCGCGCAGGACGGTTCCTTGTCCAAGGGATGCGTCGAAGCCGAAACGGGGACTGAAATCGGTATAGGTGTTCTTAATGCCGCCAGTGTTGTTCTTGATGATCGAGAGCGAGCCCAGATCGAAGTTCGAATAGTTCCCGTATTTCTCGCTAGGCTTGGTGAACACGTCATAGCGCAGGCCCAGATTAAAGGTGAGGTGGTTGGTCGCGCGCACGTCGTCCTGGACGTAAACAGAGGGTTCCCAGGTACGTTCGTAGGGTTTGATTAGGAAGGCGATGCGGTTGGAAAGGTAAGGCGTACCAGAAAGGAAGTTCGCCAGCGAAGCCGCAGGCGACGCCGAGGCGAACAGGAAAAGCCCCTTCGCGAACAGCGGGTTGTCATAGGTGAAGTTGCGCCGGATAAGTGCGCTTCCGAACTTGAAGCTGTTGCGCCCGTGCGTGTAGGTCAACGCGCCAGCAAATTGCGTAGTGTGCTCGAAGTCTACGGTGGGAAGAGCGACGGTGTCGCCGAGCGCGGCGTAGCCGACGACCTGGATGGGCGCAAGGCCCGAACAGACGATACACTCGTTCGAGTTCGGAATAAGGTAAGGTGCCGTGTCGTTGAGATTGCGGCCGGCGTTCAGCGCCTCTGAATCCAGATCGAAGTAGGTGTACCCTGCTTTGAGCTCCAGCAGCAGAGACGGCGTAAAGATGTGGGTGTAGCCAAACTGACCGTTGTGCGTGATGGTGAGATTGTTACCGGCGCCGGCGCCCGCAAGGTTTCCGCCGGCTGCCACACCATTGGCGTTGGGCAGGTAGGGCGGCGTGAACGCCTCCGTGCGATTGTAGGAGTAGCGGCCGAACAGGGTATCGTTCGCGCTGAAGTGATGGTCGATGCGGGCGTCGCCCACCTGCTGGTAGAGAGTTGCCGACGGGTTGTAGAGGAAATTGTTAATACTCCCGCTATTTGTTCCTGGCCCAAACTGATTGGGCGTGGGGAAGAGCTTAAAGTAAGCGAGCGTCGTCGGATTCAGACTTGCCGTCGGAATGACAGGTCCGCCCTGATCCGATAAGTCGCCGGGGTGTTGCTCTTCGTACAGGGTTGGAACGGTCGAAGTGTAAACCGAATTATTACCGTTGATCTGGCGCAGGCCCTCATAATCCACAAAGAAGAAAGTCTTGTCGCGGAAAATAGGACCGGACAGACTTCCGCCGAACTGATTCTGGCGTTGTTCTGGCTTGTGTGCCACGACAGACGCGGGAGCAAAGAAGTTACGGGCATCCGTGATGTCATTGCGGAAGAACTCATAGAGTGACCCGTGGAACTGGTTGGCGCCTGATTTGGTGATGACATTGATGGCAGCGCCGCCGGTGCGGCCAACCTCGGCGGGATACAAGTTGGTGGTGGTGCGTGTCTCGGCGATTGCCTCGACAGACGTTCGCAGGAGCGGCGCTCCAATGGCCCGGCTGTTGTTATCAAGACCGTCTAACTGGTTGTTGTTGAAGAGCTCTTCCTGACCGTTTGCGGAGACGTTGGAAGGGAGTCGCCGGTCGGTGGGCGCTGAGCCGCTCGAGAGACTTCCTGCGGAGCCGGCGTTGACGCCTGCCTGCACCTGGATCAGCGAGATGTAATTCCGGCCGATGGTAGGCGAGTCCAACAGGTTCTTTTCCGTGATCGTGCTGCCGACGCTCGTGTCGTCCGTCTGGAGTGAGGAGGGCGTGGCTGTGACCTCGACGCGCTCTTCGGCGCCGCCAGCCTGGAGATTCGCGTTGACACGCACCCGGTCGGCCGCTGCCAGCACGACGTTGCTTTCAACAAAGGTCTTGAACGAGGGCGATGCGATCGTCAAAGAGTACGTGCCTGGCTGCACAGCACTGAAGACGTACCCGCCGTCGCCGCTTGTAGTAAACGTGCGTACCTCGTGGGTGCCGACGTTCTCCAGCCGCACCGAGGCTCCGGGAACGATCGATCCCGTAGCGTCGAAGACGGTACCGAGGATATCGCCGGTCGCGACTTGAGCCCGGAGAGGACCCACTTGTCCCCACAAAAGGAGTAACAGGAAACTCCAGAGGCGCACCGTTCCTGAGTGTGTCCGGGGAGCCGCCTTGAATAGAATTGACATAAGTTTATGATGGCCGAGCGGGTGAAGCGCCATGATCGCTCCTAAGCTTTCAGGTGCCGTTCGAGAAGAATGTCAAGACGCGGGAAATATAGCACCGTCCACCGGTGGCTGACAATCCGCGTAACACTTACTCTGACCCGTTCGTTCGACAGAACGACGCTGATCATGACAGCCTCGATTGACTGCGCCCGGGCATGAAAGCTGCACTTGACAGACGTATGGGCTAAGGAACGAGTTCCGAACGTAGCAAAGATCTCTGCGCTCAGAGTGTTGACAGCGTCTAGAACGATGATTGAAGATAGCGTCGCGTTCAAGACTCCTCTCGAAGCTCTGCTCGATGCTACCGATCAACGCTAACGACTTGAAGGAAGTGACCTTCGATGATGTCCATGCAATCAGCAGGCTCTCTGAAGACTGCCGCGTCTCTTCGGGCAGCCTACATCGTTGTGATCCTCGGATTCGGCGCATTCCTTTTTGAGGGATATGATCTGATCGTGTACGGGTCCGCCGTACCTGCTCTGTTGGCGTATCCAGCTTGGGCTCTCACGCCTGCCAAAGTTGGTGCGATTGGCGGCGTCGTGTTGCTCGGCATGTTTGTCGGGGCACCTCTTGCTGGCTGGCTGAGTGACAGACTCGGTCGGCGGCGCATGTTCATCGGCTTGTTATCTTTTTTCTCTTTCATGATGATCCTGGTAGCGGTCGCGCCCACCCCAGGGTTGTTCGCTTTATTTCGCTTTCTTGCAGGTGTCGGAATCGCCGGCATACCTCCAACTGCAATTGCACAGGTGTTTGAGTTTGCGCCGGACAATCGAAAGGTGCTCTTCAACGCCATCATGCTTGGCGGGTTTGGAATTGGAGCTATTCTGGCGCCCGCCATTTCGCTACTGTTGATCGGCCATGTAGGCTTTCGAGGCCTGTTTGCGGTGGGAGCCTTGCCGCTGGTGACCTTGGTTCCACTCGCCGCTCTCTTTCTTCCAGACGCTCCAGTTGGCTCTGCTCGCGCCGCACATCATTCGGCTACGCTGGCCAAGGTCAGCTCGTGGCGTGGTGTACTGCAGGGTCGGGCGGCACTGTCCACCACGCTCTTTGCGGCTGCCAACTCCTTTGCGCTCCTGCTTTCTTTCGCGCTGAATACCTGGCTCCCTCAGTTGATGCGAGGCGCCGGATTTGCTCTCGGTTCTGCGCTGCAGTTTCTGCTCCTGCTGAATATTGGAAGTCTTTGCGGAGGGTTACTGGGGGGCTGGGTCTCAGATCGGGTAGGCGGGCGAAAGGTGTTGGTCGGGATGTTCGTCGTTGCCGCCGCGTCACTTGGGTGCCTCGCTATACCTGCTCCAGCGCTTGTTTTGAAGCTGCTCGTGTTTATCGCCGGGGCTGTGGCCTGCGGAAATCAGCCGGTGCTCTTCGGAATGATGGCAGCTCATTATTCGCAAACGTCACGCGCGACCGCTGTCGGTTTTATCTCGGGAGTTGCCTGTCTAGGAGCAGCGGCGGGGCCTTTGCTGGGAGGTCTTCTGATCAAGGCAGGCGCAAATCTGAGCGGAAACGTTCTCGTCTTCGGCGGAATCGCATTGCTGGCGGGATTGGCTATTCTGTTCGTTCCTCCCGCGCTCAAGACCGACCCTGCCATTTTGGATAATGTCTAAAAGTGGAAGAGTGTGCTGAGTCATGGCCCCACCTTTAGGAAAGCTCCGTCACGGACTGGAGCTTTGTCCACTGGTCGAAGTGGGTTCTTGGCAAGATAAGCGGTGTGCGGATTCTTCTGGAAGAGACGCAACTGTGACACGGATCACTCATCGATCTTAGAGATGCCGGTGAGTGGCCCCGGGCATGAGGCTGGAGGTGGATGCCCTCGACACAAGTGTGTAACCCACGACCAATATCTCTTGGACGTTGTCGGAACTTCACTCACATCTAGAAGATGAACTTTCCGCTGAACTGCATGGAACGTGGATCGTTGGCCTGCGTCAGTTGGCCAAAGGTGTTGGTGGCGCTGGTTTGGGGTGTGATGGGCAGCGAACCCTGCGCGGTGGTCTGCGCCTGGTAGTTGCCGGTGCCGGTGCCGAGCGGGTTGAGGAAGTTGGCCTTGTTCATGACATTGAACGATTCGAACCGGAGGGCGACGGAGTAGCGCTCATTCACCGCGAAGACGCGCTGGATGGCAACATCAAGCTGCGAGAAGTCGGGGCCGACGACAGCGTTGCGCGCCTCGTTGCCAAAGGATCCCCAGTTGTTTACGACGAAGGCAGCGGTGTTGAACCACTGGCTGACCGTTTTGGGGCCGGTGTTTGGGTTGGCGATGACGTTCGGCCGGTCCATCCCGTAGACGGAGCCGGAGCGGTTCTGCGAGGAGAGAATGGTGAAGGGGCGTCCGGAGTCGTACTGGTAGATGCCGGAGAGCTGGAAGCCGCCCAGCAGGTGCGAGGCAAAGCCCTGGTTGAGAAAGGGTTTATTGGCACCGAAGGGAAGCTCGATGACGGGGCTGAGCGCGATGCGGCTGCTGACGTTGAAGTCAGAGGTTCCTTTTTCCCCTTGCAGGTTATAGGAGTTCTGCGGGGTTCCCGAGGAGGACTGGCTGGTGCTGGCGTAGCCGGGGGCGTTGTCGATGGAGTGCTCCCAGGTGTAGGCGAGGATAAAGCTGATGCCGTTGCCGAGATTTTTCTGCGCCTTGACGGTCAGGGCGTTGTAGCTGGAGTGACCCTCGCTGACGTACTCGGTGATGTTGCCCCACTGGTAGTAATTAGTGGCATTGGGCTGCACGGAGGTGAGCAGTGGGTTGGGAACAGCGGCCGAGGTGCCGGAGATGGGCTTGGTGGAACTCACCGTATTTGGACCGCTTGCTGGGAGAGTGGTCGTGGTCGTCGTCACTCCATTGACGGTAGAGGTGTAGGCAGGCACTGCATTGATGTACTGATTGGCGGCGACCAGACGAGGAATCTTCACGCCTGCGTTGCCGATGTAGCCGAGAGTGAGGCCGATGGTCGGGGTGAGTTGCTGATCGATGGACATTCCCCACTCATCGAGATAAAGGGTGCGGAAGTTGGGATCGATGCCGGTGGGGGCGACGCTGGTGAACGGGTGATTGATGGTGCCGTCGGGCGTAGTTCCCGCAACAACCGGGAAGGGATTGGTGCTGAGCACGGACTGCGCGGTAGGCGTGCTGTTGAAGCTTTGGGTGAGGCGGAAGGGCGGATTGAGGCCAAGCGAAAGGTCGGCGCCGTTGCCGATGGCGGGCGAGTTGTAGAAGATACCGTAGGAGGCATGGAAGACAGTTCTATCGGACCCGAACGGCTGGTAGGAAAGGCCGACGCGCGGCTCGAAGTTGTTGGCATCGTTGTTGAAGACGCTGGTGCCGGTGCCATTCAGTCCGGCGACCTCGATGGTGCCGTTGGGGTTGGCCGCCGAGGGCGCAAGCCAGTTCGCGAGGACGTTGCGGGCGTCGTGGACGGGAAGGAAATCCTCGTAGCGCACGCCAAGATTGAGCGTGAGATGAGGCGTTACCTTCCAGTCATCCTGCACAAAAGCACCAATGGCGGTGTAGCGGGTGTGAATGTCCGGCGCGGTCGGGCTGCGGGTGGCGGTGGCCGCGTAGCCCAGCGCAAGGTCAGCCGCCGAGTTGCCGGTGGTCAGGTTCTTGGTGGAGCCAACGACGCCCGTGAAGGAGAAGGCGCCGGTCGCATCCGCTACGTAGAGGTAGGAGTAGTGCGCCTCAAAGAGGTTGATACCTACCTTCAAGTTATGCGAGCCGTGCGACCAGGTGACATTGTCGACGAGGTTGAAGTGGTCGTCATAACGATGCTGCGGAAGATTCGTGTAGGGGTGGACCGAGGCATAGCCGGTGACCGAGGACGAGGGCGCGCCGCCCAGCAGATTGCTGGGAATGTGCGCGTCCGAGAAAGCGCCCGGAACCTTGGGCGCGGTGGTGATGCCATCATCCTGACCGATGCGCGGCTGCTCCAGCCGGTCGAAGCCGAGGCGGATCTCGTTCAGCCAGTGCGAGCTGAAGATGTGGGTTTCGTTGATGCTGCCGAGCGTTGAGATCTGGTTCTGGGTGCAACCCGAGCCGGGGATCGCTCCGGCCGAGCAGAGGGAGAGTGAAGGCTCGAAGGAAGGGTCGGTGAAGTAGTTGTACTGCAGCAGCAGTGAGTCCTTGTCGGAGAATTTGTGATCAACGCGCGCGGAACCCTCGTCCAGGTTCTCGATTCGCTTCTCGTTGAAGGTGTACTTTTGGACGGCCAAGCCGGCGGACTGGCCAGGATTCGGTGCGGGGTATTGTTGCAGGACGTAGCGGCCGATGGGGTCAAAGGAGGAAGTAGGGATCTGGTTGTTCACGTAGGCGACGCCAGTAGCAGGGTTCTTAAGCTGTTGGGCGCCAGTGTTGCAGATGCCTGCGGCCGTAAATCCACTGGTGCAAACGGAGCTGAAGTCGCCATTCAGGAAGGCGGGGTTAGGGACGGTGGTGTTCTGCACGAAAGGCTGCGCGAGGCGCAGGCCTTCATAGCTCAGGAAGAAGAACGTACGATCCTTGCGGATGGGGCCACCGAGGGTTCCGCCAAACTGGTTTCGGCGGAAGGTGGTCCCGGTGTTGGGCAGGGTGAAGTAGTTCTTGGCGTCGAACTGGGAGTTGCGGATGAACTCGAAGAGGTCGCCGTGGAGGGCGTTCGAGCCGGTCTTGGTGACGACGACGACCTGGCCGCCGGAGGTTCGTCCGTACTCGGCGGAGTAGACGCCATAGAGCAGGTGGAACTCCTGGATGGCTTCGACCGAAGGCCGGAAAGACGGCGCCATAACGTTCTGGTCGTTGTCGTCGACGCCGTTGACGGTGAAGGTATTCGCGGTCTCGTTGTTGCCGGCGACGTTGAATCCACCGCGGAAGCCGAGGGTAGACGATTGGCCAGGCAGATCGACGGCCGGCGAGAGGGTCGCGAGCGAGTAGAAGGTGCGCTGGTTGAGGGGCAGCTCGACAACCTCTTTGTTGTCGATGACGGTGCCCTGGGCGGAACTCTCGGTGTCGGTCACAGCGGCGGCCGCAGTAACTTCAACGACGGTGCTCTCAGAGCCGAGCGACAAAGGCACGTCGAGGCCCTCGTCCTGGCCGACCTGAAGCACGATGCCGGAGAGAACCTTCTCGGTGAATCCGGAGGCTTTGACGGTAACCTTGTAGGGGCCTGGGTTAAGGTTGGTGACGGTGTAGCGCCCGCCGGAGTTCGTCTGCACGGTCCGGTCGATGGCGGTGCTCGTATTGGTGATGGTCACCGAGGCGCCGGGGACCGACGCTCCCTGGGGATCAAGCACCTGGCCGGTGAGCGAGGCCTGCGTCTGCTGCGCGTGAAGAGCGGCCGGCAGCAGCGAACAGGCTGCGAGCATCATGGGGACCAAGCGGGTGTGGGAAACGCTTCTCATAGAGGAATGCCTGTCGCTCAAACGCGTTTAGGTAAACTTTCGTCGTTGCTGAAAAGGGTAGCGTGCGTGAACGCGAACTTGCGATCGCTCGCGTGAGTGCTCACGCAGCCGTGGATGGATTCAGTGAATGAAATCTTCGTAAACGGGTTATCGTAGACAAATCTATCCGCGGACGAAGGGCGGACACAACCGTAAACTGGCGGCATGGAGCAGACCTATTGCGGCGATAGACAGCCCGCCATCATGGGAGGAAGCTACGACTAGATCCGGGAGCTGGAGAAAAATCCGAGGAAGATGGTGGACGCCCTGCTCGGCACTGGTCCTGTGCGAGTGTCGGCGTGGCTGGGCGTCGCCTGACGCAGCGTGCGTAGACCCGTACGGCCATCCTAAGAAGGAAATTTGTGCTTCAGTACGACTGCAAGAGGAAGGCGGGCCGAAGTTCACCCTGTCGAACGGGCTTCGGCCTCGGACCGGAGGCGCTTACCGAAGCTACTGCTCAGGCCCGAGCGGCATGAGCATAGCGACGAAGCACAAAGGCGCACGCCATTCCTGTCAAGAGCAAGAGCCAGGAGCCTGGCTCAGGAGTAGCGGCAATGGCCGGTGTGCTCAAGCTGAACTGCGCGCTGTCATAGAAGGTGTTCGAGCTCGCATCGGCAAACTGGATATCGAAAAATCCTGTGTAGGTTCCGCTTGCATTGCCGGGCAGCGTGACCGTGAACAGGGGGCCGTTGTAGAAGACGCCCGGGCTGAGGGTGAAGGGCGTATCCAGCTGGAAGTCCGTGTCATCGACCGTGTAGGCACCCGCAGTGGACGTGTCCCCCAGGAGCTGGATGAGGCCGGCGTTCGAGGCCGGAGCGGTAATGATTCCGCCGAAGGTAGCGGTGCCACCGGCAGCAACGATCGGGTTCAAGGTCGTGATCGTATACGTGGCAGTGTCGGCGAGAGCAGGAACCGACGTAAGAAGAGCTGCCGCGGTCGAAAGAAGAATGCCAGTCGAATTTTTCATGAACGCTCTAACCTCAGAAGATGGATGCAGTACGGGTCGGTTGATCAGATGGGAAAGCGCGGGGTGAGCTCGGTGTCAGCGAACTCACCATGGAGCGTTACGGGAGAGTGGCGCGCTGGCTGCTGCTGAAGTTGCCGCCGGTGTAGGTGCCCAGGAGGCGGGCGACCGCGGCAGTATGATCCGTTCCGGCAGAGGCGGGGAACGTCAGGGTGTAGGTCACGGAGGCGTTCGGTGCCAGGTCGCCGAGCGAGGCCGGAAGGGTCGACCCAGGCGCGGAGCCCAGAGTTGCCGAGGTGAGGGTGACGCTGGGCGCAGTGCCGGAGCCGACGTTGGTCAGGGTGACCTTCTCCTGGTAGCCGCTGGTGGAGCTCGTCAAGACCACCGTGGCCTGCAAGTTGACGGAGCCCGCGGCTGGGGGGAGATCGAAATAGGCCACCCCGGGGTCGTGATCGCTGATGCGGGCGGCGAGAGTAGCGCTGTTCTCATCGACCAACGGGAAGTCCGCGTCGATGTGGGCGAAGTTGAGGTGGTCGAAGCTGGGCAGAAGGTCCTGGGTAATCAGGACGTGATCGAGATACTGCGCACTGCCGCTTTCGACATAGCTGTACTGCCCGGTGGGCTGGAGCGTGTCGAGGTCGATGAGGTTCGGGGTGACCAAATTCGGGGTCGGGGGCGTGATCACCTGGCTGGCCGGGACGGGATTACCAGTGGTGACGCCCAGCACATCGACGAAGCCATCGCTGAACGGGAAGCCATTGAAGTCGCCGACGGTGATGACGTGCTCGCCGTTTGCCTGATAACTCTGAATCAGGCTGGCCAGGAATTCAGCTTGCTTCTCACGCTTGAGGCGGACGGTGGCGCCGGTGGAGGTGGGGTCATCGACACTGATGAGCGAGCGCTGATGCACGTCGATAACCGTGACCGGGTAGTCCGCGCCGCCCGCGCGCTTGATGCCGGCGTGCAGGACAAGCGGAGTGCGATCGTTGAGGAGAGCCTGCTGCCCAAGGGCGTTGGTAAAGGTCGTGGTGAGGCCGGCTTGTTGTACGTTGATGGTGTCCACAGTCGTGCTCTTGACGAGCATGCCGGTGTTGATGCCGGTGCCGTCGGTGGCCAGGAAGAGATAGGCCACATACTGCGGGTTGGCCAGGCCGGCGTTGACGCTGTCTGTGTTGACCTTGTTGGCCAGATCATTGAGAACGTCGATGTTCTCAATCTCCTGCGCGCCCAGGATATCCGGGTTGTTCAGGATGGTGCGGATGGCGAGCGAGGCCTTCGCAAGGCGGCGCTGATAGGCCTCGGTCGTGACGA
>CAXSDM010000027.1:2931-4473 GCA_964235575.1 uncultured Acidobacteriaceae bacterium | reverse complement strand
GAGATGCCGGGCTCGCGGAAAGGCCGCGGGATGCCGGTGACGACACCGAAGAACTGACCGTTGGAGGTCTGCGTCTCGGTCGCTTCAGTGAGCGATGCGTCGGTGGGCCCGGTTGTCGTGAGGGAGGCAATACTGACGCGCATTCCCTCATACTTCGCGAATTGGTAGACACCGCCTGAGGGGGAGTCCTGTGCGGTGGTCAGCAGGATCGGCGGCGGCAACGGGTTGCCGGTTGAGATGAGCGAGAAGCTGAGCGACGTGTCCAACTCGGTATCCGGGGTCAGCGTGGTCGAGGGATAGTTTGCGACCTTGCCGGTAACCTGAACCTCGGCTCCGAGGGCGAGGTAGGAAGGCTTGGCGGTGGACCCGGTATAGATGAGGAGTCCTTCGGGAGTGGTCGGGTGGGTGTCGGCGTCGGGGGCCTCAAGATAGAAGCCGGAGGCACGTACACCCACAACGATACCGACCGTGGTGATAGTCTGTCCGGCGTAGGGCGAGGGTTTGGCGGACTGGATCGAACGGATGCTGACGATCGGCGGCGCGGTCTGGACGGCGAGACTGATGGAGGTCGAGACCACGCGAATCTGTGCGTCCGAGACCTTGACCGGCAGCGTGTAGGTGCCCGGAACGGTAGGGGTCAGGGTGTAGGAGAAGATGTTGTCGCCGGCGGTGACGTCGCCGTGCGTACCGTCGTCGTACAGAGGTTGGGAGCTTGAGCCACCGGCGCTGCTGAGGTCGGCGATGACCTGGATTCCGGTGCTGGAGGGCTGCGTGGCTGGGGTGACGGCGACAGTCAGCAGGGTTTCGGTGCCGGTATAGGCGGACGCGGGCGTCGCCATCGCGCTGGCGCTAAGCGGGACACCGACGATGCTGGAGCAGGACTGGAAGGCCGTGGAGGTGTTGCGCGGGTTGGGATTGCCTGCGGCGAAGTCGGCGGCGTTGCTGGGCGTATTCTTGCAGACCGGCGTGCGCAGGGCGGCGGTCGTGTTCGAGAGAGTGATGGTGGGACCGGAGCCGAGGAAACAGGTTGCGGCTGAACCGAAGCCGACGTAGTCGACCACTGTGGCGCTGGTGGCGGGGCAGGTGCCGGAGAGGGCGGTGGTGCTGCTGACCAGGGCGACCTTGCCGGACGTCGAGCTCATGTTGATGGACCCGGTAGCGTCCGGGGACGGTAGCGCGACGGTACCGGCGGCGCCGGCGGCCTCCTGCACGAGAAAGAACTGGCCGGGCTGGAGCGTGGCCGAGGGCAGTGCGGTGACCTGATAGCTGGTACCGGTGGAGGTGGCGTACTGCACGCTGAAGCCGGCGAGGCTTTGGGTGACGGCGGTCGGGTTGAAGAGTTCTACATAGTCATTCTCGTAGATCGCGCCGGAGTTGCCGCCGCCGCCGTAAATTTGCGAGATGACGACGTTGCTCTGGGCGAGACAGGCGGAGGTTGCGAGGGCCGCAAAGACAAAGAGCGCAACGACGAGCTCAAACGAGTCTTGGAGGGAGAACTTTTTGTTGGGCACAGCACGAGACTATCGCACGAAGCTGGAGACT
>CAXSDM010000027.1:0-2831 GCA_964235575.1 uncultured Acidobacteriaceae bacterium | reverse complement strand
GAGGGAGAACTTTTTGTTGGGCACAGCACGAGACTATCGCACGAAGCTGGAGACTAATTAAGAATTAGGTAAATCTTAGCTTTGCCTTCACCATGTGCCATGAAGGTATGCAGCGCTCTTACCCGCTGCTTGCGCCCAACGCGCTTGGAAGTGCTTACACCACGATAACCGCGATGAAGTTGCGGTGATCACGGGGCACCCCATTGAAAGTTGCTGAAGGGTTCACCCACATCCTCCCGATGAGGCTGGGATGAATGGGCACGGAGACAGCATACATGGGTGGCGAGAAGGGCTGGCTAAAGAATTGTGTTGACAAGGGTTCGTCATTTCAAGAAGAGTGCCGGAGCAATGGACAGGGAGAACGCGTTCATGAATTTTGACGAACACGCCAAAGGTGCGATGAAGATTCCTGTGCTTCACCATGTGAACCTAAAGACGATCCGGATGACGGAGATGATCGAGTGGTATGGCAAGGTGATCGGGTCGCGGAAACAGTTTCAGAACGATCTGATGGGGTTCATCACGAACGACGAGGTTCCGGGGCGCATTGCACTGCTGACGAGCCCGAAGCTGACGGACGACCCGGACCGGGCGAGTCATGTGGGCATGCATCACTTGGCGTTCGAGTATGCAAGTGTGGACGACTTGCTCGAGAGCTGGGTGCGGCTGAAGGGCGAAGGCATCGAGCCGCACATGGCGCTGGACCATGGGTTTGTGCTGTCGTTTTACTACGCAGACCCGGACGGAAACAGCGTGGAGATTCAGGCAGACTGGAACCAGGACGCGGCCAAAAGCTGCGCTTACATGGAGACTTCGCCCGTGTTTCTGGCCAACCCTGTGGGCAGTTTTGTGGAGCCTGCGCAGATGGTCGCGGCGCGCGAGGGTGGAATGAGCCTGGAAGAACTGCACCGGAAAGCGTATGCCGGCGGTAAGTTCGAGCCGGCGGTGAAGCCGGATATCCGCGTGGCGATGTAAGCAGGGCAACGGCCTTGGTAACGTCAGTATCGTCTGAGAAAGCAAGATCAGACAATGCGTCGTCTTTGCTTCAACCGTCTAGCCTGACAGTCGATGCTATCAACGAGTGACCTAGAGGATGTTCACACGCGTGGAGAACAACACGCGGAAGGTTATGAGTTAGAGCGGGCAATGGCTGCTGGAGAACGTCGCTGCCTCATTCGTGTTTCGTTGCGAGGTGGATCGCGACTCCTGCGAGGGCTGTGGGTTTCCAGCTAGCGACGTGGAGATTCGTTGCTCAAGACCACTCCACATCACATGCGACACTCCTCGGAAGGCGCGGCTCAACGCACTACGAGTCGCGCCGCTTTTTCGAGGTTTCACTCAAGCTGAGCCAGCTGCGGATCATCCAGAGGAAGTACCCGCCCTGGATGAGGAAGATGGCAGCATAGGCAAAGACCAGGTGGCGGCCTTCGATGGTGTTCCAGCCGTCAAAATGCATTGTTGGCCTCCGGGTTGGCGTGACGGGGGAAGGTCTCGCGCGGAGTGAGTGCGGACTGCATGGCGAGTCGGGTGGCGGCCTGCTCGACGTGCTGGCGGCGCCGCTCGAGGGCGAAGCGGAAGGCGCAGGCGAAAATGCCCCACATCAGCCAGCCGAGGAAGCTCCAGTAGAGGGCGGGCTTCATGGAGGGATCGAGCGAGCCCTCACCGCGCAGGACGGGCGCGGGATGCTGCGTGCGCCACCACTCAATGGAGTAGAAGACGATAGGGACGTCGATAGCGGCGAAGACCGAGATGACTGCGCCGACGGTTGAGGTTTGGCCGGTGGAGGAGAGGCGACGCGTCATCAGGTAGGCAACGTAGAGCAGCCAGAGGAGCAGGGACGAGGTTAGGCGCGCGTCCCAGGCCCACCAGATGCCCCAAGAGGCTTTACCCCAGAGCATGCCGGTGACGAGACAAATCGTGAGGAAGATCAGGGTCAGCTCGGCGGAGGCGACGGCCAGGGCGTCTGCGGTGAGCGCGGCAGCAGGATTACGGCGGCGCAGGGCGAGAAAGGCGACCGAGGCCATGAAGTTAACGTAAGGGAACACCAGGCCCATGGTGGACGAGGGAACGTGCCAGTAGAAGATGCGCTGCACGTTGCCCATCGTCGCTTCGGTGGGGGCGACGAAGAGGGCTAGATGAAAGCTGTAGGCAAGGACGAGGACCGAGGCCGCGAGCCAAAGAAAGCCCAGGATCCAGGTGGCTTGCGGCTTGGAATGTGTAGGCTGCGCCATAACTTATTTTAGCGCGGCTGCTCGCAATGAGGTCTTGCCGTGACAGGTGGTTCAGGGGACAGCAGATGCTCTTGTGTTATTCGGCGTTTATCGTGAGCTCAAAGAGCAGCAGGCAGGCGGTGGTAAAGACGATGTCGTAGCCGGTGAGCAGCTTGATCCAGATCGCCGGTTCGTACTCGCCGGTGAGGATGTTGGTCGAGGCCTGGACCATGGCGAGCAGCGCGGGCAGCGAGATGGGGAAGAGCACCAGCGGCAACATGAGCTCGCGGTTGCGGGTGCGCAGGCCAAGCGCGGCGAAGAAGGTTCCGTTGGCCACCAGGGCCCAGGTGCCGAGCGGCAGGACAAGCAGCAGAAGCCTGGCCTGGCCGAGCGCGCGGAGGTTATAGAAGACGGTGAAGAGCGGGGCCAGGACGAGCTCGACCGCGGTGACGAAGAGCATGTTGGCGAGTGCCTTGCCGAGGAAGAGCGCGGCCGACGAGGAGGGCGCCATGCGCTGGACGTCGAGGACCTGGTTGCGCTGCTCGCGGTTCCAGGACTGGTTGAGGGTGGTGGTGGCGGCGAAGAGGATGACGATCCAGAGGATGCCTCCGGCGATCTGGC
>CAXSDM010000026.1:0-27350 GCA_964235575.1 uncultured Acidobacteriaceae bacterium | reverse complement strand
GACAACGTGAGCAGGAGAGGGAACATCCGCCGTGGAGCGCCATGGCCGGCCGGCAACCAGAACCAGTCCGCCGCCTCGCGCAAACGCAAGCGCCATGACTTCGCGGGAGCAGCAGCTCGCTCTTCAACCTGTCGGGACTCAGTGAAAAGCGTGTTCACAACCCTCCCACCTTACCACGGTGAGACGGCCGGTTTTCCCGCAATCGCCCGTAAGCGACCTCGCTAGGCGGCCTTCGCTTTCAGCAGCTCCAGACCTTTCGAGAGCTGATCATCAACTTGCACGGTCGGCTTGCGCGGCTGAGGAGTTTGCGTGGCGGAGGCACCATCCTCCTCGT
Organism: uncultured Acidobacteriaceae bacterium; assembly: GCA_964235575.1. GTDB lineage: Bacteria > Acidobacteriota > Terriglobia > Terriglobales > Acidobacteriaceae > Edaphobacter. Next base: position 27,016 of record CAXSDM010000026.1, on the reverse strand, counting down.
CGCCCCCGTTGTCGTCGAAGTTCCCGGCCACCAGCACGCCCGGGGTCACCCCGTCATCCTGCAACTTCTTGCCAGAGGGAGACTCGTACTTCGCCACCGACAGAATCAGCGCCGCGCCATCCGGCAGCTCGAACGTCTTCTGCTGCGCGCCTTCTCCGAAGGTCTTCTCACCCACCAACTCCGCGCGCTTCGAGTCGAGCAGCGCCCCCGCAACCAGTTCACCAGGACCAGCCGTACCCCGGTTCACCAGCACCACCATCGACCCCGTTGGAACCAACGCCTTGGCAGGATCGGCCGTGTACGTGACCTTCTGCACCCGCTGGCCTTCGAGCGTCGCAATGGTGCCCGACTTCAGGAAAAGGTTGGCAAGCCGGGTCGCCTCCAGCATGTCGCCCGCGGCCACGTCGCGCAAGTCCAGCAGAATCTTCTTATTACCTGCCTTGTCTTCCGCCCGCAGCTTCGCTTCCACCGCCAGCACGTGGTCATGATCCAAAATCACCGGCTTCAAATACAGGATCGAAGAGTTCTCATACATCGTCTCGCCTACCGGCGGCTCGGCCACGATCGTGCGGGTCATCGAAATCTTGTCTGGAACCGCCTTACGCGGACGCACCACCGAAACCGACACCTCCGACCCCGGCTGCCCATCGAGCATCATCTGGATCATCGCCAGCGAAAGGTCGCGTGTGTCCACGCCATTGATCGCCTCCAGAATATCGGCGTCCACCAGGCCCGCCTTATCCGCCGGGCTGCCCGGAACGACCGAAACCACCGTCGCATAGCCGAAGCGCTTGGACACGTTGATGCCCACTTGCCCCTTACCCTCGCCCTTAGCTTTATCGGCCTTGTACGCCTTATAGTCGGTCGGCGTCAGATAACTTGAGTCCGCATCAAGCGACTCCAGCAACCCGCGCAGCGCGCCGTTGGTCACCGCCGGGATATTCGGGTCGGATACATAGTCGGACTGAATGTGCCGCAGCACCTCGCTGTACACGTCAATCTGCCGGTACGCCCCGTCCGCCTGCTCCGTGGCAGCGCTTACCGGGCTCTCACGCAGCCCCAGAAATACAGTTAACACCAGAACAACAGATATAGCCAGCAGCAGGATCTTCGGGGTCTTCGGCATAACGACAATTTCTCCAGAAATCGTAGACACGGCGCTAAGCGAACACGACCGTGCACTGCTTTGACGAACGCCGGTAGCAAAACGATACGCCTGCCGAGAGTCGGCTAGCCGGAAATTTGTGCGGCGACGGCCGACCCCGACGAGCGCGGCTTCTCCCAATCCTCCTGCCAGAAGCCGGGCTGGCCCGAGAGCATACCTTTCACCCCAAGCGACAGATGCTCCTCCTTGCGGCCAAGTTGATACGCCATCCACTTCGTGGCCGTGCGCAGCACCGCCAGCGGGATCAGTGCCGGATTGGTTTGCAGCAGGTAGCGCAGTTCCGATTGCACAAACGCAAGCCCTTCGCTTCCCGCGTGCCCGAACGCCTCCATGAGCCACTGCTCGCGGCCGTGATGCACTCCGATATCAAAGTAACGCGAGAACTCCTGCCACACCGTGAACGCATGCGAGTGGATCACCGTCGCCTCGGCCTGATAGCCAAGCTTCCATCCGGCCATCAGCATACGCGCCGCGACCGTCACCTCTTCAGACACGATCGTGTCCTTGGGAAAGCCGCCCACCTCGTCAAACGCGCACCGCCGGTACGCGGCAAAACTGTTGGAGAAGAAGGCCGCCTTGATCCCCAGTCGCGTGCGGCTATCCAGACTGCGTATATCGCTCGCCGCCGGATAGTTGAACAAGCGCGCATGCCGCTCGATCGGTCCCGCCACTTCGCGCGGCAGTTGCCGTCCGTAAACGGCGCCAACCTGCGGATCCTCAAACGGCCGCAACAGCATATGGATGGGGACTTGGCCGCACGGCAGAGCATCCTGTGTCAGAAAAATCAGAATCTCGGCCCAGGGCAACGAATCCACTGCCATCTGCCGGGTCGCTCCGTGTCGAAACTGCTCTTTGGGGATTTTCTTCAACGGATAACCGGCACGACGCACCAGCGCGCACGTGTCATCGGTAGAACTGGAATCGATGACCAGGACGCGCTCTCGAGCGACTCCCTCGCGCTCCAGCGCAGCCTGCAACCCACGCCAGTAACGGCTGCCATTGTAGGTCGGAATCACAACAGCCGCATCCTTCCGAACCTGAAGGCGAAGCGGCTTTTTTGCTATTTTCTCAAGCACCGTCATAGCTTTCAAATGATCCGCACCGACTTTATGGAAGCATCACCTTACCAAGCGCAACACTCCGCACACAACCCTAACGCTACTGCTTTTGTAGGACGATAATACCGCATATGCGTATTACAGCAAGCAGCAAAAGTGGGAGAGACACGCTTGAAGACACCTGCCCCTCCAGCGCCTTCCCTACAGAAGCAGGGTATCCAGATGGCGGGCGAGACAGCAGGTGAGGAGGAAGACATTTGCCTTACCGCACCACGTTAATCGCCGCCGCAGCCAGGCCGAACGAAGACAGAATCTGCGAGTAGTCCAGCGCATTGCGAAGAGCGCTTGGCTTGATCAGCTTCTCAGGGATGACGATCGCGTCGCCCGGGTAGATCGACGACGAATCGAAGTTGTTCGATAACACTCCCTGCGTGCGTTCGCGGCTGAAGATCGATCCATCGGCCCGGATGATAAAGGCATGCTTGCGGTCCGCGACGCGGTTCGGCTTGCCTGCCAGCGCCACATAGTCTTCCACCCGGCGCTTGACGTCGAACAGAAACACGTTCTGCCCATACACCGCGCCCACAACACTGACCGTGTTCGGCTTGGACGGTATCCGGAACACGTCGCCATTCTCCAGCGGGATGCGGGGTATCGCATCCACCCCGAAGCTCGTCGGACGAAACTCTAGAACAACACGCCCGGTGGCACGCAACTGACGAAGCTGTGCTATCAAGCTGCGCTGCTCGTTCAGGGCGTTCGGGTCCAGAATGCCAGTCGAAGAAGACGCCGCCCGTACCGCCGCTTCGCGCTCCATGTCCGTGGACAGGGAAGAGATATACTCATTCAGCCGCTGCTGCTGAAACACGCGCGCGGAATCGCGCAGAAAGCTGCTTCCATACAAGTACGCCTTGGTCGTCAGTCCACCGGCCCGCTGCACCAGCGATTCCAAATCTTCCCCTGGCCGGACGCTATACGTCCCGGCGCTGGCAAACTCGCCTTCCAGTCGCACAAATTTGGTCTGCTCGTCTAACGGCACTGGAATGTCGGCCTGCGAAAGGATCGTCACCACGTCGCCTGCCTGAAGCTGCAGGTTTTGGCCTTGATCGTGATCCTGCACCAGGCGACCCAGATTGAACGGCAGGAGCGCGCTCTTCAGCGTCACCGGGTCAAGCCGCTCGATCACCGCATAAGACCAGTCGATTTCCGGCGCTGGAATCTGAATTCGCTGCTCAACATAGTCTGGTGGAACGCCTGTCCTGGACTCCGAACCTAGTCCGAGCGCGCCCGGTTCGACCGCCGGATTGCCCTGCCTGTTCTGCGTCAGGTTCCCGGCGGAGTTCCCATTTGCGGCCGCCAAGGTTCCCGCCGCACCCATGCCGAACAGCGTGGCCGCAGTAGCATTGGTCGCCGTGGGCACCTGCGAGCCCTGCAGCGCAAGCCCATCAGCGTTGCCCTGCTGCGTTTGGCTGCCGAGCGTTCCCGGGCTGTTTCCCTGCACATTCGATTCGTTCTCACCATTGTTCAGCGAGTTCGATGGCCGGTTGTTATAGGGATCCTGCGTATAGCCCCGCTGACCATTCAACGGAAAACCGTTCCGGTAGGGAATCGTTTCAAGTGGCTCAAACAATGGAGTAGGCACGCCCAGCCGATTGCGTTCGCGCCAGTATCCGCTTGTCAGCAGCGACTTCGTATCCGGGATAATCTCGCTCAGCCGCATGCCTTCGTGCCAGGAAAACCGTCCGGGATTCGCCAGATTGCCCCGGATCGTCACCGACTGCTCGTACCCTTGCGTGATGTGATTGACAAATAGCACATCGCCATCCCGCAGCGCCATGGTCCGGCCTTCCTTCGTCACGTTGATCGTCAACGCCTTCCGCTCGAGATCAGGGTCGATGCGCTCGAGCGAAATCGTGCCTTGGCGCGCCGTCGAGGTATAGCCTCCGGCAAGCTGCAGCAGGTCCGGCGTCGTCGTCTCGCCACGCAACTCATAGATGCCCGGATGCCGAACGCTGCCCGCCAAGGCGACTTGTGGACCAGCCGCAGGTATGAAGATCGTATCTCCCTGCTGCAGCCGCACATCCTTCGTCTTGTCTCCGCGCAGCACCAGGTCGTAGAGGTCAAACTCCGTCGGCGCACCGTCCGGATGCCGGATCTGAATGCGCCGCAGCGACCCCTGCACATTCGGCCCACCGGAGACGAACAGCGCATTCAGCACCGTGCTCAGCGCGCTGATCGTGTACGCGCCCGGCCTCCGCGCTTCTCCCACCACGTACACCTGAATCGACCGGAGCTGCCCCAGGCTCACCGCAATCCGGTAGTTCCGAAACGTATGATTCACCTCGGCGCTGATATGCGGCTGCAGCTCATCCGCGCGCAGCCCCGCCACGCGTACCGCCCCCACCTTCGGGATATAAATCGAACCCGACGTATCGACCGTCAACTGGCTGTTGAACGACTCCGGCCCCCACAGCCGCACCAGCACCTGGTCCCCTGGCCCCACCACGTAATCGTTCGTCACGGGAATCTGATCGGCCGGCGCGAACGTCGAAGGCGCCTGCCGAAACAAGTCCCGCCCGAAGATGGCAAGCATCTCGCCGGTCGAGGAGCGGACCAGCCGTTGGAAATCCGTAAGCGGGTCCGGAGGCAAAAGGTCTTCCTGCCGGTACCCGGACGTTCCCCGGCGGCGAGCCTCAGCGCCCGCCTGGTCCACATACACCTGTTGCGAATCGTTACTTCTCTGGTTCATCCCGTTCTCGGCTGAACCCGCCTGCCCGGGCGTGGGAATCGGAATGGAATTCTGAGTCTGCGGATCGACCGTCGCGCGGCACAGCGACGTGTTGCTGTAAACCGGGTCGTTGCAGTTAACCTGACTGCCACTCGAGGTTTGACCGAAAGCAGAGACAGCGCTCATCGCCAGCAAAGCCCCAAAAGCACTCAGTGTCCGGCTCGTCCTCCAGAAGGACTGTGGCATGGGAACCAGTGTTCCCGGACGATGTACACGTGAAGCCAAAACAGCGTTCCCTGCCTGCATTCTTGCCGTCATCCGATCTCTGAAGTCGAGAATAACAGACGGTCCTGCGAACCCGATCCTTCACACACTTACCGCCAAGTACAATCCATTCAGACCGAAGAGCCGCCGGTCGCGGCCCATTGGTTCTCGTTGCCGAAAAGGATTTTCTAAGCCGTTCCCTAAATAGATGGCTGTGTAAAGCGCTCGAAGTCGATGGGCGTAAGACTTGGCCTTCGTCCCAGCCTGCCGAGGATTTTCGACGCTTTCGGATTCGTGGCTACCCGGAAACGAACATCGCTCATGGGCCGCTTGGTAAAAAGGTGATACGCCCCCGTAGTCTGAAGATGACGATCGAAGCGGCGTGCAATAAATTCGAGCGTCTTTCGAGCATAAAAAGAAATATGCTGCCCGCTGGACGGAACGTAGTACCACCAGCTTCCCAAGGGAGGTGCGGGAGCAGGAACCATCAATGTGGAAACAAAAACGTTCTCCGAAGCAGCCATCAGAGACTCCAATTCGCTCATCGGATCAACGAAGTGCTCCAAGACCTCGAAGGCGGTTAGAAAGTCGTAGCGCTCCTGAGGGTCGTACTCGAAACCACGAGCAAAGTGGTTTGCGGCGTACAGATCTCTCCAGTAAAAAGGAAAGCCTCGATCCCGCATCATTCGTACGAAAACACCATGTCCGCCGCCAAAATCAAGGCTTTTCTGAACCTCCGGGAAGAGCATCGAAAGTAGGCTGCAGGTCAAGGAGGCATTGAGTTCATTCCGGCTCATCACGCCGACATCCTGCCGGCAGATTGCCTCCGAGTAGGCTTCCGCAAGCCAATACGGTTCTTCAGTCTGAATAAATTCACAGCGTTCGCAGCGAAAATAGTTCACCCGATATCTCGAGAGCACCTGTAATTCGCCGAATAAAGTCGAGGTGCCTTCACAAATACGACAAAGCATAGAATATTCCTGCTCTTAATCTTCACGGGCTTGCAGCGCTGAAAACGGATAAATTGCCGTTTCCAGAATAGCAAGGGCGGGGGCCTTGGACTGCAATCTCCGCAAGGTGCGTGGAATGAAGACCGCGCAGGGAATCACGGTGCAAAGGCCGTACGTCACGATGGTGGACCAGGGTATGGCAGCTACTCCAAACCGTTGCAGGAAGATGATCTTCGCCGATACGCACGCTACACCGAAAATTGATGCAGTCAGGATCTGAAACCGCATGACAGAGGCGCCGTTCATGAAGACGGCCAGCGCGTTGCCGCAACAGTCCAGTACACACCAAACCGCCAAACCAGCCAACAGCAGGAACGGTGGATGAATCGCTTTGTTTCCCACCCACCAGCCCAGTAGCCTATGCGACAGCAACAAGACGGTGCACGCAGCGGCTGACGCGCCGCCAAAGACCACCAGAAGAGTCCTGCTCAAAGTTCGGCGAATCCATCCAAAATCGCCGCGCGACATCGCCTCGCCATACGCAGGCCACAGCGGCGTCATCAGCATCGCACTCATCATGGAGATCATCGTGAACATGCGTTGCGGAATCGCGTACTCGGGAACATGCACTGCGCCCAGCGTGCGCGCGATCAGAAAGCTGTCCGCCGAATAAGCCAGCGAACCCACCAGCTGCAACACGAAAAAGAGCGTTCCGAGCCGCATAATCGTGACAATCATCTTGCGCGAAACGAAGGTCGACCCGGGCCGCAGATCGGGACGTACCCAACCAAAGAAGTGCAGGGCGTTGAAAAACGTCGCCAGCACCGGCGCACCCGCCAACGCCAGGACCAAGCCTGGCAATCCCGCGTGCAGCCGTATCCCGGTCAGCACTCCTGCCAGCCCCAGCACGCTGCCGCACATCTGCCAAAGCCCGAACCGGTATCCTTCCTGGATGCCAAGTTGTACCCGCTGTACCACGTCCAGCGCGATGTTTAGAGTGAAACAAACCGCGAAAATTCTAAGCGAAGGACCCGCCTCGGCCTTTGCCTGGGCAGAGACAACCTTGAACACCGAGGCCCACGGAACGAAAGAATAGACCGAAAAGAACAGGCCGCACGCCGCCAGAGCGATCAGCGAGAGCACCGTAAACCCGCTCGAAATCGCCCGCCGTATGCCTTCTGTATCATCCTCGCCAAACGCCTTGGCGACCGTGTTCAGCACCCCATTGCCTACGCCGAAATCCGCAAACGCCGCCATCGCCAGCACGGAGCTGATCGTCATCCACAAACCGAACCGCTCCGTTCCCAGGTAGCGCAAGGTAAGAGGAACCGTAATCAGCGACGTCCCTACCTGGACCCCGCGGGCAAGCATGGAAATGCCGCCCGACACGGCAGCGCGGCGATATCTATTCTTGCCGAGAACCTCGGTGTCCGGGCTACTCCGCATTCGGAGATTATAGCCAACCGAGCAACATTCGATCCAAGTACAGCTACCATCACACCTGTAGACCCAAGCGCGTACCCTAAAATAGAGCTACGCATGAGCCCCCACCTGGTCCGCTTCTTCCCAGCTTTCACGATGAGGCGTTGGCTCTTCCGTGACCGCCTCATTCTTGCCCTTTGGTTGGGTCTCGGCTATCCCGTCTTCTCACAGCAGGTACAGTCTCAACAACTCCTGGCGCAGCAAACGTCCCTCCAGCAGCCTGTACTTCTGTTTGCCGCTCCGAGCACTCTGCCTTCCTTGACTCCCCGGTACGCTCAGCCACAGTTCGGCATCCAGCCGGCGCCCTACACCCTGCCCAGCAAGAACCCATCCATCGACAGCGATCGCATCGGCTCGACCAACGTCCCCATGGATAGCTGGATTTATCCGGTACTAGAGCGGCTCGGCTCCATGGGCCTCATCCCCTCCCAGGCCGTTGCCATCCGCCCCTGGACGCGTCAGGAGTGTCGCCGCCAGCTCCGCGAAGCCGAAGACATCCTCTACGGCTTCGGCAGCCTGGACGTCAACATACCCGACACCCTCCACGCCGAAGCCGAGCGCATGCTCCCCGAACTCGAGTACGAGCTCTCCGAGCCCGACGGACGCGCCACCGCAACGCTCGAATCCGCCTATGTCCGCGCCGGCGTCATCGCCGGGCCCGCCCTCACCGACGGCTTCCACTTCGGCCAGACCTGGTGGAATGACTTCGGCCGTCCCCTTGGACGTGGCACCAGTTCCATCGAAGGGTTCTCCTGGCGAGCCGTCGCAGGTCGCTTCTTCCTCTACGATCGCCAGGAGATCCAGACCGACCCCGGATTGCCCGCCGTCACCGCCGCGCGCGCCGCACTGTTCAACCAAATCGACAATGTACCCTTCGACGTACCCGGTACAGCGATTCCGGCCGGAGCTCTCATCCTGCCCTCGCCGGCGCTCCCGGCCTATGTCCGCCAGCGTCCCATCGAGCTTTATGCCGGCGTAGCCTTCGCGGGAAATGCACTCTCGTTCGGGAAACAGGAGCTCTACTGGGGCCCAACTACCATGGGGCCACTCTCCTTTTCGAGCAACGCCGAGCCCACCTACAACCTCCGCCTGGTCGCCACCAGACCGCATCCTCTTCCCTTTTTCCCGGATCTCGGCACCTACCGCTTCGATGTCGTCTTTGGAAAGCTCTCCGGTCACAACCATCCCGCGCGGCCTTACTTCAATGGCCAGAAGATCAATTTCACTCTCGGTCAGTATTTCGAGACCAGCTTCACTCGCTGGTCAATCCTTTGGGGCGTCGGACATCCCATCACACTCCGCTCGCTCAAGAACAACTTGTTTAGCAGCAACTCCACAGGAAGCAACTTCGGATACGGCGACCGCGAGGACCCAGGAGACCGCAAGAGCGCATTCGACTTTCGCCTGCACGTCCCCGGACTCAGCAAGTACGTCACTCTCTATGCAGATTCCTACGCGGACGACGAGCTCAACCCCATCGACGCACCGCGCCGCGTCGCTTGGAGTCCGGGAATCTATCTCGCCCGGCTGCCCTATCTGCCGCACGCCGACTTCCGCTTCGAAACCACCAGCTCCGAAGAACTCAGCCAGGACGAAGGCGGAACCCGCTTCTTCATCAACAACCAATATCGCGACGGCAACACCAACAAGGGATTCCTGCTCGGCAGTGCCGCCGGCCGGGACGCCCGCGCCTACGAGGGTAGAATCGGCTACTGGTTCTCCGATCGAACCCGCGCCGAGCTCGCCTACCGCCAGACCAACGGCGGAAACTTCCTGCCCGGCGGAAGCACCATCTCCGACGCCTTCGCCAACGTCAGCTTCGCAATCAGCAAAACCTGGTCCGCCCAGGCCTTCGCCCAGTACGAACGCTTTCTCGTTCCTTCCTATCTTGCCGGCAGTCAGCAGAACGGGAGCGCCCGCCTGCAGATCGTGTGGACACCCCGAAAGAGCGTCGAAGTTGTCCCTTAAACAAGTCCTCTCCCCTTGACAAATACGGCTCTGTAAACGGGGGCTACGCGCGCGCTCCCAGGACTCAAACCCGACCAAGGTACCAGTCCGCGAATCAGGTGGTTCGGACTTAACTAATTTGTTTTGAATATTTTGAGCAACAAAGTAGGTGGGGAGGGGGGGGGTACCTTCCAGCCGCTCAAAGACCCGCCGCGGAAGCACTCACGCGTCGATAAATCTGTTGAAGACCTCGCGCCGTCTTTTCCATTGTGGACCGCGCCAGCACTGCCGAACCGCGCTCCACCAGATGTCGGCCAAACTCCGGCTCGTCAAGGATGCGCTCCATTAACTCCGCAAGCTCGTCGGCAGAATCCGGATCGAAGTACGCTGCACCGTCCTCGGCCGTCTCCGGCAGCACCGTCGACCTCGAGCAAAGCACCGGGGTACCCGTTTGAAACGCCTCCAGAATCGGCAGTCCATAGCCCTCAAACCGGCTTGGAAACACCATCGCCGCCGCCCCCGTATAGATGCATCGCAGGTCCTCAGCCGAGACGAAACCAAGCTCATGGACCAGCCCAGCCAGATTCAGTTCGCGGCCAAGTTTTCTCAGCGCATCATGCTCGCTTCCTTGGGCTCCGGTCAAACAGAGTGCCACCTGCACACCGCGCTTCGTCTTCAACGCATGCAGGGCATGCAGCAGCACGCGATGGTTCTTGTGCGGCCACGTCGCCGCCGGATAAAAGAAATAGCGCCCTGGCAGATTGAGACGGGACGCGGTCTCGGCCAGAGTGGCAGGTGTTGGCGACTCACCCTGCGCAAACATCGAGCCCCAGCGAATCACCGCGACCTTTGCGGCATCCAGTCCGTAACACCGAATCAGATCGTTACGCGTCCACTCCGAGCTCACACAGACACAGGCGGCCTGCTCGCAGAAGGCACGGTAATACATCTCACGCAAAGCAACATCCCAGGGGCTGAAGAACTCCGGATGATGCACATGCTGCAGGTCCCACGGTTGATAGATGGATGGCACGGAGGTCCGGTAAGCTACCTGCGTCGGAAAATGGATCAGATCGAAGCCCTGCTCTTCCAAGAAACCGTCTGAGACCGGAACCGTCAGGCGATTGCCTCGCAACCAGCGAGACACCTTTCGCACGGGACCTAATTCCCGCAGCGAACGTTTCCATCGTGGTCCGGATAAGGTCGAACGTACGACGAGACGGCTTGCGCCGAACACATGCGGACCAAGCCACTCAGCTAAGTCGTCCGAGACGAGGAAGCTATACTCCTGATCTGCCGATCCCAGTGCCGACAAACTCCGCGCCAGGGAGATCAGGGTTGTTCCGATTCCTTGCCGGACGTCTCCAATGCGGCATTCAATCGCAACCCGCAGCTTTGGTCTATCTGGCATCGACTTGAACGTTCCTGAACCGGGAAGGCTGCACGGAGCATGGCTATCCCTTAGCGATTGTACCGCTCGCCCACAAACAACTCACTTACCTCGCGGACGCCGTCCCCGTACTCTCTTGCGGAGATCAACCCCGACCTGTAATACACCTTCGCGAATCGAAGCTTGGCGGATCCTTCAATCGTCCACTCAGCAATGTGTTTGCGCCGGTCCCTTGTCGTTGCGCGCCAGTAGAAAGATGTGGAATGGAAGCTGCGTCTCGAGCGCCAGCACAGTAAGTCCGGCTGCTTCAAGCAGCGCCCGGCTGTTGCCTTCTTCAAATACGTGATGATGCATCATACGGTGAATCGGATTGCTCAGCAGCAGCGCGCGCAGTTCCTCATCCGGACGCGCCTCATCGTTCAATCGATGCGCCTGAAATACCTCTTCCACGTGGGTCAGGTCGTCTTCTCCCATGCCGCGTTCGTAGTCCTCGATCATGTGCTCAAGCGTCGTTGGCACCCGCCGATGATCGAATGTGCGCGCGTAGTGCGGCAGGACGATGACGAAATGTCCACCTGGCCGAACCACCCTTTGCCACTCCTTCAATCCCTGAAGGGGGTTGGCCAAGTGTTCCAGATTATGGGAAGACAGGAGAAAATCGTAGCTGTCGGTCTCGATCTCATGCAGATCCGACCCTTCCAGGAAATACGTCTTGCCGCATGGCCGCCGTTTGCTGAAGCAGAAGCTCGTCGTATGCGAGGCCCACGTTGTTTTCTGGGTAAAGTCGCAATTATCCAAAAACCCGATCTGGTCATAGATTGGCAGGTTGAACCAGCGGCGAAAGACTGCACTGGGGCCGCCGATCTCAATCCCCTTTTTGCCCCCAATCAGCGATCGAACCAGGCCTAGACATTCAGGACGGCCGGCGGCGAGCAGGCGAGTAACGTGTACAGCTCTGCGTATCGAGATACTCGGAACACCCATCGAACCCTTATCCTCTGAACGCCAGCATACAGCTTCTCCCTCGCCTTCAAGGAATGTTGGCGTTCATTGCCAATCCTCGAACCGCTCCCGAGGCTTGCTAGCAGACCATGCCTGACCAGGACAGAGTTGCGTGCCACCCTTATTAGCTGGTCTGCGTAAGCTGCGACAAAGATCTCCAGAATTCGCGGTTTACCAGGCAAACACGGAAAAACTTTGCAAGAAGATACAGAGGCACAAGGAAGAGAAGCATGACAACTAGCTCCGTGATGAATAGACCGGCTTCTGTGGTAAGGTCAAACGCCGCAGCTGCGAGGAACAGATACACCGAAAGCCGAATCGCTGACGTTGTCCTGCTACTGTAAAAGCCGTTTCGCATGACTGCGATGATGTAGCCGATCGTAAAGCAATAAATAGAACCGAGGACAGGACCGAAAAATAGATCCGCTTGGATAAAGTACTGCACATTGGGGCCACCCTCATCTCCGCCCATAATCAAAGTACCCAGGGCGAGAGGTTGATATTCACTTATGTGGAGTAAACCTTCAACATCGCTTAATACGTTGTGCAGATAGCCTGCTACAGTCGGGTCCACCAACCCCATTACCACCTCGCGCCGAGAAAAGTAAAAAACGATTCCATCTCCGGCCAGAAGCAGGCGCAGCACGAATCCTTGGATTCCTCCCACAAGACCGCCCTGTTCCTTAGTGGTAACGACGAGCGCAATACCGATGCCGCAGGCGAGTAGAAGCCAGAAATACTTTTGAATCGACCTTCGTAGTCTTTCAGAGGAAAGTCCTCTGTGTAGGCCCGCCATAGATAGGTTAAGAAGAAGAGGGAGAAGGGCAGACTTATTTCCGCTGACCATCACGAGCGATGTAGCCAAAAACAAAATCGTTAGAGCGTAGCGCTTCTGGTGCTGGATGATTATGAGCAGGCTGCAACCGGCACAAAGAAGATAATATGGGCCGGTATTGATCCGTCGTACGAATCCTAACCCCCCAACATAAATCGTGAACTTGGCTTGTGTAGGATTACTGGAAAGCAGAGGAAAGCCCGCAGTCGAGCCGAGATACAGATTTGCACCAACAATCAGCGCGCAGAGCATGGTAAGAATAAAAGTCAATTCGAAAAGGAAATTACGGTCAAACACGATAGCTGGTCCAGAGCTTACCGCTTTTCCCCTCAAAGCAAATCCCGACCAGAGGCAAAGGAAATAAACAAGAAACTGCCACTTATAGATAAGCTCCAAAAGCACGGCCCACATGATGCTCGCGTTGCCAACTTGTGCCACCATAAACGGGGTCAAGGGCTCTAAGACGCTAACCAAAAACTTGCGATAAAGAAGGAAGACAAGCAATGCCGATAAGACGACACCGGTCAGAACGTTTGCTGGATTAAGACCGAAATTTGTGAGAACTTCCAATGGTTCCTAAGCTCACTCACTGGGCCCACATGAGCCCGTTTCCATCTTTTGTGGCCGTCCCCATCACGCCAGCTCTCCGGTTACGGAGATCGCAAAGAAGAGCAATGGTTGGTTGACGAGAATAAATCAGTTGAAAGCCTGCGCAAATAACAGCGCAAACCTCAACATGCAAGAACGAGATGACTTAGACTACCCTGCCAAATAAACTGCCTTGAACAATGCATGACGCGCCGCCAGCAATTTGTTCCTCTCCAGTCTCTCTTCAAAATGACAATTAATCCGCTCCCCAAAGCACCCGCAACTAACCCGCCCAAAAGAAAGTAAAGGATCTTCGGACCCGACTTGCGATCCGGGATGCCTCCCGCATCCACCACCTGAATTGGTGCTCCTTCCTTCGCTTCATCCAGTCGCGCGACTTCATATTGTCTGGCAAGTATGTCAAAGAGTGTGTCGTTATACTTGACTTCGCGCAGCTTGCGCACCTAAGTCAGGCCGGCTTGGGGAAGTCTCCGCGAAGACTCGAGATCACTGCCGCCGGCGTCGCCCCCTTTGGCCAACTCGCCGCGTAGACTACGCAACTGCTCTTCTGCTTGCAGCAGGTCCGTATTATCGCTGGCGTCGTAGACGCGCATGGATGCAATCTGAACTTCTTTAGCGGAGATTTGCGCGCGCAGGTTGCTGCCTTGCTGAATCAACCCGCGCGCCTGGCTGTCGGGTTCAACCACTCCGGTAGACTGCTCTGTCTGCTTCAAATCTTCCGCCGACGCCAGCCGATTCTTCTCCTGCTCGAGCTGACGTTCCAAAAAAAGTCTGCGCTGAGCCGCCTCTCCAATGGCGAGCGTGGACGAAAGGGAGCGATAAGCATCGACGTAGCCGTTGGCCAACTCGGCGGCTCGTGCTGCGCTGGTGTCGGTCACGGATAAGCGGATCAGCCCATCCTTGGGATTTTGCCTCACTAGACACATTCGATTCGAGGATCTTACGCGCTCTCGAATTGTATTCCGTCTTATACTCTCGGGCCAAGTCAAAGCGCTTAATCAAAGCATCTTCGACAGTCACACTGCGCATAAGACTCACGTACATCTCTACGGGACTCTTGCCCAGGGTACCTACTCCAAGGGAAGTCAAACCGCTCAACTGCGCCAGCGCAGCGGAACCGGCGGAGCAGTCTGCTGCGGGGGCATCAACGTTACCGCGGACGTATATCTCGGCGCAATCAGAAAACTCAGTCCGCCAACGACGAAACCTGTGGCTAACGTAGCTGAGACCAGAAACCACTTACGCCTAACAAGCATCGTCAGAAAATCCAGGAACGAAAACTCGGTCGAGGCATCATCGACAGTGTCGGACGTTGTATGGGCTGCTACGTTCGTCATCGGTTCTTCAATCCCTCATGACATAATAGCCTTTCCAGCGTGGACTCATCGTTCCCTACAAGGCATCGCCTGAAGCGCTTTTGCTGACAAACAGCGAGTGCGGCAATTGATCGCGCGCAACCTTCATGGGAGTCGAGGCTGTCTCCTCTGGGGCAGTCAAGGAGAAAACCCGCCTGTTAGACTTTAGGCAGTCGCCTCCCGGAAAGAGCACAGCCTGCATGGCCAGCGCCGCAGCACCATCACCCGATTCGGAAGCGCGCATGACGGCCGTCATCGTTCTCTACCAAAAGGCACCGGGGGAGTCCGAGGCTTATCTCAGCTTGCAGGAAGCAGCAGCTTTCGCGCAGAACTGCGGCTTCGTCCTGACTATCCTGCTCGTCGACAACACTCCATCTGTCGCAGGCCATCCTTCGCTTCCGCCTGACGTCGAGTATCGCGCCGCAGCGCGCAACGAGGGTCTGGCGCCGGCTTATAACTGGGCCCTTCAACGCGCCGAGCAAAATCATTCCACTTGGCTGCTCACGCTCGACCAAGACACAAGATTGCCGGTAGACTTCCTGCGCTCGATGGTTGCGATCGCAGGCCAGGTTCACGCCACGCCTGTTGTTGCGGCGATCGTTCCGCGGATCGTTGCAGGTGGCCGCTTGCTTTCGCCTTACCGTTTTATTGGCGGAGCAGTGCCCTCATGGAACCTTGCGAGTTCTCACGGCGTCTCTCCACACCCCATCTTCGCCTTCAACTCCGGTGCCCTGCTGCGCGTCTCGGTCCTGCGGCAGATTGGGGGCTACGACCCGTGGTTTTGGCTCGACTGCAGCGACGCATTGCTCTTCCACCAGCTGCATCGCTTTGGCAAACAGGTCTTTGTCGCCGGACAGATATGCGTGGAGCATGATTTCTCAATGCTCGACCTCGGCAATCGTGTTTCTCCCTCTAGATATCGCAATATTCTGCTGGCGGAATCTGCTTTCTGGGACCGGTACATGAATATGCCCGCGGGTTGGGAGAGAACGGCACGGCTTTTGCTCAGGATGATACGGCAGCTTGAGGGAAAAGACGCCGCCGAGCTGCGGTCCATCACCTTTGAATTCCTTAAACGCCGCCTGTTTTGGACTAGGGGCAAGCGTACGCGCGCTTGGGAAAGTGAAACTCGAGGCCTGTCCTTCAATCTCTCCACCCCCCATTCCAATCGCGTCCGCCCCAAAGTCTCTGTGTGTATGGCCGCCTACAATGGCGCCCCGTTCATTGAGCAACAGCTGCGTTCTATCCTTCCTCAACTCCTTCCCGGAGACGAAATCATCGTCGTCGATGATGCTTCGACCGACGAAACCACAAACGTGATCCGCTCTCTTATGGATCCCTTGATTCACCTCATCTGCAATCCCAACAATCTCGGCGTTGTCGCCTCGTTTGAGAAGGCTCTGCGCAATGCCTCGGGCGACATTCTCTTCCTTTCCGACGGCGACGACCTCTGGGCCGCAAATAAGGTCCAACTTTTTCTAGAGGCATTTGCAAGCAATCCGGAAGTCGATCTAATTACCTCGCATATCTCCTTTATCGACGGCACTGGCGCACTGATCGAAAGCGATCTGTACCGCTATCGAAAGGTGTTCAAAGGGGGCTTCTGGGCCAACTTGCTGCACAACCATTTTCAGGGCGCCGCGATGGCTCTTCGTGCCTCTCGGCTGCATTCTGTGCTGCCGTTTCCGAAAGGCGTTCTCTTCCTGCATGACCATTGGATTGGCATGCGCCACGCTCTTACGGGTGGCTCCGCCCTTTGCCTTGAGCAACATCTGCTCTTCTATCGCAGACACGGGAAAAATCTGAGCGGAAAGCTACCCAGAACCAAGCAGATCAAGCTTCGTCTGCAGTTGCTCTGGGCGCACTTGATTACAGTCCTGCACGATCTCGCCTGAGTCGCTGGCCTACTTTCGGTGGCGTCCAAAACGTGCACGATACCTTGTACGAATGCCTAGAAGAAAGAAGCGCAGACGTGAGAGCACTACATATTTTTCACCAAAATGCTCGCGAATGCTCCGATATAACTCCTCTTTTCCCAAGGTCGTCGACGATACGCCCTGCATGTCGTGATCCGCTACCAGGAACGGAACCGTCCGCATCTTGCTGCCACTCTTTAGTAGCCGGTGATTGTGTTCACAATCGCCGAGAATCCGGTAACTCGTGTCATAGCCCAGGTGAGCGGTGCGCCTATAGAACGTTCCCTGATGATGCCACGTGTTGTCCAGCTTCGAGCGATAATCTGTCCGTGATGTAAACTCAATCTCGCTTCCAAGAAGAACCCGGCAGCACACGATATCCACCCCGTTTTCCATGCATTGTCGCAATGCATTCCACGGCACTCCACACAGCCGGTCACCTGCATTTATATGCAGCAAATATTCGCCGCGCGCGGCCCGGATACCCTTATTCATTGCATCATAGATCCCGGAGTCCGGCTCGCTTAGCCAATAGTCGATCGACTTCCCGAAGCTCTCGAGTAATTCGACCGTTCCGTCCTTTGAGCCGCCGTCGATGACAACTATTTCCAATTCGTCGGTCTTGAACGGCAGAATGCTGCCAACGATTTTGGCCACTTCGTCACGGTCGCGAAACACGACGATCACAATGGACACCAGCGGCACAATCTCTTCACGCATGATGCGGTCACCCTCGATTTCGGTTCGCAAAATACATCTTGTCATACCTTTATCGTATAAGTTTTGCCCCATGTAGGTCCCATTGCTGGGATAAGCACAAGCAACTGCATCCATGATGCATCGTGCAGGTCAACCAAAATACCGAAACCGCAGCCTCGTCCGTCTCCGCTGCTCCGGCAAATACAATGGCGCATAGCCTGCCGGTGACAAATCTTGCCCAGCGTGCCGATAGAATACAGGGGAGGTTTCTCCAGCTTGAGTTCGGCAGGTTACGTCAGACAGCTCACGCTTCAGGCCGACCCAACACGATCCATAGTGACCGCGGTGTCCGTCGCCAATCTACACGCTGAGCCCTCGCTCGACGCCGAGGTCATCTCGCAATCGATCTACGGCTTAGACATTCAGTGCCTCGAGACTCGCGCCGAGTGGATCAAGGTTTGCGCCCAGGATGCCTACGCCGGCTGGGCGCTTAAGCATCGGTTCGCCCCTCGCGTAACCGCCTCCACGCTCACTGTGCGCGTCCATTCCCTCAGCGCTAACCTTTACCGCGAGCCAGATATCAAGGTCCGTGCCCCGCTCCTTCACTTGCCCTGGGAGGCTCGCCTGGAAGCCCTCGCTAACCCCGAACAGGCAAGCGACCGCTGGTTGCAGGTTCGGCTGCTCGATGGCCAAACCGCCTTCATCCTCCGCGGCGACGTCACCCCCGGCCAGTACCCCCTTACCACCGAACAGATGCTCGCCCTCGCCTACCGCTTCCTCGGCATCACTTACACCTGGGGCGGCATCTCGACCTTCGGTTTCGACTGTTCCGGCCTTATGCAAACCCTTCACCGCCAGCGCGGCATCGTGATCCCGCGGGACGCGCAGGCCCAGTGCAACTGGCCTGGCTTCGTCGACGTCCCGCCCACATATCTGCTCCCCGGCGACCTCCTTTTCTTCACCGAGCACCCGCCCGCCGTCACGCACGTCGGCCTCTCCCTCGGCGACGGAACCTTTCTCCACTCGACCACCGAAGGCCACCCCGGCGTCCAGATCAGCCGCCTCGCGGACCACCCCTGGAGCACCCGCCTCTGCGCGCAACGGCGTCTACGCCCATGAGTCAACCCGCCCACATCGAGCTCGAAATCAAGCGGCTTGCGCTCCGCCACACCTGGACTACTACCATGTCCTCAAGTGACTTTCGCGACACCATCCACCTCCGCTACACCCGCGATGACATCACCGGCTACGGCGAAGGCGCGCCCATTCTCCGCTATGGTGAGTCCGCCGCCTCCGCACTTCAGGCCCTCGAAGCTCTCATTCCATGGCTCGCCACCGCCGATCCCTGGCACTTCGATCCTCTGCTCGCCCAGGCGCGCCTTCTGCTCGGCCCCCATCAAAACGCCGCGCTCGCCGCCCTCAATCTCGGGCTTTTCGACTGGCTCGGCAAGCAGCTCAGCCTTCCACTCCACCGCTACTTTGGCCTAGACCCCGGCACGGCCCCGCTCACTAGCTTCTCGCTCGGCATCGACACGCCCGTGCGCACCCGCCAGAAAATCCTCGAAGCCAAGCCTTACCCTATCCTCAAGATCAAGGTAGGTCTCGACTCCGACGAAGAGACTATCACCACGGTCCGCAGTCTTACCTCGAAGCCCATCCGCGTCGACGCGAACGAGGGCTGGACCGATCCCGAAGAGGCCATCCGCAAAATACATTGGCTCGAAGCTCTCGGCGTCGAGCTCATCGAGCAGCCCATGCCCGCCCACATGCTCGCCGAAACACGCTACGTCCGCAGCCGCGTGCACCTGCCCATCTTTGCCGACGAGGCCTGCACCCGCGCCGCCTCCCTCCCGCAGCTCCGCGAAGCGTACGACGGCATTAACGTCAAGCTGGATAAGACGGGCGGTGTTCTTGAGGCGTACCGCTGGATCGCCCTCGCGCGCGCGCTCGATCTGAAGGTCATGCTCGGCTGCATGGTGTCCGGTTCCTGCTCCACGACCGCCGCCGCCCATCTCGCGCCGCTGGCGGACTTCTGCGACCTCGACGGTCATCTGCTCGTTGCCAACGATCCGTTCCGCGGCGTCCAGGTCGAGCAGGGCCGCCTCGTCCTGCCGCAAGGTCCTGGCTTGGGCGTCGAGCCATGTGATCCTGCTGCCGTCGATGCTTCGCAACCGAACGAACCCTAGCTGAACCCGTCGCTGACCTCCGCCATCCTTTACCGGCCTTCGCGAAGCCGTGCGGCCAGTCGCTCAGGCAGCCCCGCCATCAGGATGCGGCCCTGGCTGGCCACAAGGTCGTAGGGCACGCGGTGGAAGGTTATCTCGCAGGCCTCCGAATCGTAGATGGCAAAGGCCGCGCGCCAGTCGTAATCGCGCGGCTGGCCGACCGAACCGGGGTTGATCAGGTGGCGCGTGGCTGGCGGCAACCGGAGCGTCCAGTGGCTGGCCTTTGCGTCGCGTTGGGCTTCCGCCATTTTGTACGGGGGGCGGAGCTCCTGCCATTCGTGACCCTTCTGCGCAAAGCCGCCCTGCACATGTGTGTGGCCGAAGAAGGTGATGGGGGTCTGCATCTGCTGCAGCGGAGCCCAGGCGTCGCGCATGTTGAGGATGTAGACGTCTTCGTCGAGCGGCGAGCCATGCGACAAGGTGATGCCGGTCAGGGCCGGGGCCAGGGGTCCTTGCGGCATGTCCCGCAGCCAGGTCAGGTTCTCCTCGGTTAACTCTGTACGGGTCCAGAGGGCCGCACTGCGCGCAACGGGGTTGAAGGCGTTTGGAGAAGTCAGGCCACAGCAGACGCGATCATGGTTGCCGCGCACCACCTGGGTTTCAAGCGGGCGCATGCGCTCGATGACCTCGTTGGGACTGCCACCGTAGCCGACGAGGTCGCCCAGATTCCAGAGTTCCTCGTAGCCGTGCTCGAGCGCGGCGGCGGCTTCGAGCACCGCGCTCAGGGCTTCCAGGTTGGCGTGAATATCAGAGAGGACGAGAGCTCGCATCGGGCGCTTTGAAGATTATCGCAGCAGCAGAGGCTGGACGAGCCGAGAACTCATTCAGCCAAGGGTGGCGAGCGGCTGGGAGCGGTCCGTGTGCATGGTGGGTGCGCTGGCGAGCAGCTGGCGCGTGTACGGGTGCTGCGCGGCGCGGAAGAGCTCGGCGGTGGGCGCCTGCTCGATCAGGCGTCCGTGCTGCATCACGGCGACGTGGTCGGCGATCTGGCTGACAACGGCTAAGTCGTGCGAGATGAACAACATGGAGATACCGTGGTTGTCGCGGAGATCACGCAGCAAGCCTAGGATCTGAGCTTGTACGGTGACGTCGAGGGCTGTGGTGGGCTCGTCGGCGATCAGCAGCTTGGGCCGATGGATGAGCGCCATGGCGATGAGAATGCGCTGGCGCTGGCCGCCGGAAAACTGGTGAGGGTAGTCATGGAGGCGCGCTTCGGGGTTCGGCAGGGCGACCTCCTGCATGGCGGCGAGAACCCGGCGACGGACCTCGGCGCGAGAAAGCCTGTGGGCGTGAGCGCGGAGAGCTTCGGCAATCTGGTCGCCAATGCGCATGACCGGGTTGAGCGCGGTCATGGGCTCCTGGAAGATCATGGCGAGAGCGCTGCCGCGGAGGCGGCGGATGCCGGCTTCGGGGAGAGTGTCGAGCCGCTGGCCGGCGAAGGTGATTGCGCCGGTAACGCGGGCGGTCGGCGGGAGCAGGCGAAGTAAAGCGAGCGAGGTGGCGGATTTTCCGGAGCCGGATTCGCCTACCAGGCCCAGGGTTTCGCCTTGCGCGATGTGGAAGGAGAGATCGTGGACGACGGCGTGGGTGCCGAAGGCGATGGTGAGGTGTTCGACTTCGAGGAGAGGAGAGGACACAAGAAGAAGTTTAAGCTCTACCGTCGACGAAAATAACATTCCTGAGTTTCTTGCCGAATTCGACCACCTTCGCCTAATGGAATCGTTGCGTCTGCCGATAAGGTCTATGCAGCCTGAAAGTGGGATTCGTTGGGGCGGGATGCGCGTCTAATGGAGGGATGATGCGGCGCGGAGTTTGGCTGGGGTTGGTTGGCGCGGTGGTGAGCGGAGTCGGGCCGGCGATGGCGCGGGCGCAGATGCACGCGGTGAAGAAGCCGGAGACCGTGGTGCGGGCGGTCGCGGTGTATGAATGGACCGGCGATGCGGTCAAGCCGAAGGCCAGCCGTGTGGTGCCGGTGTCAGTGTTCATCGATGGGCATCTGGAGGATGGGGGCGTGTACCTGGCCCGCCCGGTGCCATTCGAGCTCGATACGGGAACGGTGTTCGAGGTTGAGAAGGCTGGGGTGCCGGAGGGATCGCTTGACCTCTCCTACACACGGCATTATGTGTCGAACGGAGTAGCCGCGTTCGACGATGGATGGCTGGGATATGGACCGTTCAAACCGGTGCCGAAGACCGTTCTGGTGGCTGCGAAAAAGAGCGGGCCTCTACCGCAGGTGGTGACCAGCGGAGGGTCTGGACCGCATTTCTCAAACGGCACGGCGGCTAGCGGAAGCTCGACGGATAAGATTGCGAACCAACCTGTTGACCGGAGCAGCGCGGCGGGTGGGGGGACCACGGTCTCTGCCGATAAGGATCCGGATGCGCCAACGATGCGAAGGCGGAGCACGGATGCGAGTGGAGCTTCGGATACGGCGAGCACGGACACGGACTCGTCGAAGGATGTGGATCGGCCTACGCTGAAGCGGCGGACGCCTGCGGAGCAAAAAGCGGCGCAAAAGAAAAAGGATTTGGCATCAGTCTCGGGGTCCGCGTCGCTCAATGACGATCCGGACCGGCCGAACCTGCACAGGGGCAAGCCGGCCTCCCGGCTCGATGAAGAGGATCTTCAGCCACTGAAGGGTATGCCGGCCGATCTGCAGCAGGCGGTAGCCGTCTCCGATGCGAAGGACCGTCCGGAGCACCCGTTTGAACGAACTTGGGAGAGCAACGAAGAGCGAACGCAGGTGACGGCGAATCTCGAGGAGATGGCGCGGGCGCAGCTGGCGAAGTACGACTTGCCGGCAGCTTCGGCGGCGGTTGGGACTCCGGCTTCGACGCCGGCGCCTGCGGCCAAGACTCCGGCGCGAACCAGTGCGCCGACTACAGCAGCGGCGCGGGCGCGGCAAAGGAAGTCGGCTGCAGCGGCGAAAGCAGCAGCAGCTACAGCGGCAGCTGCACCCGTGGTGCTCAAGGAGCAATCGGTAAAGGCTTATACGCTGAGCTACGGAGGTGCGGCCACGTACGTGTATACAGCGGTGTCTCCAGGCGCGGGCGGCGTAGACCGGTACGTCTCGGTGGTAGCGCAACGAGAGCCAGTCGGTTCACTCAAGATGGCCCTCGCGAGTGTCACCGACGCCAAGCATCTCGACCGCACGCCCTGGATGCGGCTGGTTGACGCGGTGGACGCCGAAGCATCAAATCGGGCTTCGCTACTGTTTGAGCTGCGGGCGCAGAATTCACGGCAGTTCGCTTTATATCGGGTTATCGGAGCAGCGACGGAGCAGACATTTGTTACAGGTATACCGGAGTAGCACGCGGTCGAGCCACACTCCGGCGTGGAGGGCGCTAGTTAGAAAGACTGAGATTTGAGCCAGGACCGGAAGTTCTCGCCGAGGACTGGGTGCTTCACGCCGAGTTCGACCGTGGCTCGAAGGAAACCCTGCTTATCGCCCGCGTCGTGACGCTTACCCGCGTAGCTGTAGCCGTACACTTTCTCGTGCAGCAGCAGGGCCTTAATGGCATCGGTGAGCTGGAGTTCTCCGCCGGCTCCGGGCTTGATCCCTTCGATCATTGCAAAGATGCGTGGAGTCAGGATATAGCGGCCGATAATGGCATTTTGGGACGGCTGGGTTCCGGGTTTGGGCTTCTCGACCATATTTTTCACATCGAGCAGCCGCGGGTTCCTCGGGTCGACAGTGCAGTCGAGGCAGCCGTAAGCCGAGATGGCATCGCCTTCGACAACCTCGGAGCCAAGAATAGAGCAGCCGACTCCCTCAAAGGCTTCGACCATCTGCTTCATGCAGGGAACTTCGGCGTCGACGATGTCGTCGGGAAGCAGGACCGCGAAGGGTTCGTCGCCGACAATCTCTTTGGCCATCAGGACGGCGTGGCCGAGGCCGAGGGGCTCAGGTTGGCGCGTGACCACCACCTTGGCGAGCTTCGAAACAGAGCGGGCGATCTCCAGCAGTGCTGTTTTGTTCTTGGCTGCGAGCGAGGCTTCGAGCTCGGGGCTGGTGTCGAAGTGGTCTTCCATGGTGGTCTTGCCGCGGGAAGAGATGAGGATAATGTCGGTGCAGCCGGCGGCAACCGCCTCTTCGACGCCGTACTGGATGAGCGGCTTATCGACCAGGCAGAGCATCTCCTTGGGCGTGGCTTTGGTGGCGGGGAGAAAGCGCGTGCCCATGCCGGCGGCAGGGAAGACTGCTTTGCGGATCTTCTGAGGGGTCATTGGGGAAGCTGAGTCTCACGAGTGATTTGGCAACCAGATGATAGTAACAAGGGCCTGCTGGCAGGGGATGTATATGCGGACCGTTTTGAGAGATCACTTTGTCAGGAGGCCAAAGCGACGCCCCCGAGAGGAACTGTTCCGGCCTGCTGTTCCGGCAGCGGCGTCACCAGAGCGTAAAGGAGCACGGCAAGCAAAGCAAGCAGGCGTAGCTGGCCGGCATACCGTCCGCCATTCCACACCACGAAAGAGAGTGGCGTAAAGATGATGGCAAACAGCAGGAAATAATGGGTAAGTGGAAGCCGCTCGTTCACAGCTCGGCGACTCTCCTCGAGAACGCGCAAGCATAGTAAGAGAAAAGCCGGGTAGAGGGACAGCAGGGTGTAGTCATAGGAGGTCGGCGGAAGGGTGACCGCGAGCACCGAGATGGCCAAGACCTGGTTAAGCCGCGGCATTCTCCAAATGCGGCCAAAATAGAGCAACAAGCCGGAGATGGCGATCGTACGCGTGTACGGCGTCACCCACGTGGTGAGGTCGCGGGTGCGCGGCAGCATGACCCATTTGGCGAATGCAAAGAAGGAATGGTCGTAGCCGATCGAGGCGGGCACGCCAGCGAAATGCTGCCGAAACGTAGCCATCTGCAGATTGTCCCAGGCAAAGGCCTGAGAAACAGTAGGACCGAGCAGCTTCAGTGAGACAAGTGTGACGACCACGGCGACCAAGATGCCGAACGAGGTCTCACGATAGCGCTTGCGAGCGAACAGAAGGCCAAAGAATATGAAAGGAAAGAACTTCAACGAGGCGGCTAACCCGAAGTAAAAGGCGGCCTGGTAGAAGCGCTCGCGCCAGAAAGCCCATACGCCCAGAGAGGTAAGGAGGAAGATCACCATCTCGATGTTCCATCGCATTAATTCGAAGATGACCGGGTAAGAAAGGAGGACGACGGCCGCCACGAAGAGATTCAAGGAGGTGCCGCTTAGACCCGCATTGCGAAGAATCCGCCGAAAGGCAAATGCCAGGAAAGCGACTATGGAAAGGAGAAAGCCAAGAAAAACCTTGGACGATCGATCGGTCTCGATCATGAACGGCCGAAAGACGAAGACCATGGGCGCGGGATACATAAAAAAGCTGTTCTTGGAGGTAAAGAAATCAGGCGTGCCGAAATCCTTGAACTTATCCTGAAACGCTTGAAAGTCTCCGAAGCGATCTCCGGGAATGTAGTAATACGGGTTGCTATACGGCAGGCCGTAGCCCAGATGCCGCGCCAACACGGAAAAGAAAAACGCAGCAACCGTAAGCACAATGCTGGCCCAGACGAAAGTCAGAAGGGGACGCGGAAGAGACACCGAGAGACGCTCCTGCAGGTAAGCGGGTTTCGCGTCCCGGAAAGCGGCCTGTTGTTGAAGAGGAGCGGTCACTTTTGTTTGTCGTTGCGGGGAATTTGATCCCAGGTTTTCACCAGATCAGGCATTCTGCCGAACTCGCTGAGATATTGCTGGCGGTAGGCCTGAAGCGCTTCCGGAGTGATCTCCGGCGCGTCCTGATCCATGAAAGTGCATTGAACAGACCAGCAACCGAGCCGGATGCTGTTGTATCCAGGCAGCGGGCAGAGGAGTTCGCGTGGGTTGCCATTGCGAATGCTGCAACCTGGAGAGTCGCCAAAGTTACGCACCGTGTAGTACTCGTGGATGCCGTAAAGACTGTGCTTATAGTGGAGAACCTCTTCGGCGTAGAGACCCAATACGGCCAACAGCCCTAACACAAGGGCTCCCGCCTGCCGGTTGCCCTTGTGTCCATTGCTTACGGTGACAGCGCCCAAATCTAAACCCATCCCAACCGAAGTAGCCAAAGTATACCAGCGGCAAGGGCACTTACACGGTGGGTTCCCAACCCTTCTGGTAGTCGCGGCCCCAGAGCTTCATGGCGTCGGGATTGTGGAGGATGTGGCCAGTGGAGGTGTCGACCTGGAGTTTGCTGTTGGCGCGCCAGGCGATATTGGAGAGTTGGACCATGGTGACCGAAACGTTGGCAATGTCGATCGGTGAGTGGAGTTTTTCTCCAGTGCGGATCGCGGCGATAAGATTCGCGAAATGGGCGTCGGTCATGGAGTCGGCGCCGATGGTGTCGGCCGTCGAACTGGATTGTCCGACCTTGTACTCATCTTTCTTGTGGCCGTTGAGATCGTAGATCTCGTAGCCGCCGCGATCGATAAGGACCGTACCCGTCGTGCCGTGAATCGTGGTGCCTCGCTCACGCCCGTACATGGGCATGTTGTTGGCGTTGTGGCACTCCCAGCTGATCATGTGGTCCGGATACTCGAAGCTGGTCATCATGGTGTCGTAATACTGCCAATCGTCCTTATAGGCGTAGCGGCCGGCGGAGGCGGTGACCGCCTGGGGATAGCCGAGGCCAAGCAGCCAGCGGGCGACGTCGACCTCATGCGTGCCGTTGTTCAGGGCTTCTCCAGTGCCGTAGCGGAACAGCCAATGCCAGTTGTAGGGGACGATATTCTCCTTGTACTCGCTGCGGGGAGCAGGCCCCTGCCAGAGATCCCAGTTGAGGGAAGCGGGCACGGGAATCGATTTGCTGAAATACGTCGGCTTGCGGTTATTGGTGTACCAGGTCTTGGCATAGTAGGGCTTGCCGACGATGCCGTCCTGGATCATGCCCACCATCTTCATCGTGTAGTCGGACGAGCGCTGCTGGTCGCCGACCTGGACGAGCTTGCCGTACTTTCGCTGTGCGGCGATCAGGAGTTCGCCTTCACGAGGGTTGTGGCTGGAGGGTTTCTCACAGTAAGCATGCTTGCCGGCCTTGAGGGCGAGAATGGCCATGGGCGCGTGCCAGTGATCGGGCGTGGCGATGGTGAGGACATCGACGTCCTTCGAATCGAGGGCGCGGCGGAAGTCGCCTTCGGACTTTGGCGCGTAGCCGAGCGTCTTGGTGGCCAGGGCGCAATAGCTGCTGAGGACGTTGGAGTCCACGTCGCAAACGTAGCTGATGCGAGCCTTATCGCGGTTGTTCGACAAGGCGGAGAGGTGAGCCTTGCCGCGGCCATTGAGACCGCAAACGGCGAAGTTGACGCGTTCGTTCGCGCCGGCGATTTGGGCGTAGGACTTGGCAGTGAAGGGGCTGGCCGCGGCCACGGCGGTCCCGGTAGCGGCAAG
>CAXSDM010000025.1:0-27960 GCA_964235575.1 uncultured Acidobacteriaceae bacterium | reverse complement strand
TAGATCACGTACTGGCTCTTCAACTCGGGGTCGCTGCCTGAGATCCTGGCGATCACATTCGCGGAGTCGACCTTGCGCACTCGCGAATGAATGTGAAATGTAGCTTCAGCCGCCAGGGGAACTGCGTGGAATCCCGGCCGGGCCGCAGCCGATCGCATAGCCGCAAAGTCCGCGCCGGCTGCCGAGAACAGCGCGGCCACTCGATCCATGCCGAGCAACGCCTGCGCTTGGACGCGGTCGCGCTCCCCGGGGCCGCGCAGGGTCATCACCTCGCGGGCGTAGTTCTGGAACATCGCTGGACTGGGCTGGGGCGTCGCGGAGACCAGAATCACCGCTGCCGCCCCATGCCGGAAGGCTGTGTCGAGCTTGGTGCCCGTACGCCCATAAACGGTCAAAGCCCGCCCGAGAAACAGCTTTTCATCCAGCCTGGAAGGATTCGACGCGTCCACGACCGGTGGATCGCCGCTCAGCAGAACGACCGTTTTGCCATGGACGTCCGATCCGGCGTAATCATCCCAGTGATACTCGGGAGCCACCACGCCGTAGCCGCCAAAGACCAGGCCGCTTGAAGCAATGTCCACTTTATTGACCGGCAGCGCGGACCATGCCACGTAGTCCTGCCCGGCAACCAGCAGCGATTCCTTTCCGCGAATCTGCACCTGGAGCGTGCTGTCCTGGGTGAGCATGCCCCACAACGCAACCTTTTGGGTCCAACTTCCGTCCGGATTGCCAGGCTCGAGTCCTATTTCCTTGCATTGGGCAACGATGTAGGCCACGCTCCTGGTTTCGCCGCCCGTTCCGGGTGCCCGCCCCGTGTAGGCATCTGAAGAGAGCTCGCTAATGTGGCGCAGTAAATTCGAGGAGGTGATGGCCGTCTCGGCGCGCCTCAACTGCGCGCCGCCACGATCGGTCTCCTGGGCGAGCATCCGTGAACCAGTGATCAGGCTGACCAGCAAAAGAAAAGCGGCGGCAACGATTCTCAAGGACACTTCCTCACGTCGATATAGAAAGTATATCGGCGCTTCGCCGCGAAACTCTAGCCGTCTCGTTCGTCCTGAGTTTCTCTCGCTCTCATCCAGCGTATGCCCCGATTACATCAGCAGAAAAGAACAGAGCGACGGCTGTGCTTCTCGACTGGAAAGGGGGAGCGCAAGGCGGTCCGACGGGGTCGCTGCCAGTTCGCCTTCGGCCACGAAGAGCTGGTTGGGATGGCTCTCCCGATGCATTTGAAGAAAATGGCTCGAGAAAAAGCTTCCTACGCCATCTGCAAACTCAACGAAAACACCATCTCCCACTTTCTGTACCGCCACAATCTCTGCAGTGGTCATCCGCTTTTCGGCGCACTCCAGGACTGTTTGCGAGAGCGCCTCTCCAACCAAAGAAGAACACGATTCTTCCTGGAAGCAGACTCCTCAAAGGTTGTACTTTCGTCGTTAGTAGCCCAAAGCTTTCAAGGGTCCACACGCGCAGTGTGGAATTGAAAAAATGAGTTCGGAGGCGAGATTCAAGCAAAAGCTCTAAATGTCCTTCAGCAAATCAGAAAGCGACATGTTCAGACCGATCGCCATGACCTCCAGCAAAGGGAGCGAGATGGACTTGCGCCCCCGCTCCACGTCACTGATAAAGCTGCGGTCAATGCCGAAATCTACGGCCATCCTTAATTGCGTTAGATTGCGCTCTCGTCGAAGCTCGCGCAGACGTGCGCCGAATCGGGAACTGACGTCTCTCGGAAGGTAATAAAGAGAAGGATCGCGCGGGGTGCGGGCCGCCAGGGGCGGGGCTTCTCTGACTTGTCGGGAAAGATTCATTGCAGCAACTCCAGGCAAAGAGATAAGAAAGCTGTAATATCTGCCCCCAGAGACCTGGGTAGCTCAGCGTGTCATGGTTGGTAGACGAGAAATCCTGATTCACAGCCCGCTTACGACTCCCGTGACGGTTCAGCAGTCCGGGTCTTGAACCATTCTGATCGCTCGTCCGCGTTAGACACGCCGATAATACTTGAGAGTAGCCGCGGGAGTACAGAAATAACTGCCGGAGAGCGACAAACTTTGGTCACCTGCCGCATGTTCCCTGGCTAGCCTCTCTCTATAAACGCGCGTACGGCCTCAGCGGTTTTCCGGCGATAGCGTTTCCAGGTAAATGTCTCGGCGCGTAGCCGGGCGGCCGCTCCCATGCGCGCCAGCTCCGGGCGGTGGCTGGCGGCCCAGGCAATCTTCTCGGCCAGCAGATCCGGCCTCCTCGGCGCTACAATGAACCCCTGTTCGCCGTCCTCGATCAGGTCCGGCGCCGCGGTGTGCGTGGTCGAGAGGATGGGTAGGCCGCAGGCGAGCGACTCCAGAAGCACTTGCGCAAACCCCTCCGCCACGGAGGGAAACACGAACAGATCGGCAGCCTGGTAGGCCTGAACGAGCTCCTCGGCGCTGACCGATGGACGGATCCTGACCTGACTGGCGAACGGTTTGAACAGCGCGAGGTCATCGAGCACGCGGCCGCAGATCGTCAGTTCGAGCTCCTGCATGTCGAGTAGCCGCAGCGCCTCCAGCAAATATTTGATACCTTTGCGCTGGTTGATCCGGCCAACGAACAACAGCTTCAGCTTGCCGGAGGTGGACGGCGCCTGAGCAGCCGGGCGAAACCGTTCTAAATCCACACCATAAGGAATGACCGTGATCGCGGAAGCTTCGGCGCCATTCTCAATCAGGCTGTCGCGCGTGAAGGTCGACGCGACCAGAAACCGGGCCGCCATCTTAGTCTCTTGGACAAGATGGTCAAAGTCCTGCGGCTCTAACGCCAGCTCCCATTCCTGCTGAAGCGACACCGCGCAGTCGGGATGGGCAGCCAGTTCCTCGGACAGAATGCGCCGCATGGTCGCCGGATGGGGATGCATCTGGAACAGCATCGCCGGATGAGGGTAGTTGCGGAACGCGTCGAAGCCGTAGTAACTATAGCTGACCAGCGCGGCGCCGCGATGCTGGGCGAGCCGTCCGGCTATGCGGCCCAGGGTGGCATCGGCCGCCCGCTGCGCTCGCCGGCGGATCGGTCCTGGCAGGGCAGGAAGCTTTTCCAACACCAGGGTGCGCAAACCGGCCAGCACCGCCATCCGCACCTTCCCCGCCGGCACGCCAGCGACGCTGCGTTGACGCAGCAGGCGCACTGCTTTGGAGGGCAACAGGCGCTCCAGCATCCGCGCCCACCCGCGATCGCCCGTCCAAAACAGGTCCGTGACCAGCGCCTCCAGCAAGCCGACCTCACTCAGAGCCAATGCCAGTTGGTACGCGTCGCGCGCCCCAGCGTGGACCACGACCGCACGCCGGACCGGAACGCCTGGAAGCGCATCGGGAGAAAAACTAAGTTTGACGGCATTGCTGGACACGACCGTGCAGGCTCCGATGAAATGTTCAAGTTAGATGAGTTTGTCGAACTCTCGCTTTAGCTTCGCAGCGGATCGTTCCCAGGTAAATCGTTGAGCTTGCAGGCGTCCAGCAGCGGAGAGTTGTTCGCGCGCCCGCTCGTCCGTGAGCAGGCTTGAGAGAGCGGCGAGGTGAGCGTCCGGGCTTGCCGGATCAGCCAGTAGAGCGGCACTGCCGGCAATCTCCGGGATGGACGATCCGTTGCTCGCGACCACCGGCGCCCCACAGGCCATCGCCTCGACCACCGGAAGTCCGAAGCCTTCGTAACGGGAGGGATACCAGACGATGGTCGCGGCGGCGTAGAGCGCATGCAGCGCGTCCTCGGAGACAAAACCAAATAGACGGAAGTTTGGCGCGAGTGCGGCGGCGCGCTCCAGATAGACGGGATCATTGTGGTTGACTCCGGCGATGACGAGATCGGGGAAGCGCTCGATGAGGGCCGGAAGCACGGCCAGGATCAGCTCGGCGTTTTTACGAAAGTGCAACCCGCCTGGAATTAGCAGATACGGCCGGCCAGCTAAACCAGCCTCGCGAAGGAACTCTGCGCCTGCTTCAGAAACCGGGTCGAAGAAGTGCGGCGTCACCCCGTTGTGCACACAGCGTATGCGGCCGGCAATCTGCGGAAAGAAATGCGCGAGACGTTGGGCCGAGAACTCCGAGACGGTGTGAAAGAGGTCTGCCTTGCTCGCCAGCCGGCCGAAGAGCAGGGACCACTTGACACGAGTCTTCCAGAACGCCAACTCGCGGCGGTGCGCCACCTGCTCGAAGTAGCCGGCATCGTGCGCGGTCACTACCAGTCGGGCCTTGGTGACGGGCACGTAGGACTCTGCGGTGCAGAACACGATCTGCGCCTCCGGCCAGAAGCGTTCGGCCCGTGGAGCGTTCAAAAGAAACCAGCGCGCCTGCTGCCGTGAGGTATCGTCTGCGAACGTGTGGTAGGAAAAGGAGGTCCAGGGCTCCCCGACGAAAGGAAGAATGCGGGTCTTATCCGCCGCATCCGCCAATACCCGGAGCTGAATGTCCGGTCGTTGGGCGAGATGCTCGGTGAGTTGCCGTGCGGTCCGGCCTGCGCCCGTCGAGCCGTGAATGTTTCTCAGGTGCACGTAGGCCAGCAGCCGCAGCGGCGACATTGGCTCGCTCTCGAGACCCGCAGTGCGCGAGAGCGCCGTCCTATCGTCCGCAGACGGGGGATCAGAGCGCAAGAGCAAAGCTCCGGAAAGGACTCCGAAGGTCGGGCCAGGCGGCGGTGAAACAGTTTCCGTTGAGCATGGAGTGGCCTCGGCGAGCGTTGCGGCAAACTCGTTTGAGTGTAGCCTACCTGCGACCAACCCTTGAAAGGAATACCCCGTCCGACAACGAGAGTACAACATCTTGGTAAGAAGAAGATTCCCACTTTGGAAAAGTCTGCTGTAATTTTTACATTGACTTCGTGATTCCGTAAGGAACTAGAGGATACTAATCACGAACGGAGGCAAACCATCCGTCCCTCCGGGACGTAGACAAAGGGAGGTTCAGAACGATTCAGGCGAACCATCCTTCAAAGCACTTGAGGCTGGTTAGGCAAGAACTTGTTCCGGGTTGTCGACGGCAGACGACGCGGTAGATCCGGATATCACCTTAACTCGTATGCAGAACAATTGGACACTATGATGAAGTACCTTTTAGCGTTGCCGCTACTTTGCCTCACTTTCTCTCTCTCTTGTTTGTGTCTCGCGCAGAGTCCTCTGCAGCGGCGTGATACTCCTTCGACTGCTTACCTTCTTGGTCCGGGAGATCAGATCCTGATCCAGGTAACGGATCTCGACGACTTTCCCAACCGGCCCTTGCAGATTAATCCCGACGGGGACGTGGATCTGCCGTTGATTG
The DNA here is from genome assembly GCA_964235575.1 of uncultured Acidobacteriaceae bacterium. Taxonomy (GTDB): domain Bacteria; phylum Acidobacteriota; class Terriglobia; order Terriglobales; family Acidobacteriaceae; genus Edaphobacter. The sequence continues at coordinate 22,684 of CAXSDM010000025.1, read as the reverse complement.
GGCGGCTTCACGCCAGCGGTCTCACCCTGGAGCAAATGAAGGCGGAGATGGCTGTTCGCCTGAGCAAGTACATTACCGCTCCGCAGATTGTGCTGAATCTCACACAAAACCAGAGCACCCCGGTTTCGGTGATGGGTTCGGTCAATACACCGGGAGTGCACCAACTGGACGGTCCGAAGCGCCTGCTCGAGGTGATTTCGCTCTCGGGTGGAATCCGGCCGGATGCGGGCAATGAGGTCATCGTGACGCGCCAGGCCGGCCGGCCCGCCCTGACCATGTCAAGTGGGCACACCGAGTTGAGCAATGGGTACAGCACGGCAAGATTTTCGCTCGACGACCTGATCAACGCCCGCAATCCTACAGACAATATCTTGGTCGAAGCTGGCGACGTGATCTCGATTCCGAAGGCGGAACTGGTGTATGTGGTGGGCGACGTCCGGAAAGCGGGCGGGTTCACGCTGTCCAGCCACGCCAGCCTGCCCCTGCTCCAGGCGCTCACCTTGGCCGAGGGAATGGGTCCGCATGCCGCGGGCAAGCGCGCCCGGATTCTGCGGCCGGCTCCGGGCGGAGATGGGACTCCGAAAGAGATCGTAGTGGACGTGGACAAGATCATGGCGGGCAAGGCTCCCAATCCACCTCTGTTCGCGAACGACGTTTTGTTTATTCCCAACAGCGCTGCCAAGGCCATCTCGGAACGGGCGTTCGAGACGGCGCTCGGGGTAGCCGCGGGCGTTGCAATCTACCGGCAGTAGGGCTCTGCAGGATAAAACTGCAAACTGATTTTTTTGGAGAAGCCATGTTCAACGAAGAACACGACGAGAAAAGTTTGCGCCGCACGGACCGTTTTCGTGACGGTGGTCCGGTAGTTCTGGCTCCGGCGGATGTGTATGACTCCGCGGCTTCCCACCGCCAGACCTTGCCGGCCGAGTACCTGACCACGTTGAAGCGGCATCGACTGCTGATTCTGGCGTCTGCCGTGGGCGGTATGCTGCTGTTGATTGCCTTTGGCTTGAGCTCACAGCCGCTTTACCGGGCCCGGACGTCGATCGAGATTCAGGGTCTGAACAGCGACTTTCTCGATTCGCGCAGTGTAACCGTCTCGGGCGATAACACGGCGCAGGCTGCGGACCTAAATCTGCAGACGCAGATCAAGCTGCTGCAGAGCGAGACCTTAATGAAGCAGACGGTGGCGGTTTTGAAGGCGGCGCCGCATCCGGTCACGCTTGATCGTGACGATCTCCTGTCGAAGCTGGCGCGGGCGCTCCACCTGCCGGGAGCCAAACCCATGCCGTACGATGCTCTGGTCGAAGATGCGGCGTTGCGCGTCAAGGTCAAGCCAATGGGCGTGACCCGGCTGGTCGAGATCACGTGTGACTCGTACAACGCGGCTTTCTCGGCGCGCTTTTGTAATACCTTGACCTCGAGGTTTGCTGAGGGTGATCTGGATACGCGCACCCTGCAGGCTCGGCGTACGAGCGACTGGCTCAATCAGCAAGCGATCGAGCTGCGGGCCAAGACGCAGGAGTCCGAAAACAAGCTGGAGGCGGCAACCGGCGGCAATGGCCTGGTGCTGAGCACGCAGGGGTCGAGCGTCGGCGAGGAGCGGCTGCGGGAGCTGCAGGATGAGCTAGTGAAGGCGCAGGCGGACCGGATGGCGCGTGAGGCGGATGCGCAGGTGGCGAGCCGGGCACAGACCGATACGCTGCCGAATGTGATGGACAACCCGGCATATCGTTCCTATCAGGTCAAACTGGCGGAGCTGCGCGGAACCCTGGCGACTCTGGTGCCTCCGCTGACTGAAGACAATCCCAAGGTCATTCATCTCCGGTCGCAGATCCGCGAAGCTGAAGCCGGCCTTGAGGCATCGAGCCGAGTCAGCAGCGGCCGGCAAGCGAACGAGTTTCAGGCCTCCCGTCATCGCGAGGATCTGCTGGCTGCGGCCTATCGCGCGCAGGAGGCGAGCGTCTCCTCCGATCTGCAGCGCGCGGCTCAGGTGAGCCTGCTGCGCCGCGAAGTTGAATCGGAGCAGACGCTTTACCAGACCCTTTTGCAGCGCTCGAAGGAGGCGGGTCTCGCCTCCGCTCTGCAGGCCTCGACAGTGCGCGTGGTCGACGAGGCTCAGGTGCCCCGGGTTCCGTTTTCACCGCAGCGTAAGCTATCGGCCGGCGCGGGACTCGTGCTGGGCTCTTTGCTCGGCATCGGGTTTGCTTTCTATAAAGACCGTTCCTCACGTGTCTTCCGGGTACCCGGCGACGTGCCACGTTACCTGCATGTGCACGAACTGGGAGTCATTCCGGCCGCGCAGCCCGGCAACGCGCGCCTGACAGGGAAGCGGCAGCCGGTGTCAGGGTTTGCATTGCAGGGGGCGGGCGAAGCTGGCTTGCAGTCCGGCAAGGCGCTGACCCTGGCGCGCTGGGAGGACGACTTCTCGCTCATGGCGGAGGCCTACCGCAACGCCACGTTCTCGATCCTGCTCTCCGACTCCGGCAAGCGCACCCGCACCTACGTGGTCTCAAGCCCGACGGCTGGCGAAGGCAAGACGACGGTGACCTCGAACCTGGGCGTGGCCCTGAGCAAGTCCAAGCTGCGCGTGGTGCTGATCGACGGCGATCTGCGCAAACCCAGCCTGCACAAGGCCTTCGGGGTTGCCAGCGGCTTTGGCCTGCGCAACATTCTTCGCGGAGAGGTCTCGCTCGATTCGACCCCGGTCGCCTCCTACGCCAAGCGAACCAACGTTCCGAATCTATTCGTCATCCCGTGCGGCAGCGGCAGCGAGGACATCGTCGGCCTGCTGCATTCGTCCTACGTGGGCGATCTCTTGACCCGTCTCTCGCATGACTTCGACATCATCCTGATCGACACGCCGCCGGTGCTGCACATGGCCGATGCCCGCATCTTCGCCGGGCAGAGCGACGGCGTGATCGCCGTCTTCCGCGCCGGGTATACGGATCGCGAGCAGGCCGCCGCGGCCCGCGACCTGTTCGAGCACGATGGCGTTCGCCTGGTCGGCACGATCCTGAACGACTTTGATCCGGCGCGCGAAGGCAAGCCTGGGTACTACGAATCCTACTACCGTTATCACACGCATCCGGATGCAGTAGAAACCGCGACGGTGGGGTCATGACCACGTCTGTGCTCGAAGGCGCGGTGCGCGCGCTGAAGCCGGATCCCGAGGCGGTTGCGGTCGGCGCTGCGGTTGAGCCTCAGCCGCTGGCTGCGGGCGGTCCAGCTCTGCCGGCGCATGTCACCCGCCATGTCGTCACGGGAACGAGCGCCTTAGGGCTGGGCATGTTTATCGAGCGCGGCAGCGGCTTTCTAGCCAATGTGCTGGCCGCCCGCTTTGCCGGTGCTTCCACCTTTGGCGCCTACTCGCTCGCGATCTCGACGGCTAACAATATCTCTACCTATGCGGCCGGCCAGATCGGCTCGACTGCCGCCCGCTTTTCGGGCAAGTACCCGTACGGCTCTTCCGGCTACCCAACGCTGGCGCGCGCGCTCTCAATCGTCTCGGTCACCTCGGCGCTGCTCGCGGCCACCGGTCTGCTGCTGGGCGCGGGGCCGATCGCCCACCTCCTGGGGAAACCGGCGTTGACCAGCCTTTTGCAATGGGCTGTGCTGTCCGCGGTCGGCATGATTCTGCTGGAATGCGCGCGAGGCTTCTTTGTCGGGCAGCGCCGCCTGCGGGCGCTGGTTCTGCTTTCGGTCCTGGTCGGGGTCGGCATGATCACGCTGCTGCCGGCCGCCGCGCATCAGCACAGTCCGGTGCATATGATTGTCTCGCAAGGCCTGATCACCGCCTCGGCGGTCGCGGTCTGCCTGCTTCTGGCGCGGCCTCTTGGACTCTTTGCCGACCGCAGCAGTGTGCCGGCTCCCGCGCTGCCCCTCGGCGCCATGCTGCGCGAGGTTTGGTCGTTTGGCTTTGTGCAGCTCTCCGGCTTGATCGGCTCGAATCTGGCTGGCTGGTGGCTCACAACACTGGTCGCCCGCGCCGATACGACACTGGTTCAGATGAGCTTCTTCGCCATTGCCAGCCAGCTGCGCAATCTCGCCGGCATCGCTCCTGGCCTGCTCACCGAGGGCAGCTATGCCGTGATGGCCGACCCAGAAGGTGAGCGCTCGCGGACGCCTCACCAGGTGATGGCACTGTGCAGCTTCGCCTCGCTGGGCGTCGCCTCTCTCTTGGCAAGCGCCGGCATCGTCGTTGTGCCTTGGGTGTTGCGTCTGCTCTATGGCCATACCTACGACTCCGCCGCTTTGGCCACCGCCTGCGGCCTGGCCGTGGCGGTGGTTCACATGGGCAACGCTCCGGCCGCGGCCCGGCTGACCATCGTCTCGATCCGCTCGACTGGCGTCATCAACACCGTCTGGGCGGTCGTGGTAGCGGGGGCAGCGACTATCTTCTTCTTTCGCCAGGGCAGCGCCGCGGCGGCCATGACGATTTACTTTCTTGCCCACCTGTTCGCCGGCGGCCTGGTGCTGCTCACGTTGCAGCGTAAGGACCACGTTCCCGAAGGCATGATTGCGAGCTATCTGATCGGCGCGACGAACAGCGCCCTGCTGATTGTGCTGGCATTCGTGCGCAATCGCAGCCACTCCCCCTGGGGTACGACGGGGCTGATGCTGGCCGTCGTGCTGTGCGCCTTCTGGGCGTTGTTTTCGCTTGGCCGCCGCCACGGCTGGATGCCCCGGCTGGCGACCGTCCAGCGCGCCGCCGGCGCCGGCTGGACACGGCTGACCGCCTTCCGGAGGCCTCGCCATGTTTGAGCTCATGCTGCTGGCCGCGGCTGCGATCGCCATCTGTGGCACCGTCATCGCCTTTGATGGCAGCCGCGACGTCTTCCATCCGCTGATTTTTATTGGCCCGATGATGGCGTTTCTCTACGGCTGGATGCCGTTCAAGCTGCTCCAAGCCGATGGGCTGGCGCGCTTCTTCGACTCCGATCAGCTGATCCATGTGCAGACGCTGAACATCTGCGGCGTGGCGGCCTTTGTCCTCGCTTGCCTGAGCGTGGGCTTGCGGGTCAAGCGGATCGACTCCTCCACCCGGCCGCTCCTGACTGAGCTCGGGCTGCGCCGGTTGATGATCGGCTCGGCGATCGCCGGCACGATCGGCCTTACCTGCTGGGGCATCTCGATCGTCAATGTGGGCGGCTTTACGGCGGCGTTCAGCAACTCCTATGGCGGCGGCTGGGATGACAGCGGGTACGTGCGCGACGGAAACCTGCTGCTCCTGGTCGGCATTCTGCTCTCGATGATCTCCCTGTCGGCCGGCGGACCCCGCTGGTTGGGCCTTCCTCTCGTGGCGCTCTACGGATTTCCGTGGGCGTCGAGCGCCCTGCTGATGGGCCGGCGCGGACCCACTTTTGCACTGGTCGTGGTCTTGGCCATGGGCTGGTACTTCAATCGCGTGAAGCGTCCGCCCTTGGTCGCGGTAGGCCTGGCCGGGGTCTGCCTGGGTTGGCTGGCGATGTTCCTGGTCACCAATCGCAGTAGCATCTACATCGGCTCGGACTTCGACATGAAGACCGACGTGAGCGCCGTGGTTGACAAGCCCGATACCGGTAATGAATTCATCTACGGCACCGGGACCGTTATCGCGACGGAAAAGCGCGATCACTATTTCTGGATGCGGCGCTACTTGGCGCAGATCATGGTTCGCCCCATCCCGAGCGCCGTCTGGCCGACCAAATATGAAGACTTTGGCGTACCCGAACTGCTGAACAATGCAGGCACGGGCGAGGGGTTCGGTGACGCCCTCGGCTGGGTGGGCGCCAACGGTTCGGCCCCGGGAATCATCGCCGACCTCTTCGTCGAGGTGTGGTGGCTGGCCATCGGAATCATGGCGCTGCTCGGCTGGATCTACGGCTTCATTTGGAGGCGGGCGGTCGAGCGTGGCGGCCCGTGGTCGGCGCAGTACGTCATCCTGTCCGCGCTCTCGATCTATCTCGTTATGCAGACGATGGAGGCCGTCATCTTTCGCACCCTGCTGCTTTCGATCCCGTGCTGGATCACCTTTCGCTGGGCGCTCAGCCAGCCTCATTCTCACGGACGTCCACGTCTTTCCCGAGGCCGTACGCCACTTCGCCCTGACTCGTCGAGGGGGTTGACCCATGCCTGACATCCGACCTTCTGCGGCCTCCCATACACACTGCCGTGTGGCCGTCATCTGGATCGACTGGTACGCTTATCACGTGGCGCGCTTCCGCGGCCTGAACTCTGCACCGTCCTTGGCAGGCAAGGTCGCCGGTCTGGAGCTGGTGGGCGGCGTCGGGGTTCACGCCGGACTCAAGTTCCGCGAAGATTTGCCCCCGGAGCTGGCCATTGAGACCCTTCAGCCGCAAAGCAGCTGGGCGCAGGCCAACAAGCTTCGACTCGCGCGCGAGCTTTGGAGCCGGCTCTCAGAGCTTGAGCCGGAGGTGGTGCTGGTGCCGGGCTACTACACGCTGCCAGCCATCGCGGCCGCGCTCTGGGCTAAGTTTCATCGCTCGGCGAGCGTGCTGATGACCGAGAGCACGGCCTACGATCATCCGCGGATGGCGTGGAAGGAGTGGGCCAAGAGCCTGCTGTTGCGTGCGCTTTTTGACTGGGCGGTAGCCGGGGGAAAGGAGCATCTGGCGTACCTGGAACAGCTCGACTTTCCTGCCGATCGCACCGCGCGTTTTTACGATGTCGTCGACAATGAGCTGTTTTCTAACGGTACGGATGCCTTGCGCGGGCAGTCTGCCTTTGCGTTCGGGCTTCCCGCTGAACCGTATTTTGTGTACGTCGGCCGCTTTGCTGAAGAGAAAAACATCTCCCGCCTGCTTGAGAGCTGGATCGTGTATCGCCGCGCGGGCGGCAGCTGGCCCCTGGTGCTGGTTGGCGACGGCCCTCTCGCCGCGGCGTTGCGGCAGGCTGCCATAGACTCCGGCTTCGGCGCGGATGTGTACTTTCCCGGGCTGAAAAGCTCGCATGCACTGCTGCCGTACTACGCTTTTGCGGGCTGCTTTGTTCTGCCCAGCACGCGCGAGCCCTGGGGTCTGGTCGTCAATGAGGCCATGGCTGCCGGGCTGCCGGTTCTGGTCTCGGAGCGCTGCGGATCAACCATCGACCTGGTCGAGCCGGGCCGCAACGGCTTCGTCTTTGCTCCCGGCGATGTGCTTGCCTTGACCGCGCGCCTGCGCCAAATCTCCTCCCTCGGAGCTGCGGAGCTTCGCGCGATGGGAGCCGCGTCGCGCCGGATCGTAAGCCGCTACTCACCCGAAAACTTTGGCCTCGAGATCGCCCGCATCGCCGACTTCGAGCAAGCCGACCTGCGAGCGCCGCACGCACTCCGGCATCGAGAGGCTCAAGACCAAGACCGTCGCCAGCAGGCGTTTGAAGCTCAAGACAGCCGAGGCGCTGGCCGATCCCTGACCAGCGCGCTCAAAGGGAGCAAATAACGTGGGATTTGCCTTGCCCAGGATGGAGCGCACCATGCCTTCCGGACCGGTAGAGATGCCCGTCGCGAGAAGCCGATGGTTGCACGTCGTGACCCACCTCGATCCGAAGTACGGAGGTCTGAGCAGCGCCGTGCCGGCACTTGGGCAGGCGCTCTCGGAGCGGACCAACTGCCGCGCCGAGATTGCCGCCTTTTGCCTGGAAGGAGAGCACTTCGAGCCACGTGGTCTGGATCGCTCGGCCATAAGCTATTGGCCCCAGGGTCGGGGCAGCTGGCTGCACAATCAGCGACTGAAGAGCAACTTTGAGCAGCGGATTGCGAGCGTGGACGGGGTGCACATCCATGGCTTGTGGGAGCAGAGCACGATCGAGGCGTGCCGGGCGGCGTCGGCCGCCGGCAAGCCCTATGTTCTCTCTGCTCATGGCATGCTGGAGCGCTGGGCGCTGCGCAACAAACGCTGGAAGAAGCTGCTCTACGCCGCGCTTATCGAGCGCTCGAATGTGCGCGGAGCCGCGTGCCGGCTCGCTTTGACCGAGGCGGAGGCCGGCGACTACAAGCACTTCGGCTGTGCCGGGCCGGTCGCCATTATCCCGAACGGAGTCAGTCTTCCCGACGAACCAGATTCGGAGCATTTCTTCGCCGAGTTCCCCGAGTTGCGCGGGCGTCGACTAATTCTGTTCCTGGGCCGCCTGCACCCGAAGAAAGGCGTGGACCTGCTCTTGCGCGCCTGGACCGAGGTCGCGCCGCGCCACCGGGACGCGCATCTGGTCATCGCCGGACCAGACTCCGACGGGACCCGTGCCGTGCTCGAAGGCCTGGTCGCCGAGCATAGCCTCGAAGGCCAGGTCACGTTTACCGGCATGCTGGGTGAGCAGAGAAAGTGGAGCGCGCTGGCCGCGGCCGAGGCCTTCACGCTGCCCTCGCACTCCGAAGGTCTGAGCATGAGCGTGCTCGAGGCGATGGGCATGGGCCTGCCGGTGATTGTCACGCGGCAGTGCAATCTGCCGGAAGTGAAGCAGCACGGTGCGGGCTGGACGATCGAGCCTGAGTGCACGCAGCTTACCCAGGCCCTGAGCGAGCTGCTCGAAAACTCTTCCGCAGCCAACCGGGAGATGGGTGTTGCGGGGGCTCGGCTCGTCGAACAACGCTACAACTGGGCTGCCGTCGCTCGCCAGACCGCCGAGCTCTACCGCTGGGTTTTAGGTGGACCTGTGCCCCGCCATGTCGAAGGGAGCTTCCGGTGAGCGCCATGACCAACAATCGCGTCCAACTCGGCCGCTACGACAACTCCTGGTATGACCCGGGCGGCAGTTTCTTGAAGCGCGCGCTCTGGTTCTTCTTCGGCCAGCCCGTTCTTCGCGCCGCCTGGATTCCCTCCTCACGCCTCCGCGTGAGCTTGCTTAGGGTCTTTGGCGCACGCATCGGTGCCGGCGTGGTGATCAAGCCTTCGGTGGACGTCAAGTATCCCTGGCATCTGGTGATCGGCAATGACTGCTGGATTGGGGAGCACTGCTGGATCGACAACCTGACTACCGTGCGGCTGGGCAACGACGTCTGCGCCAGCCAGGGCGCGTACTTTTGCACCGGCAACCACAACTGGAGCGACCCGGCCTTCGGCCTGATGATGGCGCCGATCCAGCTCGGCGACGGCTCCTGGGCCGGAGCTAAATGCATTCTGACACCCGGCGCGGTGCTTGAGCCGGGTGCAGTTGCCTCCGCCGGCAGCGTTGTTTCCGGCACCGTGCCCGCTTTTGAGGTCTATGCCGGCAATCCAGCCCGCTTCCTCCGCCGGCGCGAGATCAAGCCGGCTGCCGGGGAGCTTCACGAGATGACTGCCGAGGTGCGTTCATGAAGATTGTTTTTATCAACCAGTTCTTCTGGCCGGACTCCTCGGCCACCAGCCAGCAGCTGACTGATCTGGCCACGGGCCTGGCCGGCCGGGGTCACGAGATCGCGGTCATTTGCGGCGATGGCGGCTATGCCGCGGCCGCCAGCGGGGAGCAGCCGCCGGTCGAGATTCTACGGGTGCGCTCGCTGCCCTTCGCGCGCGGCCTGGTGGGGCGCGTGCTCTCCTATTTTTCCTTTTACGTGACAGCGTTCTTCCGGGCGCTGACTATGAGGCGCGCGGACGTGGTCATCTCGCTTACCACGCCTCCTCTGATCTCGCTTTTGGGCTCGATGGTCAAAATCCTGCGCGGCTCGCGGCACTTTATCTGGGAGCAGGACATCTACCCCGACGTGGCCATCAGCCTCAACTACTTTCAAGCCGGCGGTGTCGCCGATCGCGTCGTCGGGCTGCTGGCAGACTTTTCGCGCCGGCACGCGGATGGCATACTTGCCTTGGGAACCTGCATGCGGGATCGCCTGGTCGACCGCGGCGTTCCGGCGGAGAAGATTCACATTACCGAAAACTGGGCGAACGGGGAGGCAATTACCCCGATGCCTCGCCCGGGCGACCCCGCTCGTCTGGTTGTGCTTTACTCCGGCAACTTTGGCCTCGCGCATGATATCGACACGCTTGCCGGCGCCATGCTTCTGCTCAAAGACGATCCGCGCTTCCACTTCATCTTCGTGGGCAGCGGCGATAAGCGTCAGCAGCTGGCGAAGTTCTGCGCCGAGCACGGCATCCGCTCGCTCGAGCTGCGCCCTTATGTTGATCGGGACAAACTGAACGAGGGTTTGGCCGTCGGCGACATTGGACTGGTGACACAAAGTGACGATTGCTGGGGATCGGTGGTGCCGAGCAAAGTTTATGGAATCCTCGCGGCCGGCCGGCCCGTACTGTTTATAGGCCCACAGCGCGCGACGCCGGCCCAGACCATCGAGCTGCATCGCTGCGGCTGGCACGTGAACTGCGGCGATGTCGACGGACTGACCGAACTTTTGCTGGACCTGGCCTCTGACTTACGGGCAGTCCGTGCCGCCGGAGTACGGGCACGCCAGGCCTTGATGGACTATTACGATCTTCCGCTGGGTGTGGCTCGGATTGCCCGAATTTTGGAAGGTAAAGATGGAAAACCTGTTTTGCAGCACCTGTCCGCTGTTTCCCCTGACGTACTTCTAGAAGCTCCCAACCAGGAACGATAGCTCCCGAGGAGGGATCCATGCTCGCGATTTTGGCTTTAGGAATCACTGCTTTCCTGTTATGTCTCTGTCTTACGCCCATTCTGCGCGACGTTTTCAGGCGCGCCGACATCCTCGACCGCCCGGACGGGGGTCGCAAATCCCATGCCAAGGCTGTCCCGCGGATGGGAGGCATTCCGATCGTGCTCTCGTACGCGGGCGCGCTTGGGCTGGTCTACCTGTTCGCTCCGGACGGCTCGAAGATCTACATCCAGCACGGCGCGCTCTTGCGCTCGCTTCTGCCGGCTGCCGGCCTGGTGTTCCTGACCGGCCTGATCGACGACATCTTCTGCATCGAGCCCTGGCAGAAGCTGGCCGGGCAGGTCGCGGCCGCGGTGCTCGCCGTTTCGCTTGGCGCCCGCATGTCAATCGGCAACGCTCCGGTCTGGGTTTCGGTTGCGCTCAGCATTGTCTGGCTGATCGGCTGCACGAACGCGGTGAACCTGATTGATGGCATGGACGGCCTCGCCACCGGCGTCGGTCTACTCGCCACCACCACCACGCTGCTGGTCGCCATCATCAGCCGCAACATGGGGCTGGCGATGGCGACCATGCCTCTGGTGGGCTGCCTGCTTGCTTTTCTCCGCTATAACTTTTCTCCGGCCTCGATCTTTCTTGGAGACTGCGGAAGCCTCACCATTGGCTTCATCCTGGGCTGTTTCGGGCTGATCTGGAGCCGGCAGTCGGGTACGATGCTGGGTATGGCCGCGCCGCTGATGGCTCTCGCCCTGCCGCTGATCGACGTGACTCTCGCAATCGGCCGCCGCTTTCTACGCCGGGTTCCGATCTTCAAGGGCGACCGCTCGCATATTCACCACATGCTGCTCGGTCTCGGCTTCACCACGCGTAGCGCAGCGCTGCTTCTTTATGGTGTCTGCGGACTGTTTGCCTCCTTCGCGCTGTTTGAGAGCTTCGGCGGTACCGGGGTCGGTTGGCCCATCCTGTTCCTGTTCTGCCTGCTTGTGCTCCTTGGCGTCAGCCGCTTGAAGTATATCGAGTTCACCGCTGCGTGGAGAACGATCTCGCACAAGATGATGCTGCGCGCCGTTCAGGAAGAAATCTACATTCGCGACCTCGAGAAGACGCTCTCCGGCGTGGAGACGCCTGAAGAGTGCTGGCAGGTGATCCGCCTGATCGCCCTGGATTTCGGTTTTTCTTGGGTGATTCTGCGACTCGATGGAGTGCGGTTTGAAGAGGTGTTTACCCCAAGCCACGAGGCTCCGTTGTGCACCATCGACCTTGCCCTGGGCGAACGTGGAAGCTTGCTGCTGACGCGGGTTGCGCAGACTTCTCGACCCAGCTTTACCATGTCCGTGCTGCACCATCTGCAAGTCTCGATCTCAGAGAAGCAAGCTCTGCTCGAAAGTGGTGCGGACTCGCTCACGCACGCGGCTTAGGAGTTGAGGATGTCAAACCGAACTGCCCCATGGCATCTGTTACAAGTCTCGGACGTGCTCGACGTCGAGCTTGCCAGCGCCTTGGCCGAGTTGACGCCGGTGATCATGTGGGAGCCTCGACGCACCCTTTTCCCTTGGGTGCGCCGGGCCTCCCCCGCCGAGACGGTAGACAGCTTCGCGAATCTGCGGCTCGTTCGCTTCCCGCTTCTGCGGGGTTATGCGCGGACCGGGCTGCGCTGGCTGGCTTCTAGCGGCTCCTCGATCGCGTCCATGATGCGTGCCGAAACTCATCGGGAAGAGGACTCCGTCCTGATCTGCACCGTGCCGTACTTCGCTTCCGTGGCCGAGCGTTGGAAAGGCCCGGTCGTCTACTGGCTCACCGATCTCATCGCGGCGTACGCGGACACGCATGGGGTGGACATCCGGGCGCTTGACCGGCGCATGTGCCGCCGTGCCACGCTGGTTTGTCCTAACTCTGAGCGTCTGCGAAGCTATCTGATTGAGCAAGCCGACTGCGATCCGCGCAAAATCCAGATCGTGCCGAACGCCACCCGCGCCGCCAACGTGCTCACGAGCATCCCGGAAGCGCCGGGTGCGCTGCCTGCTTCGCTGCGGGACGTGCCAAGACCAATAGCGGGCGTGATCGGCAATCTAGCCGGAAACATGAACTGGCTGCTGATTGAAGAGGTCCAGAACGCCTCGCCGCGGCTTTCGTGGGCCTTTGTCGGTCCCACGACCATGGCCATTCCGGATTCCACGCAGGATGCCGCTCGCAGCCGCGTAATGCGTCATTCGCGCAGCCATTTCGTCGGCAAGCAGTCCTATGGAGATCTCGCCGCGTTCGCGCGCTCCTTTGACGTAGCCGTGCTGCCGTATCTTCGCTGTGAGCCAACCTACTCCGGATCGAGCACACGCTTCTACGAGCATCTTTGCGCCTGCCGCGTCATGGTAGCGACGGACGGACTCGAAGAACTGGTGCGAAAGCAGCCTCTGCTGTATCTCACGCCCAACGCCCAGAAGATGATTCAGGTTCTTCGGGAACTCGATCAACAAAATTTCGATGACGGTCTGACGGAGGCCCGCTGGCTTGCCAGTCATCAAGCCACATGGCAGACGCGTGCCGCTGTCATGATGGAAGCTCTTCAGCAGCGCCGCCACGGTCCGGCCGGGCAGCCCGACTTGCCGGCCGTCTCCCACGGTCGTCTTCTCACCGAGTCGCAATAGCGATCAACGCAGCGGCATGGAATGGGTTGCCGGTGTTGTGACCGGAGACCGCGCCGGCTTTATTGCCAGAGCTGCATCCTGGTAGATCGCCAGGACCGTGTCGTTATTTGCCTGCCAATAATCGGCATGCACCATCAGGATGTCGCCTTCCGCAACCGCACTCGTCAACGCACTTTTGTTTGCCGCCAAAGTGGCCGCGTTCACGTCATTGATGAGATTGACGCTGAACGCGCTGGGATAGTAGTTGTAGATGGCACTGTTCGTCCCCAGATCGCCGTGGAAGAGGAACGACAGGAACGGCGCCGTATACGCGTAGTGCTTCGGAGTCGACTCTTCGGGCATCAGCAGCGAATCCGGCAACGCCGCGGCCGCCTGTTGAATAATTGATGCATCGAGCACCGCGCCATCACTCTCAACGGTCGAATCCAGGTAGAACAGCGTCGCCCCCCAGCGCCGGTGCGCATACTGCATCTTGCGAATCAGCTCCGCCGCCACGGCCGCATCCGGCAGGTACGTCTGTTGCGCCGTGCCGTCCGCTTTGATCGTAAAATGCTGCGGCCGCACGCACACTCCCACCCGAAAGCCCGCATCGGTCATCGTCTTGAAATACGCATCGATCAGGTGCATTCCCTTGTAGCGGGAGGCCGTATCCGTGACCACGCTCTCCATCTCCGGCGCCACGGTGCCAATTTGGTCGGGCGAGCAGACATAGCTCGTTTCCTGCGGGTACTGCTCTCCTTCGATGTCCCAGGTGACAGCGCCCTGGGCGTTCAGACGCTGCAGGTTCCGCACGTTCTCCGCGCTTTGCTGCAAGATTCGAGCCTGGAACTTTGCCAGTCCGCTCGCGGTGGTCACGTCGAAGTCCGAGCTGTTGTTGTCGTTGAAGTAACGTCGCGGATTATTTGGGTAGCCCGCCGGCTGATTCACATTCCCACTGGGCGAGCTTGCCAGGTACACCGTGCCAATGACCCGGCGGTCGGTCCAGTTCAGCTGCGCAGGCCAGGTTGCCGCCCAGTTCCGGTAGGCATCCGCCGCTAACTGGCCGGTAGCGGTGCCCGAAGGCGCAAATCGCAGAGATACCGTGAAATGATCCGTCTGTCCCGGCAGAAGTGGCCGATCATGGTGCGGCTGAAACGTAGCCAGGCCGTCCGGGGTGGTGCTGCTGACTGCCGCACCGTAGATGTTTTCGCCCGCCGCCTGGAATCCGCTGTACAACGGTTTCGCGGCGTCGACCACGATCGAAACCACCTCGCCGCTCCCCCAGTCCGCCGTCGTCACGCTGGGAGCCGTCGTGTTGTAGGCGTACTGCGAGTAGCTGGCGTTGGAAAATCCCACCGGCAATTGAGGGAAGTGCAGCAGCAGCGGAGAGATCGTCGCGCCATCAAAGATGATCCCCGAATCTGCATTGTTGGTTTCGCTTACGACCAGGTTGAGCGTATCGCCGCTCTGCACGTATTGAAGGGTGATCTGTCCCCAGAGGAAGGTATAGGTCCAGGTTTTCGTCCCCTCATTCCAGCTGCGGCCGTTGTTGTTTTCGCCCCATCCATATTGGCCGTCCTTTCGCACATTCCCGCTCAGGTCGGTCGACTTCATGTGAAAGATGTGAAATGAGTCGGAGGGGTACGCGCCGACATCTTCAAGAACTTTTCCGCTATACGAGAGGCCTTGCAGACCGTTCTTGCCATACCGCACCACGAGTTGAGCCCGCACAGGAACGGGTTCCGTCGCCGCTAGCGTCGCGAGAGAAGCTGCAACCAGCAGGCACCGAATCAGGATCGAGTTGTAGGTTCGCATCCAGCCGTTCCTTCTTGCCTGTGTCCTACATTGGTGACCGCAGCATCCTACGAGGACTTGGCGGGAGACGCCGACACGAGGTGCGCGTGCACGATAAAACGATGCGGCGCAGCGCCGACGAAATCAAAGGGGTAGCAGGTGATCAGGGTAAGCTCCGGAGTGTCGTGAATGTCCAGCACTCCCAGGTTGTCCGGGTCGACTACTTCGGTTCTGTCGGTCACGTAGTCGTATGTGCCTTCCATGATCATCACCTTGATGACCATGGGCGCGGCGATGTGGCGCAGCGGACGAAGGAAGGTGTCGCGGTGTCCCGCCAACACAAAGTTCCCCAAACCGCCGGCATTTGCGGTGCCGCGAATGTGTCCCACTCCCCGGCGGAGGCTGGCTGGGTCATAGTCCGAAAGGATCGGCACTGTCAGATTGAGACTTGGGATCTCCAGCCTGCCAATCACCTCCGAGTCGGACGCCTTGGCCGTAGCCGGCTTTGTCTCCGCGAGAGCCTGATGCGGCAGTGCATCGGGGCGGAGAGCGGCGTGCCGAGACATGGCCGCTCCTGCTCCAACGTACGACACGATCAAAAGGCAGAACGCGCCCACTCCGTAGAGGACGCGCTCCAGCCAGAGAGATGCTTTCATCGAGTTCTGCGATCGTTCGTTACGCAACCGCCCTCCGGCGTACACTCAGCATGGCGCCGCCCAGTAACGAACCGGCTCCCAGCAGAATGATGAAGGGAAGCTCACTCGCGGTGTGCGGCAGCTCCTTGATCGCGGGCCGCGGCGGATGATTGCTGGCAACCTGCTGCTGATACTTCTCCGCCTTGATGCCGGGGCCTGTTCCATCGGTGCCGACCTTGGTGGTCGACAACATCCACAGCGTCACGACTTCCATATCGCCCTTCGACAGCGAAGGATCCGCAACGCGTCCTTCAGAGGCGGGATCGATCGCAGGAACCTTGTTGCCATTCGCCTTGGCAAGCGAAACGGCCTCGGCCTTCGGATAGACGAACTCGAGCACCGGACCCTTGGGGAAGGCGAAGCCACGCAGGGCGCTCTTGCCCTCCGTGCCCGAATCGTACGCGATCTTGCCTGTGCCCGAGGACTTCGGCAGGCCGGATCCAGCCAGTCCCAGGAAGGTGGCCATCGCCTTGCCCGAAGCACTGTCTACCTCAAGGATCGTCCGGTCGGCGAGCTTATCGACCACGTGGATGGAGTATGAGCCGGGTTTTAGCGTGGTTCCGGGAATCTGCGTCTGTTGACTGACGGTGAAGGCAGACGAATCGCTTGGAGCAACCGCGCCGGAACCGGCTGCAAACAAGGGCGAAGCGAGGGAGAGTGCAGCAACAACCAGCATCGAAGTGGATTTCATTTGGAAGACTCCTCGGCGAGGGACTACTAGAGATACGGTCCCCTCACGCCTTAGGACGCTACTTTCCTTGCGGTTCGCCAAGGGAATCGACGAAAGGCGACAGAGTTACACACTATGTCTTCTGGAACACACACTCACGCGAGAATCTGACTCACTGTTTCAAAGCCATAGCCTGCATCCTTCAGCCGCGGGATCAACTCTCGGGTCGCCGCGAGCGTCGCTCCGATATCTGGATTCTGTCGGATGTCCCGGCCATCGTGCAGACAGAAGATCGCGCCTGGCACCAGCTTTCGCAACAGCCGAGCCACGATCTCGCCCCGCGGCAGCTCCCAGTCGTTGCCGATCGCCGTCCACATCACGCCATGCAGGCCCAGCTTGCGTTGCGCAGCCGCCAGGCCAAACCAGCGCATACCGTAGGGCGCGCGCAGAAATGCAGGCACCACGCCCGTTTCCGCGGCGATCAGAGCCTGCGCCGAAGCAAACTCGCGCAACACCTCAGCCGCTCCCAGAAGATTCGGGCTGCGGCTCAGCCGCGGACACAGCCTCCGATGCGTGTAGGTATGATTGCCAATCTCGTGGCCGGCCTCCGCCACCTGCCGCGCCACCCCGCCGAGGCGCGCCACATTGGCGCCACATTGAAAGAAGGTTGCGGACACATTCTCCCGCGCAAGGTACTCGAGCAACCGCAATGTGCCTTCGCTTGGACCATCATCAAACGTCAGCGCCACCGAACGCCGTTGACCCGCACCACGATACGAAGAAGGCCCAAACACCTGCGCCGAGCGGCCCCGCACCGCGTAGGTCAGGCCCGCGGCCGCTCCACCGCAAACCAGCGCCGGCGCCGCCAGGCTTGCGAATCCAGACCAGCCGCCTTTACGTTCGAGCATGCCCCAAGTCTATGCAGCTTCGCCCACACGGCGAACCGCCTGCAGGCGACAGGCAGCGTGTTTTACTTTTGGATCGTCGTCTCCGCGCCGGTCAGCTTCTTTGAAACTGCCGCGGGCGTCGGCAGATCGCTGCGATCCCAGCCGCCGCCAAGCGCCTCGATCAACTGCACGGACGCTGTCATCTCCTCGGTCCGCAGCGACGCCAGGTTCTGCTGATCGTTCAGCAGCGTCAACTGCGAGGTGACCACGTCCACATACGGATCGATCCCGGTCTGGTATCGCCCCAGCTCCAGATTCACATACTGCTGCGCGGATTGCTCCGCTTGCTGCGTTTGCAGAATTTGATGCGAGAGGATGCGCACCGCGGCCAGATAGTCCTCCACCTGCTGAAAGGCCGTGAGTACCGTCTGCCGATAGCTCGCCACGTCCGCATTATAGGTGGCGATGTACTGGTTGACCGTGGCCCGCCGCAACCCCGCGTCGTAGATCGTCTCCGACACCTGCGGGCCTACAGACCAGAAGCGGCTCGACCAGTCGAACAGATGCTTCAGCGTCGAGCTCTCCACACCTCCTGTCGCGCCCAGCGTTACGGTCGGATAGAAGGCTGCATCGGCCACGCCGATCAGCGCATTCGCCGAAGCCATCGTGCGCTCGGCCGCGGCAATGTCCGGTCGCCTTTCCAGCAGCTGCGCGGCCACGCCCACCGGGATCGCCGGAGGCGCAGCATTCAGCGGCTTGGGCGGAATCGAGAAATCCGAAGGATTCGTGCCGATCAGAACCGCAATCGCATGCTCATACTGCGCGCGCAGCACACCCACGTTGGTCGACGTCGCGGTCGCGTTCTGCAGCGTATTCTGGGCCTCGATGACCGAGATCTGGTCGCCGACGCCCGTCTCATATTGAGCCTGCGCAAGCTCAACCGCCTTCTTGTCTGCCTCGATCGTCTTGTTGTACACGTCCTGCAGAGCATCCTGCCCACGCAGCTCGAACAGGTACACGGCAAGCGAGGCCTGCTCGGTGAGCCGCTCATTTTCAAGATCGGCCGCGCTCAGCTGCGCCGCGTATTGGTATTCGCGAATCTGGTTGCGCACCCGCCCCCAAAGATCCGGCTCCCACGAGACATCGAAGGGCAGGGAAACGATTGAGCTTTGCCGTCCCGTGGAGGTAATCGTGCCCGTGCTCGTCGTGCCGGTAGTGCCTGTCGTGCCCGCCGTTCCGGTTGCGTTGGTCAGGTTCGCCGACGACCGCGAGCGCGTAAAGGAAGGACCCACCGTCAAGGTCGGATAAAGCTGCGACCGGGCCTGCGCCACCAGTGCCCGCGCCGCAACAAAATTCTCGAAGTATTGCTTCACGTTCTGGTTGTCGATATTGAGCCGATCCTCAAGCGCATTCAGCTCGGGATCGTTATAAATTTGCCACCACCTGCCGCGCAGCATCGCATCGCCTGGCTGCGCTGTCTTCCATCCATCCGCCTCCATAAACTGCGCGGGAGACTCCTTGTAAATTGGCGGCGGAAGCTGCGCCAAGGCTGGCGGCGCGTGATATCTCGGCCCCACACGGCAACCCGCAAGCAGCAGCAGTGCCGCCGCAGAGGCGAGGAAGAGCAGCGGTTTACTCCGCGGGTGCTGGCACATGGCGGCCCTCCGGATGATAGTCATCGTGATGCTTGCCTTGGACCCGCAGGCGCAGACGGTCAAGCGTAAGGTATACGACTGGAGTCGTATATAACGTCAAGAGCTGGCTGACGATCAA
This sequence comes from uncultured Acidobacteriaceae bacterium, assembly GCA_964235575.1. GTDB lineage: Bacteria > Acidobacteriota > Terriglobia > Terriglobales > Acidobacteriaceae > Edaphobacter. The sequence goes on along the minus strand of CAXSDM010000025.1, from coordinate 3,722 downwards.
CCCGCCGACAATCGTAATACCCAGCGGCCGCCGCAGTTCGGAGCCGGTTCCCGAACCGAACGCCAAGGGGAGCGCCCCGAACAGCGCAGCCATGGTTGTCATCAAGATGGGCCGGAAGCGCAGCACGCATGCCTCAAAGATCGCCGCCTCCGTATCCATGCCGCCCTCGCGTTCCTGCTGCAGCGCAAAGTCGATCATCATAATCGCATTCTTCTTTACAATGCCGATCAAGAGCACAATGCCAATGATCGAGATCACGTTCAGATCCTCGCCAAACAGTATCAACGCCAGCATCGCGCCGACGCTCGCCGAGGGAAGCGTAGAGAGAATCGTCAGCGGATGCACCAAGCTCTCGTACAAAATTCCCAATACGATATACACCGCAAGCAAGGCCGTCACGATCAGCACAGGCTCCGAGCTGAGCGACTGCTGATACGCCTGCAGCGTGCCCGCAAACAGGCCATGAATCGAGCTTGGCGTGCCCAACCGCTGCTGCATTGCAGCGATCGCCGTTGTCGCATCGCTGAGGGAAATCCCCGGTCCCAAATTGAACGACACCGTCACCGAAGGGAACAGGCCCGTATGATTCAGCGCCAGCGGCGTTGTGTTCGGGCTCGCCTTTACCATGGCGAACAGCGGCGTGTTGCCTGTCGCCGTCGCACTCCTGGCAGAGGCGTTGTGGAAGTACACGCTGTTCAGTCCGGCCGGAGTCGCCCAGTACTGTGGCGCAACTTCAAGCACCACGTAATACTGATTCAGCTGCGTGTAGATGAGCGAAACTTCACTTTGCCCAAAGGCGGCATAGAGCGCCGAGTCAAGCGAAGAAGCCGTCTGCCCAAGCTTTGCCGCCGTCACCCGGTCATACACCAGCCGCTCATCGAGCCCGCCATTCTGCTGATCGGAGTTGACGTCCTGCAGGCCGGGCAGCTTCCTCATCTCCGCAAACAGCTTTGGCCCCCACGTCTTCAGGTCGTCGACATTGTCCGCTTCAATCGTGTACTGGTAGAGCGCGTTGCTTGACCTGCCGCCGATGCGCAGGTCCTGAGATGCCTGCAGAAACGTAGAGGCGATCGGCAGACGGTTCAGCTGCGGGCGAATACGACCAATGATAGCCGGCGCGGCAATCTTACGCACGTTCAGCGGCTTCAGCGTCACGTAGATGTTGCCTGTGTTGGTCGCTCCGTTGCCGCCGGTAAAGCCGATCACGTTCTGCACCGCAGGATCTCTGCCGATCACTGCCTCTGCCCGCTGAATCGACGCGTTCATGGAAGGGAACGAAGAGTCCTGAGCGCCCTGCATGCCGCCCGCGAGAGAACCCGTGTCCTGCTGAGGAAAGAAGCCCTTGGGAATCTTGACAATGATGACTGCATTCAGCAATACGGTGAGAAACAGCACGGTAAGCGTCAGCCCAGGGTTCTCGAGCACCCAGTGCAGGCTGCGCCGATACATCTCAAGGATCCAGTCAAAAAAGCGCTCCGTCACCTGATATAGGCGTCCATGCGCGACGCCATGTTCGTTCTTCAATATGTACGCGCACATCATCGGCGTGGTTGTCAGCGAGATCACCATCGAGACCAGGATGGCTGTCGACAGAGTAATCGCGAACTCGCGAAAGAGCCGGCCCACGATGCCGCCCATCAGCAGCAGCGGGATAAACACCGCGATCAACGAGATGCTGATCGACAGCACCGTAAAGCCGATCTCGCTTGCTCCGCGCAGCGTCGCGGCCATGGGCGTCATGCCGTTTTCGAGATGCCGCGAGATGTTCTCCATCACTACAATTGCATCGTCGACCACGAAGCCCGTCGAGATCGTCAGCGCCATCAGGGAAAGATTGTCCAGACTGTAACCGCACAGATACATGACGGCAAACGTACCGATGAGCGAGACCGGCACGGCCACTGCGGGAATCAACGTGGCGCGCCCATTGCGCAGAAAGATAAATACCACCACGATGACGAGAAAGATGGAGAGAAGCAGCGTGCGCTCCACGTCGAACACAGAGGCCTTGATGGTCGTCGTGCGGTCGAGCACCACCGTCACCTTGATCCCGTTCGGAATCGACGCCTGCAGCGCTGGCAGTTGATCGTAGATACGTTGAACGGTGTCGATAATGTTCGCGCCCGGTTGGCGGAAGATAATCAGCGTCACCGCGCGCTTGCCGTTCAGATATCCCGCGGAGCGCACGTTTTGCACCGAGTCGATTACATCCGCAACGTCCGCCAAACGTACCGCGGCGCCATTATGAACGCCAATCACGATCGGCTTGTACTCATAGGCATGTGAGATCTGCCCGTTCACCACGATGTCCGCGCTCTGGTTGCCGTCGGTGATCTGCCCACGCGCCAGGTTCGTGTTCTGCAGGCTCAGCACGGACTGAATGTTCGACATGGCCAGGCCATAGCCGGCCAGCTTCTCCGGGTTGACCTCCACGCGCACCGAAGGCAGCGCGCCGCCGCCGGGACTTACCTGGCCCACGCCTAAAATCTGCGAAAGCTTCTGCTCCATCACCGTGGACGCTTCGTCGTAGAGCTTGTCCGGCCCGTACTTGTCCGACGTCAAGCCGAGAATCATGATCGGCGCATCCGCCGGGTTGACCTTGCGATACGTGGGGTTGGATGGAAGGTTGACTGGCAGGTACGTTCGGGCCGCGTTGATCGCCGCTTCCACATCGCGCGCGGCGCCATCGATATCTCGACTCAAGTCGAATTGAATCGTTACGCTGGTGGTGCCTAGCGTGCTTGAAGATGTCATCTCGGTCACACCCGCGATGTGTCCGAACTGGCGCTCAAGCGGCGTCGCCACTGACGACGCCATGATCTCCGCGCTCGCGCCCGGCAGGCTTGCGGAGACCGCAATCGTAGGGAAGTCCACCTGCGGCAACGGCGAAACAGGCAGCACCTGAAACGCAATCATGCCGGCAATCGCAATGGCAATCGTCAGCAGCGTGGTGGCTACAGGCCGCGAGATAAAGGGCGCGGAGATGTTCATACAGCGCCTGCCACCTGCGGGTCCGGCCCGGCTTGCTCCGGCTCATTGCCCGTCTCCGTCTTGTGCGGCTTGCGTGAAAAACGCTGGCCCAGATTATCGAAAAAGATATAGATGACCGGTGTCGTATATAGCGTCAACACCTGGCTCAAGAGCAGGCCGCCTACCATCGCGATGCCCAGCGGACGCCGAAGCTCGGACCCGATACCCGTGCCGAACGCCAGCGGCAGCCCGCCCAGCAGCGCCGCCATGGTCGTCATCATGATGGGCCGAAAGCGCAGCAGGCAAGCCTCGTAGATTGCGTCGGTCGAGCTCTTGCCATGATGCCGCTCCGCTTCGAGCGCAAAGTCGACCATCATGATGCCGTTCTTCTTCACGATGCCAATCAAGAGCACGATGCCGATGATCGCCACCACGCTCAGATCCTGATGAAACAGGATCAGCGAAAGAAAGGCGCCAACGCCCGCTGAAGGTAGCGTCGACAGGATCGTGACCGGATGGATAAAGCTTTCATAGAGCACTCCTAACACGATATATACCGTCACCAGCGCTGCCAGGATCAGGATCGGTTCGCTTGAGAGCGAGTTGCGAAACGAGGCCGCGGTGCCTTGAAAATCAGCCTGCAGACTTGCCGGCATATGCATCTCGTCGTGGATCTTATCTACTGCCGTGATCGCCTCGCCCAATGCCGCGTTTGGTGCGAGATTGAACGAAACGGTGATGGCAGGGAACTG
>CAXSDM010000024.1:19233-28315 GCA_964235575.1 uncultured Acidobacteriaceae bacterium | reverse complement strand
GGGCTAAGGATTGTTCTAAACTGAATCCATTCCAGCATCCGGATTACCGGAGGCCCGTGTCGCACCTGCGACCGTGAAGCATATAATCGAACGACTCGCCTGAACTCGATCTACTCGCGCCCCACCCGGACCTGGATTACAGCAAAGGTGTCAAGCAGGAAACCTCCAGGAAAAGAACCTAAGTCGGCGGTGTTCTTAGAGTGTTCTACATCTGGCCGCAAATCGAGTTCTGGGTCGCAGCCGGAACCTTCTTTGGAATAAGCGCAGGAACCTTTCACTGGGTTCGTGGCAGGCGTCCATTCATTCGAATCCCGGCGCGCATCTTGAGCGTAGTCAGCTGCCTGCTCTCCTTTGCTGCAATGTCCTTAGTACTCCTTGTGCTTCTTCTCGGATGCGACAGTCACCTACAGCCGGTTCTCTCGCCGTCCGGAGATAAAGCCGCACGGGTGGAGACAGATGATGAGGGAGCCACAGGCGGGAACTCCGGTGTAGCGGTGTACAGCCACCATGGTTTCAGCGTTCACACCGTCATGTATGGAGACTGGCGTGGAGTGAGCCGCGAGGATCTCCGCTGGACCAGCGATTCCGCTCTCGAGATCCATTACAAGGGTCGCGATCCAAAATGCTCCGACACTGCCGACGTCCATGTGACGTGCATAGAACGTCCTCCGAAAACCCGGTAAGTCACCACCTACCTGCACTATCCTCTCCCCATGACCCCCCTAGCCGATTGGCAAGTCTTTGCCCAGATCGTAGGCTCGGCCGCCGCCGCGCTCACCGGCCTCCAGTTCGTCGCCATGGCGCTGCTCGCCGACCTCCCCGCCGGTCCTGCCCCCGGCGCCACCGACGCCTTCGCCAGCCCCAACATCGTCCACTTCGTCTCCATCCTGCTCTTCGCCGCCTCGCTCGCCATGCCCTGGCCCGGTCTCGCCCCTGCAGCCCTCGCTTGGCAACTCGGCGGCCTGGCCGGCTGCGTTTACGTTGCCGTCACCATCTATCGCATGGCCACCCAGGCCGACTACCACCCGGTCTTCGAAGACTGGCTCTTCCACGCACTGCTGCCAGTCGCTTCCTACGCCGGGCTGGCCTCCGCAGCCTTCGCCTCGCGCGCCCACCCCCGCGGAGCCCTCTTCGGCATCGCCGGCGCCATCCTGCTCCTGCTCGTCACCGCCATCCACAACGCCTGGGACAACCTCATTTACCTGGTCTTCCTTCGCCACCGTACAACCCACGCCCCATCCACCGGAAGCCCTACCGAGACGCAAAGCCCTCCGCAGACTCACTAGCCCTGTCAAGCCCTCAACCGTCCTTCACGCACTCTAAGTTCAACAATCCAAAGCACATAACCCACAAAAATAGATGGCATAGTCTCCCCTTGCGATCTCCTATAATGGAGGAAGAGAGAACTTGGACAGCGAAGTCTGAGAAGTCCAGCAGATCTCGTTTCTTTTGAATACTTTGCATATAACTTCATTAGAATGAAGACTTTGCGGGAAGTCTGACGCGTAAATTCAACAAACTAAGGACTTTAGGGCTCATACCCGGGGGGGGAGGAGTACCCATGCGAAGTCTGCAGCACGAGGGGCATGTAACCTAACCTGCAGACCCACATCGCAGGAGAATCCATGACCCTTCGCCCCGCGCTCACCCTCGCGTGCCTCCTTGTCGCCACCTCGGGCGTCGCTCAAACCCCCTCTCACGGGCCCGCCAAAGGCTACCTCCTCATCACCGGCGGAGCCACCGAAACCCGTGACTACCAGCGCTTTATCACCATGGCCGGCGGCCCCGAAGCCAAAATCGTGGTCATCCCCACCGCTTCGGTCACCAAGCCGACGGATCAGGCCGCTCTGCAAACCCAATACTGCGGCGCGAAAAGTCCCTTCGCCGGCACCAACTGTGTCGTCCTTCACACCACCGACCGCGCCCTGGCCGACTCGGCCGCCTTCGTCGCCCCGCTGACCACCGCTACCGGAGTCTGGCTCGAGGGCGGCCGCCACTGGCGCCTCACCGACGCCTACCTCAACACCCGCACCCTCGCCGAGATGTTCAAGCTCCTCGACCGCGGCGGCACCATCGGCGGCGGTTCGGCGGGAGCGACCGTGCAAGGCTCCTATATGGTGCGCGGCTCCTCAAACCCCGACGACAACGCCATCATGATGGCTCCCGGCCACGAAATCGGCTTCGGCTTTTTCACCAACGTCACCATCGACCAGCACGTCGACGTCCGCCACCGCGAGAACGACCTCGCTGCCGTGATCAAGGCCCACCCGGACCTCCTCTGCCTCGGCATCGATCAGGCCACCTCCTTCACTGTCCACGGCGACACCCTCACCGTCAACGGCCCCAAGCGGGTCGCAGTCTGGGACGGCAAGGACCATGACGGTAGAGGCTACTACTATCTACACGGTGGCGACGAACTGAATACAGCCACCCGGATTGCCACTCTTGCGGCTCCTTCCGCCGGCTCCGCAGCGAAATAGTCGTGTAGAACCGAAGCTGTTTTCCACGTGCAATCCTCAGTTTCCTTCCCGCTTGAAGCGGGAATATCCGCCACCCGTAGCCTTTCGACGACATTTGCCCCAAATCGGGAAAGATTTCGCACGAGCAGGCACAACTTACGGGGTAGGATGTGACTACAGAAGTTGCAGTTACTTGGTGTTGGCCATCTTCCAACGCTCAAATTGGAGAATTCTATGTTTAGCCGTGTCGCTGTTCTCTCTACCCTCGCTCTCAGCACTGTTGCCGTCGCTCACGCCGATACTCTGACAGGAGCCTTTGCCGCCACCGGAACTGACTCGTTCACCACCGCTGCGCCATTTACAATCACCTTTGCTAACGGATCAGTGAACAGCCTGACAGCGACGGGCGGATTTGCGCCCTTTCTGACCGCGGGCGGAGAGCCCATCAGCTTCTTCCCGGCGACTGCCGGCGTCGTTCCCTTCAACCCGACTGGCGCGCCGATCGTCGTTCCACCGACGCTCTTCGCTCCAGGCCAGACAGGTGCCTTGTTGCTTACTGTGAGCGGCAGCTCGGGCGCACAGTCCGAGACCTACGATCTTTTTCTGCAAAACTACACGGCCGCCGAGATTGTCGGGAGCGCCGGAAACGCTGCTTGCGGGCCTGGAGCAACGTGTCTGTCCGTATTCGGCAACGGGTACTTTACCGGTTCGGGTGCTGTTACCTACACGGCCTCCACTGCGATCTTCTCCTTCACTTCGCAGGAGGTTGGGCAACAGAACTCGTTCACCTCGTTCTCTGCTTCAACGAACGCCATTCCAACCCCCCCCGCGGTCACTCCAGAGCCCAGTTCGCTCGTTCTGCTTGGAACCGGCCTGATCGGTCTCGCTGGCGCGGCACGCCGCAAATTGCGCGCGTAGATCAAGTGTTGTCCGATGGGAGCCGTTCGCGGCTCCCATTTTCTTTTAAGCGGCGATTTCGCTAAGCGGCGATTTGGTACGCCCTGCGTCCTTTGCCCTGACCGCTGGACCTGCTGGTTCTCTTCCTGGAGAATGATGGCAGCTCAATGCCCGCGCCAGAAAGAATGAGTTAGAGAGTGCGACACCTGCCTATAACGCAAGCATCGTTCGTCTCACAAATCAGAACACGCGTGATGTAGCTAATACCGAGTTGTAGGAACATAATTCCCCGCGAACAGGGCAACTCTGATCGAAGCCGAGCTTTCCCAGTGCTGACGTTCCGCCAAAAGCGAACGTATGCCTTCAGACTTTGGCGCTGAATGGTTATGATGCGGCGAACAAATAACTTTTACTCTTGAAAATAGTTACATGGATAGTTGGTAGAAGTTCTTACCACTTGTAATGAAGTCAAGTGTATTCAAATGTAAGAACTACACGAGATAACTCGTTTGCTTCCAAACCGGTGCCGCCGGGTGATGACTCAGTACAGAAAGTTGTAGCTGAAAAACTAAGCTGCCTATTTGTATTTGGAATCCCTCGTCTATACTTCACGCAGAGTCGCGGTAGTGGTCTGTTTGTTGCCGAGTGACAGGTCTCCACTGCTGACGAACCAAGAGTCGATGGTGACTGTAGCAAATACCAAGTCACATTCTGAGGAGTTCTTACACTATGCGTATTGCGTCTGTTGGTACCGCGTTTCCTCCCCATCGTTATCCGCAAACAGAGATTACGGAAGCTTTGAAGGAGCGTATGCAGGATAAGCTGGAAATTCCTGCCATCATGAACCGGCTGCACTCAAACTGTGGCGTAGATTATCGGCACATCATGTTTCCGCTGGATACCTTAGGTACGCGCAACGGCTTCGGGCCCAACAACGACTTATGGATTAAGGGAGCACTTGAACTTGGCCAGCAGGCAATTCAAAAAGCTCTGGATCATGTAGGACTTACACCCTCTGATATATCAGCGATATTTTTTACCTCAGTAACGGGAATAGCTTGCCCAAGCATCGATGCGCGGCTGGTTAATTTGATGGGATTTCCGAAAGATATTAAGCGCACCCCAATCTTTGGTCTAGGCTGTGTCGCCGGTGCTGCTGGAATTTCCCGTGTTGCGGATTACGTCAAGGCCTATCCGAAGCAATATGCGCTTCTACTCTCCGTCGAACTTTGCTCGCTCACCTGGCAGGAAGACGACTACTCGATGGCGAATCTGGTCGCGTGTGGACTCTTTGGCGATGGAGCTGCCGCCGTCGTGATCGCCGGAGAAGAGACCGAGATCGCGCAGAGGCCGACCAGCGTCAAGAATCCGTGTCCCCGTGTCGTCGATACCCGTTCCACCTTCTACCCCGATACCGAGCACCTGATGGGTTGGAATATTGATGAGGACGGTTTCAACATTGTTCTTTCGGCGGATGTTCCGGAACTTGTTAAGACACAGCTTCGCAGTACGGTAGAAGGCTTCCTGACGGACAACGAGATGACCATGCAGAACATATGCAGCTACATCTTCCATAGCGGCGGCCCCAAGGTTCTGCAGGCGATGGAGAGCAGCCTTTCCCTCCCCGAAAATGCTCTGGCTTCGTCTTGGAATAGTCTTCGCCAGCGCGGAAATCTTTCCTCCGCGTCCGTGCTGACCGTCATGCAGGATTTTCTGCTCAATCGTCCAGGAAGCCCGGGCTGCTACTCCATGATGGGAGCCATGGGTCCTGCCTTCTGCTCGGAACTGCTGCTGCTTCAGTGGTAGCAAGCGGTATGAAGCGTCGTTGGCAAGTTCGGAGCAGCCAAGCTCGGTTTGCTGGCCAAGGCTGCTCCGAACCGATGGAAGCCTGACCTGTCTTCGCTCAGCTATAATCCTCAAAGCCAAACCATGGCTACCAGAGGAGCAGCGTCATCACCGGAGCCAGCGGCACCACCCGCCTCAAAGACCTTCCTGCCCGCAGCCCCGGCGTAAACATGACGCAACTCATCGGGAAGCCGCATCTGTTCGGTCGCGTGAAGTATCTGCGCGCGGGCGTTCTGATTGAGCCTATCGGTCTAATCACGCTGCAGCCAGATGGCCGCATCTCCGGCTATGGACATCCCAACGAAGGCAGCTGGATTCCTTACATTCACGGCGAGGTTCCGGGCGAGCAAGCCTTTGCCTTCATCACCGCCGGAAACAAATGGATCCCAAGCTCGACCTGGACGCAATCGCTCGCCGACATCCCGATCGGCTTCTTTTGCGATGAGCCGGAGCTGGTGTACTCGGCCCAGACGCTTTGTCTGCTCCCCCATACGCCCTTGCCCAGCGACACGGCGATCGTCTACCTTGTTGCCTCCTGTCTGAAATTTTACGAGCGCACGCTGCCCACTCTGCTGCGTCAGCTCTTCGCAGAGGGCATACAGCCAGCGCAGATCAAGGTGGTCGTGAACGGATGCACGGAATCTACGGATCGGACGATCAATGGAGTCGAGTATGCATTCAGCACGCATGATGCGTGGGAGTGGAGCGCGCTGTATGAGGCGCCGCTTCGCTGGTCGTTCGACTATGCGTTTCTGCTCCATGACACCAGCGTGGTGTTTCCCGGATTTCGTCGCAGCGTAGAAGAGGTGAACGGGCATCTGGCCTGGGACCATTTGCCAGCTTCGCCCATGGCGCGCTGCCTGCTCGGCCTGTACTCGCACGATTTTCTGATGCGCTGCAACGCATGGCTCAAGGCGACCGATCACATCGACAAACAGAATGGAGTTCTCGCCGAGGTCGCGGGAGAGTTGTTGCTTCGTGCCCGCACCGCGCTCGTGATCGGCGATCCGGAGTTGGACGGCGGAGCCCGAGCCGCTGTCTTCCGGGAGACGGTGGATTATTTCAATACGGGATCGCCGCGTGTGCGGAGAGTTTTCCCTGCGATCAAGCTGCACAAATTTCTTCATAGCGGCACCACCAACGTCAACGCGCTCTAACCATCGTTGCTATAAGTGCTCCGGGAGACGCCGTACTACACTGAGGTGTATGGCATTTCCGATCAAAATGTGCGTGGTATGCGAGGAAGAGTTTGAGTTGAAGCCGGGCAAACCCGGCTTTGCCAATCGCTGCCCTGAGTGCAGTGTGTCCGACTCCGAGGAGAGTAACGGCAAGCAGAAGATGGACGCGGACGAGCGTAAGTCGATTGCGGAGGCGAATGAAGCTCGCCGGACCGCGATGCGCAATCTGCTTTACCGCAAGGATAGCTAACACGGCTTTGCGCCACCCGCGCGAGCGACATGGCTCCCCTCTATCTCTCGTAGATCACGCGATGTTGTGCAAGCCACCAGCATGCTTCAGCGCCGGCCTGCGGGAAGAGTGAGCGGCTGCACGCTACTTCTTCGTTGCCGTCGGGGAAGTACTCTTCCTTGTTTCCCTTCAGGGCGGCGACCTGCAGTCGGCCAACGGTCATCTGACCCATTCCTGTGCCGTATGTCCTCTTCACCGTCCACACCGCCCAGTCTCCGAGGTAGAGCAGTCCGGCGACGAGCACAATTCCGAGCATGCACCTGCTGAGAAGCTTCATCACGCGGCCTCCTCTTGTAGGCTAGCACTGGGTCACGTAGATCATCGTCGCGGCCTTCGTGAGCGGAAGAATACCAGGAGCAACTCCATCCCAATCCTCATCCTGCTTATGCTGCTGCTCGTCGATTCTGCGCTTGCTCAAGCGAAGTCTCCGGCTGCTTCTGACGTGCTTCTTTTCGTGAACGGGGAGCAGCTTACCGGAACGCTGACCGGAGCAACCGACGCCGGTATAACCTTCAACAGCGTCATGGCCGGCGCCATCAAGGTTCCCTGGGCAAAGGTGAAGACGCTTACCTCCGCGCAACACTTTGCGGTGATTGAGAAGAATCTAAAGCTCTCGAAGCGGGACGCCTTAATCGCCGTGCCCGTCGGAAGCGTGCGGGCGGACGACAAAACTCTGACCGTCGCCACCTCAAGCGGGACGCGGACTGAGCTGATCGCCAACACCAGCATGCTGATGGACGCCGCTGCGTTCGATCGAGCACTCCGGAAGGTGAGTCTTCTGCAGGGGTGGGCCGGCTCGGTGACCGCGGGAGCAAGCCTGGTGCGCGCCACCGAAAACTCGACGACCTTCAACGGCAGCATCACGCTGACCCGCGGCATCCCTGCGGTTACCTGGATTCCGGCGCGCGATCGCAGCATCATCAACTATAGCCAGTCGTATGGAACGACCTCGCAAGGTGGACTGCTTACGGACGAGACCAATATCTTTCACGCGAACTTTGAGCGAGACGAGTACTTTTCCCCTCGTCTCTACGGCTTCGGATCGCTGACCTTCGACCATAACTTTTCCTCGCAGCTTGGCCTGCAGCAGGCGTACGGTGGCGGCGTGGGGATCACGGTCATCAAGAACGCCCGCCAGGAGCTCGACTTCAAGGCCGACCTGCACTATGAAAAGCAGGCTTTCTTCGACACGGCTTCCGGCCCTACGGCTACCTCGCAGGACCAAAACCTGTTTGGATCCACCTTCACGGAGAACTGGCTGCGACATCTGTCGACCAAGGGATTGATCTTCACTGAGTTTGGCAGTGTGTCTCCCGCGTGGCATCAGACGAACTCGTCCACGCAGCAGCCGAACGCTTACTCCGCACATGTAGACGGTACCTTGAAATTTCCGGTGTACAAGGGGTTTGCTTTCAACGTGGGAGCGGTGGAGGACTTCCTGAACAACGCGCCGGCCGGCTCCAAGCGCAACTCCACCCAGTTCACCACCGGGATCACTTATACGCTCCAGCCGCGTTAGGATCGGTCCATGGGTCTGTTCCGAAAGAAGCTGAAGCAGGAGCACAAGATTATGCTGCAGGCGGAGCGTGCCGGGGGCGCGCTGCTGCCTGAGTACCATCGGGCTACGCCGGAGTGCCCGCACCCGGAGAGCTGGCACATGTACGACTCCATGACCGCGGAGGTGGAGGTCCTCGAGTTCCTGCGGACGCTCGTGACGACCCTGAAGCCGGAGCTGATTGTTGAGACGGGATCGTTCCTGGGCGTGAGCACCGTGTGGATGGCGCAAGGCCTGCGTGCCAACGGCTTCGGCAAGATCATCTCTTGTGAGTTCGACCCGGTGGTCTTCGCCAAGGCTCAGGAGAAGATAGCCGGCTCGGACGTGAGCGAGTTTATCGAGCTCCGCAACGAGTCGTCACTCGAGATGCAGGTTCCGGGAACGATCGACTTGTTGTTTTCCGACTCAGACGTGTCGATCCGGGAGGCCGAGGTGAAGCGCTTTCTTCCGCAGATGCGCCCCACCGGCTTGATCCTGATGCACGATGCGAGCTCTCACCTGAAAACGGTGCGGGAGGCGGCACTTTCGCTCGAGGCCGAAGGGCTGCTTTCGTGCCTGCTGTTACCTACGCCGCGCGGCCTGGTGCTGGCCCAGAGACGCGCGGGAAGGGTCTGAGCATCTAGTCGTTCGAGAGCAGCTTTGCGGCGGCTTTCAGCAGGTTGGCTTCGCGGTCGACGGCGGCTGCGGTGCGGGCGATCTGGGCGTCGACCGTGGTCCACTCCTTCTGCTCGATGGATTCGCGAATCGCGGGAAGGGTCTTGACGCCGTAGCCGGTGTAAAAGCCGGGGGCGTAGATCATGTTCTGGAACCAGGGGCGGTTAGGCAGGCCGGTGGAGTCGGTCAGGACGCGCTCGGACTG
>CAXSDM010000024.1:0-19133 GCA_964235575.1 uncultured Acidobacteriaceae bacterium | reverse complement strand
GCGCATGGTGTCGGCGAGCTTTTTGACCTCAGTGACATAGGTGTGGATGGTCTCGGCCTGGTCGGTGAACTGGAAAGGAATGATGTCGGCGTCGGCCATGCGCATCATCATGGTCCCGGCGGTCTGGGCGAGGGCGCGGCCGTAGGCGAAGTCGGTATCCTGGAAGTGGGTGTACCAGTAGAAGTCGTCGTAGATGGAGTGGTACTGGCCGCCGCCCTGGTCTTCTCCGCCGAAGCCGAGATTGACGCTGGCGATGCCGAGGTGATGGATGAAGGCGGTGTAATCGGAGCCGGAGCCAAGGGCGGCGATGCGGGTGTCGGGGCGGGTGCGGAGCTCGGCCCGGAGGTCTGGCGTAGCGCGGAGGGTGTCGGCGAGGCGGGCGCGCTTCCAAACGGGCATCTTGGTTTCAGGATCTTCAACATCCTTGACGACCGAGTTGATGAAGGCTTCCAGGGAGTGTGAGCCTTCGGCGCGGAAGAGGCCGCGACCGTTGCCGTCGGAGTTGAAGTAGGCTACAGCGTGTTGTTTGAGCTCGTCGGCGTGGGTTTCGACCCACTCGGTGGAGCCGAGCAGGGCGGGCTCTTCGCCGTCCCAAAAGCAGTAGATGATCGTGCGTTGAGGCTTCCAGCCTTGCTTGAGAAGATCGCCGAGGCCGTGGGCCTCTTCGAGCTCGGCGCTGGCTCCGCTGAGGGGGTCGCCGGCACCGTTGACCCAGGCGTCGTGGTGATTGCCGCGGATGACCCACTGGTCGGGCATGGTGGAACCGGGGATCTTTGCGATGACGTCGTAGAGCGGCTTGCGATCCCAGTTGAAGGCGAGAGCGAGATGCGCCATGACCTTGCTGGGGCCGGTCATGTACGTGAGCGGGAGCGAGCCGCGCCAGTTCTCCGGCACGAGCTGGCCGCCGAGCGCCTTGAGGAAGGGCGTGGCGTCGGCGTAGGAGATGGGCATGACGGGGATCTTGGTGATGGTCTGGACGTCCGCAAGCGGGATCAGTTTTGCGCCGGCTACTGCGCCGATGCCGGGCGTCTGCGGGTCGCCGGGGTAGACGGGCATGTCCATGACGCTGCCGCGCTGGACGCCGTCAGGTGGACGCATGGGGCCTTCGGGATAGATCGTTCCGCGGTTGTAGCCGTCCTCGTGCGGGTCGGAGTAGATAAGGCAGCCGACAGCGCCATGCTGGGCGGCGAGCTTGGGCTTGATGCCACGCCAGGTTTGGCCGTAGCGCGCGATGACGATGGCGCCTTTGACGGAGACTCCCATGGCCTCGAGCTGCTCGTAGTCGGATGGTGCGCCGAAGTTGACGTAGACGAGCGGGGCGGTGACGTCGCCGTCACGGGAGTAGGCGTTGTAGGTGGGCAGCTGCTCGGACTTCTGGTTGGAGGTGGGGTCGATGGAGAGGACAGGCTCGTCTAGTTTGGCAACGAATTTCTGAGGGCCGAGTAGCTCGAGCTTGCGGGATTTGGGAGTAGGGAAGAGGGCTTCAAATTGTTCGATCTGGGCGTCGAGGCCAAAGGACTTCAGCTGCGCGAGGAGCCACTCGGCATTGTCCTTGTCGTAGGGAGAGCCTACATGGTGCGGGCGCGCGGAGAGGCGGCGCATGTTCTCGCGGATGTGGTCTGGCTCCGGCATGGCGCGAAACTTCTGCTCCCATTGGACTTCGGAGGCGGAGTGCTCCGGGGTGTAGCCGCGCAGAGGCACAGCGGTGCCGGCGTCGATGGCGTAGGCGGAGCTGGCAAGCAGCAAAGAGCAGGCGACGATCTGGCGCATAAGGTCCTTAGGAACTGGAGTTACTTGGTACTTATAAAGCGGAGCAAGGAACGAGAGACTTACTACAGAGTGATAGGCCGACGTGCAGGACTTCGCTCTCCTTGCCTGCTCGAATAAAGCAGAGCAGGCAAGGAGAAAGTTTGCTTGAGGTGTCGGCCGTTATCCTGCAAGCGCGTGACTTATTCCCGTGCTTCGGTTGTAATATCGATCTCACATCCTGTCAATTTTCAAAGCCATGCGCAGCGACTGTCTTTAGTACGGAGCGCTTCAGCGTGATCGCTAGAGGAGATTTTGCCTGTGAAGAAGTATGGAACTCGTAATTCTGCTTACCTGGTTGCTTCGGTGCTCGGCCTCACCGCATGCTTCGCCCAAGCGCAAACTCCCGCGCATCCGCAACTGGAAAAGATTGTGGATGAACATGCCGCAAACTATAAGCAGGTTTCGAAGCAGATCTGGGACTATGCCGAGCTGGGATATCACGAGAATAAGAGCTCAACCTTGCTCCAGACACAATTGAAAGATGCAGGCTTCACCTTGAAGGCGGGTGTGGCCGACGAGCCTACCGGCTTTGTTGCGAGTTATGGTCAAGGCAAGCCGGTCATTGCGATTCTGGGTGAGTTCGATGCGCTGCCAGGACTGTCGCAGCAGGCTGAGGCACAGCGGAACCCAGTGGTGAGCGGAGCGGCAGGACATGGCTGCGGGCACAACCTGTTGGGCGCCGGAGCGGCTCTGGCCGCGGTCTCCGTGAAGGAGTACATGGCGAAGAACCATGTCGCGGGCACGTTGCGTTACTACGGAACGCCTGCCGAGGAGGGTGGCTCGGGCAAGGTGTACATGGTGCGCGATGGCTTGTTCAAGGATGTGGATGTGGTGCTGCACTGGCATCCGGCGGACCGCAACAGCGTGAACAATGGCGGAGCGCTGGCGGTCACTTCGGCGAAGTTTACGTTCCATGGAGTGGCTGCGCATGCGGCGATGGCGCCGGACCGTGGCCGCTCGGCGCTCGATGCGGTGATGCTGATGGGCAACGGAATCGAGTTTATGCGTGAGCATGTGCCCAGCAATACGCGCGTGCACTACGTGATTGACAAGGGAGGCGTTGCGCCGAACGTGGTGCCCGATCTGGCGGAGATGGACCTGATGGCGCGCAGTCCGTCGAACGCGACGCTGAACGGCATCTGGGACTGGATCAACAAGATTGCGCAAGGGGCTGCGCTGATGACCGGCACCACGCTCGAGGTGCGCAACATCGGGAGCGACGCGAACATCATCGGCAATGACGCGCTGGCGGCGGATGCGCAGAAGAACCTGGAAGAGGTGGGCGGATACACGATGAGCGCCTCGCAAAAACAATTTGCGCTGGCGCTGCAGAAGACGCTGCCTCCGGACGGGGCGGGGAGCCTGGACCTGACCAAAGAGATTCAGCCGCTGAAGCCCTTTGATCCGAACCAGCCCTCGGCTTCGACCGATGTAGGGGACGTGAGCTGGACGGTCCCGACGATCGGCTTTAGCGCGGCGACGTTCGTGCCGGGCGTGGCCGCGCATACGTGGCAGGCCGCGGCCTCAGCGGGGATGAGCATCGGGCAGGACGGCATGGTGATCGCGGCGAAAGCGCTGGCGCTAACCGCGGCAGACCTGTTCGCGGAGCCGCAGCTGGTGCAGGCGGCCAAGGCGGACTTCGCCAAGAAGCTTGCGGGTAAGACATATGAGTCGCCGATCCCGGCAGGGCAGAAGCCCATTCTTGGCTATCGGGGAGAGTAGGAGCTAAGCTGCTCCTATTTTCGAACTACTGGCGGGATCACCATGTTCGGACTGAGCACGGGCCTTTTCAGATGCCACTGCGTGGCTTGCTCATAGGCATGCGCGAGAGCAAGCACGCGGCCTTCGGAGAAGCGTGGACCGGCGATCATTAGACCGATCGGCAAGCCGCTATTCGAGAAGCCGCAGGGAATCGAGATCGCCGGAATGCCGAAAACATCGAAGGGCCGGCAGTTGTTATCGATCTCCGGCTCGCGCGGCTTGGGGTCTTCTTCGCGGCTAAGCGCTTCGTTGATGGTGGGAGCGAGAAGACGCATCGTCGGCAGCGCGACAAGATCAAAGTCGGTGAAGGCATCGTCGATGGTCCGGCGCATCTTGATGAGCTCCCAGTTGGAGAGAATGTAGTCCGTCACCTTCTCTGAGCAGGGTTCTTCGGTGACATCGTCCAGAGCCTTGACGCCGGTCTCGAGCGAGCGTCGGATGCTGAGCGAATAGCCTTGTTTGTCGCGTCGGTAAAGAAGCTGGTGGTAGGCCTGGGTTTCGCCGTTGAGGGCCAATGCGGAGAAACCGCCGGTGGCGGGCAAGTGGCAATCTTTGGTGCTGGCGGTCAGCTTGCTGAGGACGGCAAGGGCAGCTTCGACCGCAGCGGCTGTTTCGGGATCGAGCCGATCGAAATACGGCGCGCGCGGGATGCCGAGACGAAGCTTCGCGACCGGCTGCTTCATGGTCTGAGTGTAGTCTTCGGGCGCATGTTCGACGCTGGCGACATCGAGCTTGTCGTAGCCAGCAAGCACGTTCAATAGAACAGCCGCGTCCTCAACGGTCCTGGTCATGGGGCCGCAGTGATCCAGCGAATACGTGAGTGGAACGATGCCGCGAATGGAGACGAGACCATAGGTGGGCTTGAGGCCGACCATGCTGCAGTAGGCTGCGGGCATGCGTACGGAGCCGCCGGTGTCGGTGCCGACCGCCGCCGTGCACATATCCGCAATGACCGCGACGGCGCAGCCTCCGGAGGAGCCAGCAGGCGTGTGGTCGGGAGCCCAGGGATTGCGTACCGGGCCAAAATAGGTGGAGGCGGAGGTGTGCCCCATGGCGAACTCGTGCATGTTGGCTTTGCCGAGAATGACGGCGCCGGCACGCTTGAGTCGAGCCGTTACAAACGCGTCTTCCTCCGGGATGCGGTCGTCAAAGACCTGGCTTCCGGCTGTGGTACGTGTGCCCGCAGTGTCGATATTGTCTTTAAGGACGATGGGCAGGCCGTGGAGTGGGCCACGGAACTTGCCTGCTTTGGCTTCAGCGTCGAGCGCCTGCGCCTGGCTCAGGGCATCTTCCTGCATGACGGTGATGAAGGCGTTTAGTTTCGGGTTGTAGATCTTGATGCGGTCGAGGTAAGCCTGTGTGAGAGCAAGCGATGTGATTTGGCGTTCGCGCATTCGCTGTGCTGCTTCAGCAAGAGTCATGCTGGTGAGCGGCGAACCGGCATCGTGTCCGACTGCCTGCAGCGGAAAGCCAGCAACTCCTGCCCCTGCAGACGCACTGAGCGCCAGGCTAAATCTGAGAAAATCCCGCCGGTCGAACTGTGACATTTTGCCTGCCTTTTAGCCTTCTGTGTGGATTGCTTAGGAAGTAGTGTATCGACAGTGGATCGCGGGTACTCGATTCAATGAAAAAGGTGAAGTAAGTTACAGTTCAGAGATCATCTTCAATTTGAAGCATCCACTTAAGGAGTGTCTGTGCATTCTTTCTCGATCGCATCCCATCCGCGGGATTCCTTTCGGCACACAAACTTTGCTCTGCTGATCAGCACGGCTTTCCTCATGCTTGTGGTGTGTCCCTGGTCTCAGGGCCAGGCAGGAGCAGCGCCTCGGACCGGCACCCCTGCTGCTCCGGCGGCGGCTCCTGCAGGCGGCAGCGGGGGCGAGGATATCTTGCTCAAGCGCATGGACGACCTGATGTGGTACCAGAAAATGGGGGATATCGCTGAGATCGACAAATGCGAATACACCGGCCAGCCTGTGGCTCATCCCCGCAATAAGAAGGCTCCAGGCGCGACCAACCCGATTTTGCTGCACCTGTATACCTTCATCCCCAAAAAGCTGGACCGTACCAAGAAGCAGCCACTGATCGTGTTCGTGCACCAGGGCGTGCACGCCAGCCTGGACACGACGATCGATGCGCACCTGATCCGCGAGTTGGTCGAGCAAGGGTACAGCGTGGTGGCGACGGATTATCGCGGCAGCACAGGCTATGGCCGCGGCTTGTATGAGGAGATGGATTACGGCGGCCTGGAGGTGGACGATGTGTTCCAGGGCATGAAGTTCATGCTGCAGCGCTACAGCTGGCTCGATCCGAAGCGTGTGGGCATCGTGGGCTGGAGCCACGGCGGTCTCATTACGCTGATGAACATTTTTGCGCATCCGCACGACTACGCGGTCGCCTACGCGGGCGTCCCTGTCAGTGATTTAGTCGCTCGTATGGGATACGAAACCGAGGGATACAGGGAACTCTATACAGCGCCTTACTCTATCGGCGAGAGTGTGCATGACGACATCGAGGAGTATCGCAAACGCTCACCCGTGACGCACGTCAAGGAGTTGGACACGCCTCTGCTGATTCATACCAACACCAACGATGAGGACGTGAATTATCTTGAGGTGGAACACCTGATCCAGGCGCTGAAGGCTGAGGGCAAGAAGTTCGACTACAAGGTATACGAGAACGCTCCCGGCGGACATTACTTCAATCGCATGGACACGCCGCTTGCGCTTGAGTCGCGCCATGAGATCTACGTCTTTTTAGGCCGGTACCTGCATCCGGACTTCCCGACAAAGTAAAGCTTGGTGCATGACCACAAAGGACGATTCACGGGCTTGTGATGGGTTTTGTCTATGTCTGCGATGCGAGGATTTTATTTTCATTTCAACTCGGGGCAAGTTGTATTTGAATACGAAGAACACATACATCCAGCAGGTTGTGCAGACACGGCGACGCTCATGCTCCGTTCGGGAGCTTCCGGCACGGGTGTGTTTGCACGGCTGCGATTGAAATTTGTTCCTGTTTTAGCTTTCAACAAGCTCTATACGCCTTGAAAAAAGGGGATTGAATGAAGCGATTTACTTTTCGGTGGCCGGTCTTAGTCTTCTGCGCAGCACTTCTTTCTTACTCACCCGTCGTGACAAATTCTGCTTCCGCCCAAAGCTCTTCGAGCGGTACCGTGACCGGTGCAGTCCGAGATCCTTCCGGCGCGCTCATCCCGGATGCGTCCATCACGTTGACCAACACCTCCACGAAAGCAATTTTGAAAACGACGACGAATAAAGAAGGCCAGTATGTCCTTCCCGATGTTCCGCCAGCTACTTACTCGATTGTAGCGAGTAAATCGGGGTTCTCGACCGATGAGATAGCGGAGCAGCCGGTGCTGGTCGGCTCGCAGACGACGGCAAACTTTACCATGGCGATAGGTGCGGAGAGCACCACGGTAGAGGTGGTGGCTTCGAACGCTGATTTGCAGACAATGAATGCTTCGACAGGCACTACGGTCGATCCAACGTTGGTGGAGTCGCTACCCGCTATTAGTCGAGACGTGGCCACTTTCGTGACGCTGCAGCCTGGAGTGACGCCTGGCGGCAACGTCGCCGGCACCACGGTCGACCAGACTACGTTTCAACTTGACGGCGGCAGCAACACGGCCGACATGGACGGCACCCAAGGCGTTTATACACAGAGCAACGTAGGTTCCACTGCCGGTGGCTTTCTTGCTGGTGGCGCTGGTGGCGTCGTGCCGATGCCGCAGGACAGTATCGAAGAGTTTAAGGTGTCTACTTCTGGACAAACGGCCGATTTTAACAACTCCTCAGGATCGCAGTCGCAGATCGTAACCAAGCGTGGTCGTGACACAGTCCACGGAACCGTCTATGAGTACTACCTTGATAACAACTTTAATGGAAACACCTGGCAAAACAACTTTCCTGGAAGCTATACCCCGAAACCCAGTTTCCATTACAGCCGTTATGGTGCTGCTGCGGGAGGTCCGATTGCTCCGTATAAATTTGGTGGCAAGACGTACCTGTTCGCCAATTACGAAGGTTTTAGTTGGCCAAATGCCATTACATACGAGCGTTCTGTCCCCTCTTATCAATTCCTTCAGCAGGGTCAGCTTAGCTGGGTCAGTTCAGCTAGCGCGCCGCCCACAACTTACACCGCCGCTCAGCTGCTCGCTGCCGATCCCCGTAAAATCGGTTTTAATCAAACTCTGAAAAACTTTTACAACACTCAACTTCCAGTTGCTCCCGCGAGCAACGCGGGCTCAACGGGGGCTAATGGAGCAAATTACGCCGGTGTATTTGATCAAAGCTGCGGCGTCCTGGCCGGGGCAGTGTGCGACAGCGTAAACATAATTGGCTACAGGGCAAATGTCCGGACTCCGCAAAGCAGCCAGTTTCTCGCCACACGTCTGGATCACGATTTCGGTCAGAAGTGGCACCTTATGGCGAGTTATCGATACTACCGTTACAACAATCTCACCAATAATCAGGTAGATGTGGGAGGGGGACTACCGGGCGATCAGGTAGGCGTGCCTGTTGCGCTGACACCAAGGCCGCAAAACCCCTGGTTCTTTGTCGTTGGCGTTACTACCAACATCAGTTCATCGTTGACCAACGATTTTCACTACAGCTACACGCGGAACGACTGGCAGTGGAAGGGGGCCGGTGCTCCCGCTCAGGTTGCTGGTGCGGGTGGTGCAATCGAGCCGTTAGGTGAAAACGGTGTAGCTACGGCCCCTGGCGCTGCCGGTACGAATGTACTTTCTCCTTACAACGTGGCCGCCCAGAATATCCGCACTCGCATCTGGGATGGTAAGGATAACTTCTTCCGGGACGATGTTTCGAAGCTCAAAGGTAATCACTTCATCCAGGCTGGCGGCCAGTATCAGCACAATTTCAACTATCATCAGCGTACCGACAACGGTGCCAGTATTAACTACACGCCGACTTACCAGCTTGGTGACACGGGCGGCGGCGGCAATATTAACTACACGACAAACGGCACCGGTGCCGCCTGTACCATCGGCCTCGGCTGCGTCACAGCACCCAATGTCTCTGCCCTGACTATCCAGCGTCAACTGGATACCTATTACGGGTTAGTTACCGACACTCAGGTGGCAAACACCTATGCCAACGTTGGTGGCACGCTAAGTTTGAACGCGCCACTCACTCCTGTTTCCGCACATACAACCATTCCGTATTACAACTTGTACGTCACTGACACTTGGCATTTGAAGCCGAGCATTACGCTCAATTATGGAATTAGCTACGCGATTGAGATGCCTCCTTCAGAGCGGGATGGCAATCAGGTTATGTTCACGGATGTAAGCGGAAATGCACTTCGGGTTCAGGATTATTTGAATGCTCGCAAGAATGCAGCTGCTCAAGGGCAGATCTACAACCCAGAAATCGGTTTTGCTTTGATTCGGAACGTAGCCGGCGGACGCAAGTATCCTTACGATCCTTATTACGGCGCGGTGAGTCCACGCATTTCGGCAAGTTGGAATCCGAAGTTCAGCAACGCGGCACTTAATAAGCTCTTCGGAGACGGAGGAACCGTGGTCCGCGGCGGCTACGGAAGGATTTACGGTCGTATTAATGGCGATGCTCAGGTGCTGAACCCGTTGCTTAGCCCGGGTCTGATTCTGGCGACACAGTGTAAGTATGCTCAGTCTCCGGTCACCGGGTCAGGCAATTGTACTCAGACGAATTACACCGATACTACGGCCTATCGCTTTGGCACGGCGCCTGGTCTGGATGGCGTTGCTCCTGTGCTCGCAACGGCGGCGTTGCCGCTGAAGCTTGCGCAGCCTTACCATCCTGGATTTGATGGGCCTGGTGTCCAACTGGCCTCCCCCGTGGACCCCAGCCTCAGGCCGAACGATGTCGACACGATCAATTTCTCGATTCAGCGCCAGCTCAACCGGAAGATGCTCATCGAGGTCGGTTACATTGGTCGTCTCATCCACCATGAGTACATCCAGCTAAACCCGAACCAGATTCCTTATAACCTAAGTGAAGGTGGGCAGACTTTCGTGGCGGCCTACGATGTCATTGAGGCGGCTTTCGGCTGCACTAGTTCCGCGGCACTGTGCAGGTCAAGTACTGCCCCGACGGTTGCTCCTCAGCCCTTTTTTGAGACCGCACTTGGAGGTGCAGGCTCCTCCTATTGCACAGGGTTTAGTAGCTGTACTGCCGCTGTCGTGAGCAAGAGGGCGGCCAACTTCCGCGCACAGCAAATCTTCAGCCTCTGGCAGGCACTGGACAACAACACCAATGGTCAAGGTGGAACGGGTTTTATCTTTCCACGGAGTCTGATGGGCACGCCTACATCAAATGCAATGTATGGAGGAGCTGGACAGGTAGTTACCGGTCTTAGCATGGGCACTCCAAACGGCTATGGTAACTATCATGGCGGTTACGTTTCCTTCAAGACGAACAACTTTCATGGTATGACGCTTCAAGAAAACCTCACCTTTTCCAAAGCTCTAGGCCTGGGCTCCTATAACCAGTCGACCAGTTCTACTGCGGCCGAGGACAACTTTAATCTGAGCCAGCAATACGGACGTCAAAGCTTCGACGAAAAGCTTATCTTCAACACATTCATTGTTTACCAGACACCTTGGTATAAGGATCAACGTGGCTTTTTAGGTCGGGCTGCTGGCGGTTGGACTTTGTCTCCGGTGGTTACCGCGGGAACCGGACAACCCTTACAATGCGTCACGAACAACAACGGACAGAACTTTGGGGGTGAAGATGGAGCAAACTTCACCGACACGGAAAGTTGTATTTTCCTCTCACGACCCGGTGGCCGTACCCAAACACATCGCGGTATTCTTGGAGGTCCGGACGCGAGTGGGATCTCGATCGGAACTAATTACAAGCTGCCAGGGCCTGCCTCCGCCGTCAATATTTTCACAAGTCCTGCCGCTGCTTTTGATGGAACTCGTCCCCCGATCCTTGGAATTGACGCTCGGGATGGTGGGAGCGGTCCGATCAGCGCGTTGTCCTTCTTGAATTTGGACCTGAGCGTAAAGAAGGAAGTTCTGCTGTTCGAACGCTTCAATCTTGAAGCAACGGGCGTTTTCTTGAACGTTCTCAATCACAACGAGTTTTCAAACCCAAGCCTCAGCTATCAAAGTCTGACGAACTTCGGCACGAGCAAGACACAGGGAAATACTCCTCGTCAGATACAAATGGGTCTTCGGGCCAGCTTCTAGCAAAAGAAGAAGCTTAGAGACCAGCGGCTCCGGAGATGTTCCGGAGCCGCTTCACTGTCCCTAAGTTTGCGATTCCTCACGCGTACATGCCGCGCTGTTTGGTGGTGTAAGCAACGCGATCAATCGCCAGCATGTACGCGGCAATCCGGTTGTTTACGTTGTGCGACTCGGCATAAGCGATCACGTCTTTGAAGGACTCCGACATGATGGCGTCGAGGCGCTGGTTGACTTCGGCCTCGGTCCAGAAGTAGCCCATGCGGTCCTGCACCCACTCGAAGTAGCTGGCGGTGACGCCGCCGGCGTTGGCGAGAATGTCGGGAATGACGAAGATCTTCTTATCTTCGAGGATGTCATCAGCAACGGTAGTCGTGGGTCCATTGGCGCCCTCGCAGAGGATGCGGCAGCGAAGGTCGGCGGCGTTCTCGCTGGTGATCACGTTCTCGGTCGCGGCGGGAATGAGGATCTCGCAGGAACGTGTGAGCAACTCGGCCTTATCGCAGGCTTCGGCTTCGGGGAAGCCGTGGATGGTTCCGGTGCGGGCGCGATGCTCGAGGAGCGCGGGTATGTCGATGCCATGCTCGTTGACAAGCCCGCCATCGTATTCGGCGATGCCCAGGATCGTGTAGCCTTTGCCGTAAAGCAGTTTCGCGGCGTTCGAGCCCACGTTACCGAAGCCCTGGATGATGACGCGGCACTCGGCAATGTCCATGCCGAGATACTTGACGGCTTCATCGCAGCAAACGGAGATACCGCGGCCGGTCGCTTCCTTGCGTCCGCGCGAGCCGCCCAAATTGACCGGCTTGCCGGTGACGACGGCGGTGGAAGTCTGGCCGACATGCATGGAGTAGGTGTCCATGATCCAGGCCATGGTCTGCTCATTGGTGTTCATGTCGGGCGCGGGAACGTCTTTTTCCGGACCGATGAATGGGATCAGCTCGGCGGTGTAGCGGCGCGTCATCCGCTCCAACTCGCCCTGGGACATGTGCCTGGGGTCGCAGATGACGCCGCCCTTGGCTCCGCCGAAAGGAATGTTGACGACGGCGCACTTCCAGGTCATCCAGCTGGCGAGCGCGCGTACCTCGTCGAGCGACACGTCCGGCGCGTAGCGGATGCCGCCCTTGGCCGGGCCGCGGGCCTGCGAGTGCTGGACGCGGTAGCCGGTGAAGACTTCGATCGAGCCATCGTCCATGGCGACCGGGATGTGCACTATGATCTCGCGGGTCGGATAGCGGAGGATCTTCCAGATGCCCTGGTCGAGGTTCAGCTTCTTGGCTGCGTAATCGAATCGTGCGGCCTGCGCTTCCCAGGGATTTTTCTCCTGTTCAAGCGTCATGGTCGTGCGGCGTGTTGCCATCGTCTCCCGCCCTTGTGCTCGTCTGAGCTCGGTTTTTGGTACCAGTGATTCCGCTGCCATTGTGTTTCTCCCCTATGTACTGATGGTGAGACCCGGAAGACGATGCTTTCGTTTCCTGGAGCGGTGGCGCGGACCGGACTCAGCGGAGTATAGGCGAAGCAAAAAGCAGCGTGCAACCCCGCGAATGGGGGATGCCGCCGACTTGCCGCGGCTGGCGTATACGATTGTGGTATCGACATGAAGCGGAAAAATGAGACTACGCCGACTCCGGAGGCCTTTCGCAAGCTGGCCCGAAGCCATACCCTGATTCCCGTATACCGCACGGTGACCGCCGACCTGGAGACCCCGGTGTCCGCCTTTCTGCGCATCGCCGACGAGGAGCCTGAGGCGTTTCTGCTGGAGAGCGTCGAAGGCGGTGAGCACGTGGGGCGGTTCACGTTTATCGGGATCGCGCCGTACAAGAAGATGGTCGCGCGGGGCCGGCAGATCACGGTTGAGGACGGACGCCGACGAAAGACGTTTCCCGGAGATATCTTTGAGGAACTGAAGCTTGCCTTGGGCGGCCACACGCCGGCGCGTCTGGCTGGATTGCCACCGTTCACAGCCGGCGCCGTGGGCTTCTTCGCCTATGATGTCGTGCGGCTGATTGAGAAGCTGCCCGAAGTGGCTGCCGATGAGCTTGGCGTGCCGGATGCCTGCCTGATGTTTTTCGACCAGGTGCTCGCGTTTGACCACGTGAAGAAGGAGATTCTGTTGATCGCGACGGCGGATTTGACTCGCGGCGGAACGTACGAGAAGGCGCTGAAGCGGCTGGGGCGCATGGAGAAGCGGCTGGCTTCTGCGCTGCCGGCATCGGCCATGAAGCGTAAGGAAAAGAGCCGGCCGGGAAAGCTGAGGATGATGCCGCGGACATCTAAAGCAGCCTTTCTAAAAGCTGTTGCGAAAGCCAAGGAGTACATTGCGAGCGGCGATGTGTTTCAGTGCGTGCTCTCGCAGCGCTTCGATTGCGAACCGGGCGTCGAGGCGTTCGAGGTGTACCGCGCACTGCGGATCGTGAATCCTTCGCCGTACATGTATTTTCTGCGCTTTGGCATGGAGCGGGCGTCGAAGGAGACGTCCGTGGCGCACATTGTAGGCTCGTCGCCTGAGCTGCTGGTGCGCGTGCATGACCGCACGGTGGAGTACCGGCCCATTGCCGGCACGCGCCGCCGGAGCGCGAATGAGGTTGAGGATCGCGCACTGGAGGCCGACTTACGCGCGGATGCGAAGGAGGTCGCCGAGCATGTGATGCTGGTCGACCTGGGACGAAACGATGTGGGCAGGGTAAGTGAGTTTGGCAGTGTGCGCGTTAAGGACCTGATGTTTGTGGAGCGGTACAGCCACGTGATGCACCTGGTGAGCGCGATTGAGGGAAGGCTGAAGCCTGAGTTGGCCGCGATGGATGCATTCAAGGCGTGTTTTCCGGCCGGAACACTCAGCGGTGCACCGAAGATCCGGGCCATGGAGATCATCGAGGAACTGGAGCCGGCGCGGCGAGGAGTGTATGGCGGCAGCGTTTTTTACGCCGATTTCAGCGGCAATCTGGATAGCTGCATTGCTATCCGGACGCTGTTTATGGAAGGTAAGCATGGGTCCGTGCAGGCCGGGGCGGGCATCGTTGCGGATAGCGTGCCGGAGAACGAGTTTGAGGAGTGCGGCAATAAGGCGAGAGCAGTGGTGCGAGCTATTGAACGAGCGAGAGAGACGTAGGCTGGTCGATCAAGTGTTTTGACGCGGGCCGAGCAAGACGCAGATTCCCTTAGGGAATGACAAAAAAGCTTAATGAGAGTTCCTTGTCGTGTAAGGCCTAATGAGCTTTGGGCTTGTATAGGATTGCGTTGCTGGTGGTAAGTACTGGATCATAGTGCTTTGCAATGGAGTCAAGGAATAACTGCGGAAAACGATCCGCCTGTGAGGTATCGTCTCCGCTGTGACGAGCTAACTCAATCGCTCCAAAGCCGCTTGCATTGAGCTTACTTAGAAAAGGTGCAGGGTTCAGCTTTCCTAATTTAATAAGTTGTGTCGCGTTAAAGGGATCGTAGACATACGGCTGTCCGGCATAGAAGCAGACAAGGAGATCCTCACAGAGCTGAGGCGATGGCTGGAGTTTCAGGAAGGCGACCTCCCGGTCGAAGTCACGCTGCCGCGCCGCTGTCTGTCTAAGCATCTGGATTGGATTGATGACGTCATTGCACGCGGCCGAAATCAGCAGCCACAGAAAGATCAAGTGAGGAAAACACCGGGCGAGCGGATGATAAGTCCAGGACCACTTTGCCTCTTCAAGGTCACTGAGAAGCAAGCCGATCGCAATGGATATAGCGATCAAAGCGCTAAAGTAGGTGCTTGTCGATACTCCGCTGCCACCTGCAAACAGCGTGCCGATCAGCAAGGACCACGCAAGCAGGAGAGCCACAATTACCCGAGAGCGGTTCCATCGCACCGTCCAGGTAAACGCTATGGCAAGCGCTAAAGGACCGATCAGCGGAAGCAGTACACCCAATGCCACGGCATACAACCCGTGTTCAAAACTATAGACCCGGGGAGAGAGCACATGAGCAAAGAAGTAAGGCCCGCCGAAGTGAAGATTGAGAGCGATCGATAATCCGGTAAGGACAGCTCCACAGGCGCAGAACCAAAGCGCTCTACGCCATGAAAGCAATGCCAGGTCGCATAGAACTGCCAGAGGAAAATCAATCGGGTTATGTTTGATAGATCCGGCAAAGACAAAGAAGGTAGCAGCTAGAAAGATGGCCAGGAGATTGCACCGACTGGACAGGTACACAACCAAGCCGGTCAAGAAGAAGACCTGTGCTAACAGTTGTGGATCATCCATGCCCACATATAAGTTGGCGCTTGTGCAGAAAACTCCGAGGCAGAAAAATGCGGAAAGCAGGGCGGCTCGCTTCGATCCGGACAATTGGCGAACAATCATGCCGCAGAGCGCACAGCAAGCAACAAGGGAGAGAAGCGACACAAGCCGCGCAGTAAAAAGATATTCGTGGGTAAACCGATGCAAGAATGCCATGAAGTAAAATGACAGTATCGGATAATTGACTGTTTGCCAGCCGTAAGCCTCTGGATAGAGTCGTAAATGGTGTATGACATGCTCGGCCGAGTAGACGTTCCATCCTTCGTTGTAATTTACTTGGAGCCGGTAAGCCGATCGAGCGAACGGATAGATCGCCCAGATAGCGACAAACACAGCGCAAAGGACAACTGTTGGGGTTGCCAGTAACCTACGAGGCAGTGCGGATTCCGCAGACCTACCCGCAGATCTCATCGATAAACCCTAAGCATGCGAGTAGCCTACTGTTCGCTCTCCTGTTGAATGGCCCACCACACACCACCCACGATCTGCGCGGCGCCAATAACGCGAGTCAGTGCCGGCCGCTGGTGGAGAACATGCATCAGGTCCTGCCACGGCTGCGGGCCGGTCTTCCAGGCGAGGGCGTCTTTTTGTGGATGAACCAGCGCCATAACGCCGTCGCCGATCAAGAGCATGGCGGCAAAGTGCTTCCAGCGGGTGGGAGACAGAAACATGGCGGTACCTCTGAGTGGTAGACGCCCCGCAGTGCGCCGCTGTTGGCTGGGCATAGAATCGAGCTATGGTCTTCGTGCTGGATAACTACGACTCGTTTACCTACAACCTGGTGCAGTACATGGGTGAACTGGGCGCGGACATGGTCATTCGCCGCAACGACGAGCTCACCCCGGAAGAGGTTGAGGCGCTGAAGCCGGACCGCATCCTGATCTCACCTGGCCCGTGTACGCCGCAGGAGGCGGGCATCAGCATCGGGCTGCTCAAGCATTTTGCGGCGCGTCAGCAGGCGGGCGGCCCGCGCACGCCGATCCTCGGAGTTTGCCTTGGGCATCAAGCCATTGGCGCGGCCTTTGGCGGACAAGTAGTGCGTGCGGCCCAGCTGATGCACGGCAAGACGAGTGAGGTGGCGCACGACGGGCGCACCATCTTTGCAGGCATTCCTTCAACGATGACCTGCACGCGATACCATTCGCTGATCGTCCAACAGGAGGGTCTCCCCGAGGAGCTTGAGGTCTCCGCCAGAACCGCGGACGGAGAGATCATCATGGGCCTGCGGCACCGCTCGCTGCCGATTGAAGGCGTGCAGTTCCATCCGGAGAGCGTGCTGACCAGCCATGGACGCACGATGATTGAGAACTTCCTGAAGATGTAGGAGTGCACGATGAAGGTGTGGCAACTGGCGGGGATGACGGTGTGGTCAGCGGTGATGAGCCAGGCCTGGCCTCAGTCCGTTGCGCAGACAGTGGGCACCGTTTCGCTCGCCGATGCGACCGTTGAGGGCTCAGGGGGAGCCTCCATCGCGGCCGTTGGCGGCCGCGCCGAGCTGAGAGGCAGCAGCATCGTGACTGCTCGTCCGGGACGCAACGCCGAGGTGACTCTGGCGCGCGGCGGCACGGTGCGCGTGTGCCAGACCAGCGTGCTGCATGCGGCACGGTCGTTGGGGGATGCGCTGTTTCTGGCGCTCGACCGGGGAGCGATGGAGATACGCATGAAGGCTGAGGCGAACGACATCGTGCTTACGCCCGACCTGCGGTTTACGCTGGCCTCGGCCGGCCCGCTCGACCTCCAAATGCGCGTCTCTCGCAATGGAGATACATGCGTAGAGAATCGCGGCCGTAAGGCGCCCATCCTCAACATCACGGACTCATTTGGCGAGGCGAGCTACCAGATCCAGCCGAACCAGCACGTTCTGTTCGAACACGGAAGCCTGCGTGAGGTGGTCGACCGCGAGACAACGCCCTGCGGCTGTCCGCCGGAGACGCAGCCGGGCGTGTCGATCGCCGAGGCCATGCTGAGTGCCAACGGACCTGTCACGCCGAAGCAGGCTGCGGAAGCTCACCCGTTTCCGGCTGCGCAAAGCGAAGGATTGGCAGAGCCCGAAGCGGTTGCGCCCGAGACGCCGAGCGGCGGAACGCATGTGCAGGTTGGCGCGACGCTGGCCTACGATCCGACTGCTCTGAAGGCAGCAGAGCCAGACAGCGCCGGTCTTCCAGCCCCTGACGCAGCCGCGACTCAAACCGCGCCTCCTGTCGTTGCGCAGAGTCACCATAACCCTTTCGCGGCAGTAGGAGAATTCTTCAAACGGCTGTTTGTTCGATAAGCCTGATGGGATTGCTTTCAGGCCTCGTTTTGAGAAGGGACCGAGCCGCAGCATCGAAGAGTCCATGTGGACCATCGTATTGCTTATCGGCTCAAATATCTTCATGACCTTCGCATGGTATGGGCACCTGCGTTATAAGAATGTCGCCTTATGGAAAGTCATTCTCGTGAGCTGGTCTATTGCTCTCTTTGAGTACTGCTTGCAGGTGCCCGCGAATCGCATCGGTTCGAAGACTTTCTCTCCCGATCAACTGAAGGTGATTCAGGAAGTGATTACGCTTATAGTCTTTGGCGTGTTCAGCGTGTTCTATTTTGGCGATCGTCTGCATTGGAACCACTTCGTGGCATTCGCCTGTCTTATCGCGGGAGCATTTTTCATGTTCCACAAGTTTTGATTGCGCGTTGCTGCACGGATTGCCGCGGATGCGCTGCACGGAGTGCGAAGTCCAGTGCGGATCTGCTGCGGTACAATCGACTGGTTGGGGCTTAGCCGGCAGCGTCCGTGATCCGGTCTCACCACCACTTCCAAAGAAGAAATACGAGGCATTTATGTCGATCCCTGCTACGCAGATGCGGCCAGGCATGATTATCAAGTTCAAGGACGACCTGCACCTGGTCTTTTCAGTCGAGCACCGCACGCCTGGGAACCTGCGGGCCTTCATCCAGGCCAAGCTGCGCAACGTGCGTACCGGCTCCATGTTTGTGGAGCGCTTTCGCTCGCCCGATCCGATCGACCGCGTGGTCGTGGACGAGATCAAGATGGAATATCTCTACAATGACGGCGACGACTACTACTTCATGGACGACACGTACGAGCAAACCATGCTGAAGCGCGACACGCTGGGCGATGCCGTCGAGTTCCTGACGCCGAATCTATCGATCAGCGTGAGCTTTCACGATGGCAAAGCGGTCGGCATCGAGTTGCCTACGGCGGTTGAGATGACAGTAGTCGAGACGGAGCCCGGGATCAAGTCGGCGACGGCGTCTTCGGTGACCAAGCCGGCCAAAACGGAGACAGGTCTTGTGGTGCAGGTGCCACCGTTTATTAATGAAGGCGAGAAGATTCGGGTGGATACGGCGGAAGGCGCCTACATGAGCCGGGCATAGCATTGTTGTAATGGCAAAGCCCCGGTCAGCGCCGGGGCTTTGCCATCTTGTAAATCTATATCTAGTATCGTAGCCAGACACCAAAGGTTGGTTCTTCGGTATTCACCCAGGTCTTGGAACCGAGGTTCGCCTGCTGAAAGTTTGGCGCGCGATAAATTAAATCGCGCCCTTGTACACGGAAGCCGAAATGTGGGTTGCTGGTTGGAATGTCAAAACCGACCTCTACGAGACCGGTCCCGCGCCACTGATTCTGACCGGTGTTCGCGGGCAGGAAATCAATGTATCCTCCGCCGATTGAGACAAATGGCTGTAGTTTGCGGAAGTGTGGATGAAATAGGTAAGCCGCAGTCGCTTCGTGCATATTTGTTTTCGGGTTGGCGCTGTATGTAGTTGCACTGTAGAGTTCGCTGAAGCGAGTGTAGCCGTAGTTGACCTCAATGCCTGCCCAGGAGACTGGATGATCCCGGATAGTGAAATAGCCTCCAAAGGAGTCGCGTGTGCTCTGCGTGACGCCAGTGTAAGTCGAGGTAAGAGGAGTGGTGAACTGCCCGAGGGCGCCTCCGCCGATGTCTCCATTGTGTATCTTGTAAAATTGCGCCTGAGCCGCGGTGGCAGCCAGAAAAAACGCGCATAGGGAGGTAAGGACGCGTGGGGACGTCTGCATGATCTCGGTTCTCCGTTCCTTGTTGGGGAGGACG
>CAXSDM010000023.1:11017-28459 GCA_964235575.1 uncultured Acidobacteriaceae bacterium | reverse complement strand
AGAGGACGACTTAGCCGAAGGTAACCACGAGCATGTGGGGGTTTCGATCTAGGCGGTATACACATATAGCTGAAGTCTGAGCCAGTTGCGTGCGAGTGCTGTTGTGGAGCGGGGGCTTCGACGGTACGGCAGTATCGTGTGCTGAAGCGGCGGAAGTGCTTGAGACGGTTGAAGCAGCGTTCGATGCGATTGCGTTGTTGTAGAGTTCGCGGTCGTAGCTGCGCTTTTGCTTCCAGTGCCGGCGGCGGAATCACGGCCTTCGCGCCGAGACTTTCGATCTTGGCGACGATCTCGGCCGAGTCGTAGCCCTTGTCAGCGATGACGGCTTCGGCGCTCCTGCCTCGAGCAACAAGATCGCCTGGGCATACTTCGCAGCCTGACCGGGCGTGATGCGGAAGGCGACCGGCAGGCCGGCCTCATCGGTCATTAGGTGGATATTAGTGCTCAGTCCACCTCGGGAACGCCCCAGAGCCGGGTTTTCGGAGCCCCCTCTTGCGGCCCGCGCCGCCTGCTGATGTACATCGTCGAAGAGGCGCTCCCAGACGCCTGCCCATACCCAGCGCATAAACCGCGTGTGCAAGCTCTTGTACTTGCCGTAACGGTCCGGCAGATCGTGCCAGAGCGCGCCTGTTCGCAACACACACAGCACGGCGTACTATGTGTGGATACCACCTGGCGTCGGATCCCCAGCACGAGGGTTGCAAGGAAGAGCACGAAGGCCAACAGTCCGGCGTCGCTGCGGAGGTATCAGGACAAGTCCGAGCAGGAACGCACCACCCGGCCGTGGCCCATGTGAAGCGAAGATTTGCTCTTACCAGAGGAAGACTGTGGCAGAGGATGCGGCGATATCAACGGCGCTTCCATCAGCCAGCCCTCCTGCTGCAGGCAAGCTGCTGAAAAGAAGACCATGGCCAGACCTGGGGGAATTACGGGGTGGAACAAGGTGAAATGCTTGCGAGCAGATACTCCCAGCGCAGATGAAAGCCGCTTGACGGTTGCGAACCAGTGTTCGAGGTGCATGGGCGGAAGCGGGCGGGGCGCTCGAGAGCCCGGAACTTACTTTCGTCCGTGCAGAGCACAAGCGTCCGATCAGAGCAGCCATCCAGCCCATGATCGGGGAAGCGCTCCCGCCACCTGCCGGGCAGTGGGAAAAGCACCCCTGATTGCGCGCGACCTCATTGTTGCGCAAACCCATCGGCGGCTAACAACAGACTCCGCCAGTGCAATGCCAACGCCGTAAATCGAGAGTGTAGCTAAGGGACGTCCGCTACGCAGGGCACACCTCCACCCTTTATCAGATGAGGAAAGCCCTCAACATGCAGATTACTTTAGATTCAGACGCTAGGTTTGGCAGACGAAACCTGTTCGAGGGCGATCGCATCGGTCGTCAACTCACCCTTCGGGTTGTGCTGCAGTTCCCATCCGGGCAGTAGCTGCGATCCTGTGATCAGACGAACGCCGTCCCGGAAGGTCAAGTAGGTCCACGCCCACTGCCGAAAAACCGCGAATCGATTACGGAATCCGATCAAGAAGAAGATATGAACCATCAGCCACGCAAACCATGCGGGAAATCCGCTCCAGTGTGCCTTGAACGGCCATTCAATCTTCGCTACGGCGGCGGCGCGCCCGATGGTCGCCATGTCGCCTTTATCAAAGTAGTGAAAACCTTTAGAGGTGAGCTTGCCCCTGATGGCCTCACCGATTCGCTTCGCCGCATAGTCGCCCATCTGCATGGCAGGTTGAGCGACCCCGGGGATCTGTTTCCCGTTCTGCTCGAAATGTGCAAGGTCGCCGCAAACGAAGACATTCGACATTCCCTTCGGGTTCAGGTACGGATCGACAATCACGCAGCCGCGCTTATCCGTCTCCGCGCCAAGCATTTTCCCGAGTGGCGAGGCTTGGACACCGGCTCCCCACAAGGTACAGACCGAGTCGACGCGCTCCTCGCCGATCATGACGTGACCCGGTTGCACATCCGTCACGTGGGCGCCCGTTCGTATTTTGACCCCAAGTTTCTCAAGCTGCTTACAAGCGCTCTTTTGCAGATCTTCCGGATAGGACGCCAGAATCTTGGGCGAACCTTCAAGGACCAGAACCTGGGCCGAAGACGGGTCGATACGGCGAAAGTCTTTTGTCATGTAGAGACGCGCGATATCCGAGATTGCGCCGGCCAGCTCCACCCCGGTTGGACCTCCGCCAATGATGACAAAATTCAAAGCAGGATGCGTGCCGGATTCGAGCATCTGCCGCTCCGCTAGCTCAAAGGCAAGCAAAACGCGCCGACGAATTTCGGTTGCGTCCTCGATGGTCTTGAGTCCTGGAGCAACCGCAGCCCACTCATCTTTCCCGAAATATGAATGAGTGGAGCCAGTCGCCACAATGAGGTAGTCGTATTCAAGCTGCGCTCCGGATTTGAGGTGAACCCGACACAACGGCACATCAAAGCCAACCACCTCGTCCATTAGCACTTCGATGTTCTTGTGTTCACGGAGCAGCGAACGAATTGGCTGGGCAATGTCTCCGGGCGAAAGAACCGCAAGCGCCACCTGATACAACAACGGCTGAAAGAGGTAGTAGTTGCGCCGATCCACCAGGGTTACATCCACGGGCAGATACGCGAGTCCCTCGGCGGCCCGAATACCCCCAAAACCCCCGCCGATCACAACCACCCGCTGCCGTACGCTCCCGGATTGCTGTTGTTCCGTGGAATTCATCACTCTTCCCACTCCATCTCTCCCTGCTCACATATCTTGTTCCTCCTTTCAGATGCTTCGCAGTTCCGGACGATCGGTTTTCTGTCCTATGGATTCCATGAAACCACAGCGGTAGCAAAGCCCTGTGTTCCGGACGAAATGGCGAGCTCTGTCTGCGTTGGAACGCCGGAGACAGACAAAGGGGTAATCGTCACGGTTCCATCCGGAGCGGAAATGATCGTGTTGATTTGCGAACTTAGCACGGGTGCTGCAGGGCACCGGCCGTGCGTGGGGCAAGCCTGGTTCAGCGCCGTGACCGTTTGGCTGACGGTAACAGGAGCAGATGCGACCGGATGGCCGGTGGGATCGGTGACGATAATCGTCACGGGCTGAAGATTCGCCCCACCTTGCACGCTTTGAGCACCTCCGCTGACGATTTGCACCGCTAAGGTATGGCTGGACACTCCCGTAACTGTGAAGTTCTGGCAGATGCTGGCCCGGCCGCATACTGTTGCTGCCGACGATACGCCGGCAGCGAGCGGGCCAGCTAAAGCCCACATGGAGCTCGTTCCGGCAGCTCCGGTGATGCTGTTGGCCATTGCAGGTGCCAAGCCCGCTGTTCCACTCCACTGCAGGTTCTCGCCAAAGGCAGCGTTGCCGTTGAGCGTCGCTGTGGCGTTCAGCGTGAGGCTGACCTTCGCTCCCTCCGCAATCCAGGTCTGGCTCGGGGTAGCAGCCAGAGAGAACTGAGTGGCCAAAACTTGGAAACTAAGTGTCGTGGTCTGGGCTCCTGTTACTGAAGCCGGCGTCGCCGTGAACGTTACGTCCCCGACAGCCGTTCCCTGGACCAGGGTCGAAACCGTTCCATCCGCTCCTGTGTTGAGGGTACAGGACGCTGCATTGCAGGCACTAAAGCTTACCGCTCCCGCGCCGCTGCTCGATACGGTAATGGGAGATCCGGCCACTGGAGTATTCCCGTCCGCGAGCGTCAGCCGCAGGGTAAGAGGCGAACTGGCCGAGTTTCCGATGTAAACGCTAGCACCTGGTGTACTCGTAAGAGCAAGCACATTTTGCGGCTGCCTCGCGGTGAAGCTGACCGTTTGCGTTATCACCGGGGAAGCCAAAGAAAGGGAGCCACTCAGTGTGATTGTGCCTGCGGTAAGAGGGGTCACCGCAGAAGACACATCGCCCAGAGAGTCGGTTCGTAGCGTGCAAGTAGAAGCTCCACCACAGGCTGCGAAAGAAGCAGACCCGCTGTTCACCATAATCGTCACGTTCTGGTTTGGAACAGGCGTGGAACCATCCGGAAGCAGAACCTGAAGGACGAAAGGCGTGCTGGCGATGGTTCCGGAGTACGCTCCCGATGCCGGAGCACTCACAACCCGCAGAAGATCCGGGGCCGCTACAGCGACAAATGTGGCGCTCTGAGTCGCCGGAACGGAGGCCCCGGACTCAAGGGCAAGCAGCGTGACAGTACCGGGAGCGACCGGCGTCACCGCAGTCGAGATCACGCCAAATGCGTCGGTCTGCACCGTGCAGCTTGAACCTCCAGCACAAGTCGTGAAAACAGCGGAGCCAGCGGAAACAGAAAGTGCGACCGTTCGGTTCTGCAGGGGCGTTACACCGTCCGCGAGCAGCAGCTGCACGGCGAACGGCGTCGTTGACGCCATACCAACCAGACTGTTGGTTGCGGGCGCGCTGATCAGGTGCAACACGTTCTCGAAAGACGTGACCGTGAAGGTGGCACGTTGAGTCACGGAGAAGGTGCCGCCTGTTTCAGAGGCAAGCAGTGCTACGCTTCCCGACGTGAGTGGAGTCACAAGCGTTGTGACGGTTCCAGAAGCATCTGTCTGAACAGTGCAGTTCGCCGCACCGGAACATACCGCAAAGGACGCTGACCCGCTCACCACCGAGAGCGTCACGCTTCTGTTCGCAGCCACTGCGCCGGAGCCGAGCAGGACCTGCACACTGAAGGGCGTGCTCTCCGCCGATCCTGAATACCCGCCGGAAGCGGGGGCGCTGAGCAATCGCATCGTGTCCGGCAGCGCAGAGACCGTAAACGTTGCGCTCTGAGACACGGCAGGAGTTGCACCCACCTCCGTCGCCACTAAGCTCACCGTTCCGGACGCCATTGGGGTCACCAATGTTGACACTCTTCCGGAGGCATCCGTCGGCACGGTACAGTTGGTGGCCCCGCCGCACACACCCAAAGCAGCGGACCCGCTTGCTACAGAGAGCAAAATGCTCCTGCCTGCAATCGCAGTCACGCCATCCGATTGGAAGAGCTGGAGGGCAAACGGTGAGGACGCAGTCACCCCAGGAAAGCCTCCCGAAGCAGGCGCACTCGTAAGCTGCAGGACGTCAGACGGCACAGAGGCAGTGAACGTGGCCGTCTGTGAGACCGCAGGAGTGGCACCGACCTCGGACACAACGAGCGTGATTCCCCCAACCGCGAGCGGAGTGACCAGCGTGGAGATACGCCCGGACGAGTCCGTTTGTGCCGTGCAGCTCGACGCTCCTCCACAAACCGCGAAAGAGGCCGACCCGTTCAAGAGCGAAAGCGACACACTGCGGTTTGGCGCGGGATTGCCTCCTAAGAATAACTGCGCCGCAAACGGAGTTCCCGCGGGTACGCCGACAAAACTGCCCGAACCCGGCACGCTGATGAGCAGAAACTGGTCCGACGCGGGCAGCGCAGAGAACGTCGCGCTTTGACTTGCTGGTGACGTTGCCCCGGCTTCCATGGCTGATACGGTGATCGATCCAGCGGCCAGCGGCGTCACCCCAGTCGAAATGGTCCCTGTAGCATCGGTCTGCACGGTACAGGTGGAAGCTCCGCCACAAGCAGCGAACGTGGCAGATCCGTTACTCACGGAGAGAGTTATAGCTTTATTCGCCGCAAACGACACACCATCGCCGAAGAAGAGCTGCACGGCAAAGGGGGGAGTCGACGGAGACAAGGCGTAACTTCCAGAGGCTGGCGCCGTGACCAGGCGCAGAATATCCGGGGCGGCGGAGGAGGTGAACGTCATCGTTTGCGAAAGGCCGTCCGCCGCCGCTTGCACGGAAACAAGGCCAGCACCCGTAACGATGCCCCAGACGTTCACCACACCGGTTGCGTCGGTAACTCCCGTGCACGTGGCGTATCGGCAGCTAATAAAGGCGAACGGGCCACCCGCTACGGTGTAGGTAATGTCGTGCCAAGCCAAGGGCGTACTGCCGTCCGGCCCGACCAGTTGTACGGTAAACATCTCGATATCGCCGACGTTCTCGCCCGTTGCAGCTGGTTGATTGATCACGCGCATCGTCTCCGGCAGTCCCACCGAAGTAAAACTTGCAATAGTCGAGACGGACGGGTAGGCCGCGCTCAGTGTGATGGTTCCCGCCACAATCGGCGTCACCAAGGTCGAAACCATTCCATTCCCATCGGTGGTCAAGACGCAGCTGCCGCCGTTGCAGGCCGTCAAAACGGCTGCATCCGGCGGAACGGCGAGAACCATCTGCACGCCCGCGACAGGCGTGCCATCCTGGAGCAATTGCGTTGTGAAAGGAGTAGCCAGCGTGACACCCACGGGAAAGCTGCCGGAGGGTGCGCTCAGAACGTTCAACTGCAGCGTGTGCTGGATTACCGTGAAGCTGGCCGATTGCGTGAGCGTGCCATAGCTCACCTGGACCGTCGCCGTCCCCAATTGGTGGGAAGTCAGGCTGATGGTCGCCAGACCGCCGGAATCTGTCGCGAGGCTGCAACTGGAGGTGCCGCATTGATCGATCGTCGTTCCTGCTGAAGCGGTGAACGTCATGGACTCGAGCGAGTCTGGGGAGCCATCGCCATGCAAAAGCTGCACTTGGAACTGCCCGGCAGATTCGTTGATGAACGCGTTTGCCTTCGGCAGCACACGGATTTGCATCGTGTCCATGTTGGCCACTGCGGTAAACGACACCTGCTGATGACGATCACCGCTTGCGGCCTGCAGCGTAACCGGGCCAGGAGCAGTCGGCGTTACGAAGACAAAGGCGGTTGCCGAGGAGTCTGCAAGGACGGTACAGGTAGAGGTGAAGCAGCTACTGAAGGTCACCGATCCGGTCGGCGCGCTGAAGGTCACGGGCGCTCCAGGAATGAGATTGCCCTGCGCGTTGAAGACTCGAACGAAAAAGTAGGGCTGCGCCATCACACCTACGGGCAAGCTTCCCGATGGCGCGGCGAACACGATGATCGATCCGGCCGGCGCTGCCGCGCTGAAGGTTGCTGATTGACTCAGCGTGGCGTCCGACGCAAGCAAAGTCACCGAGCCAGTTTGGAGAGGGGTGACTGTCGTAGCGACTGCTCCGGTCGAGTCGGTAAGAACGGTACATGGAACGCTTCCCGCCGGGCAGGCTCCGAAAGCGACTGAGCCAGAGGTGGTTGAAAAGGTAACAGGGTCACCCGTCACCGGGGTTACGCCATCGGCTGCGACCACCTGCACCGTAAACGGAACAGGCATCGCGTCGCCCACATAGCCCGAACCTACAGGAGCAGACACGACCCGCATGCTGTTCGGAAGCGCCCCGGCATGGTACGTCAAGGCGCCCAACAGCGTGGTGGAGGCTTGCGTGCCAAGGTCCGTCACGGTGATGTTCACAGGAGTGCCGTCCACCGCGTGGGCAGAAGCCATTGTCGGGGCTGTCAAGACGATCGTGTTGGCGGTGGTGCTGATCACGGTCGCGGTTGCGCCGTTCACAGTCACGGCGTTTCCGGAACGGAAGCCAAATCCCGAGAGGGTGAGCGTTGCACCGGAAGTCGCAATGATGGACGGAGACACCGTATCGGCATAGAACAAGCGCGCCTGATAGTTAAAGTCCGGCCGGCCATCTCCGCGCTCGTCGGCGATGCCGAATGACAGATTGTTTAGCTGTCCGGTTTGTCCGTGAATGTTGGTCGTGGCGAACGTGAACGAATTAAAGGCAACCGGCGTTAGTCCCAACGACGGCGGGGCGCCTGGTGCATCCGTCGGCGCAAACAATCCGATCACCGGCATGACCTTTACTTCGGTCGCGGCTCCCTGCTCATCGAGCGCCGTGACTTCCATGGTAAAAGTTCGGTTTGGGTGCACATTGACGGTTCCGTAGGAAGCGTGTCCGTACCCGCAGAGCAGGCCGGTCCACCATCCGGTAGCAGCTAGTTCGGCCGGAGCGGCGGCAGTCCCATCTTGTCCACTCCCGCACATGGAAGCGGCATCCCGGATGGCGAAATCCTGGGGCTGCTCGCCACCTGGCGGATCCACGAACGTGCCCACAGGCTGGGGCGCGGAGCCGGACGGGTTAACGGTGCCCAAGGTGTACGGTCCAAGACTGTAGGTTCCTGAGTAAAGCGGGTTGACCGGCTCGGTAGAGAAGTACAGGTTCTGCCAGGGTGTATCCCCGACCGTTTCGACCGGAATGTAGGCAATAGAGTAAAAACCGGCCAGACTCGCATCCGTACTGCCCATGCTGCCAAGCGCCGTCGTATCGGCCGCCACAAAGGGTGATCGCGCCGCCCGGCGGAAGGTCGCGCCGGTGACGGCTGAGTTCTCAAACCAGGTGTCCGCCGGCTCGTTCGCGGCGGCTCGGCGGATCAGTACGTTCACTCCCTCCATTCCCTCCCCGGTGGGAAACGTGATGGTTCCCTCTGCTCCAAGTGCAGCCGTCAGACTAGGTTGTTTGCCGGCGGCCGCATTATTTGCTGGGACTGGATAGAGAGTTACCAGGCCGGAGATGTCATCCGGCCGCAACTGGAAAGGATTCGGCAGGCACTGGTAGGAATACGGCCCGCAGAGAATGTCGATCGGGTGCATGATCGGCCAATTCAGCGCCTGGTTGTAGGTCGGGGTCGGAGTCCCCGTGAAGACATTGTCGTTTGTCTGAGACCAGGCAAGACCCAGCACGCGGCCGAAGATCCGCTCCAGCTTGTATTGCATCTCCAGTTGGGCGCTTGGCGCGGCCGCGGTGCAGAGTCCATTCAGGATGATGACCGCGTGCGTAATGTAGCCAGCCGGGTCGAAGCCGTCGACTGACTCGGTAACGGCGTTCTGACGGCAGCTTGAGGGCTGGCTTGCCCCGGCTCCAAGCAGCGTATCGGTCACCGAGCCATCCGTGTCATAGATAACAGCGACCGGAATTGCCGAAGCGTTGCTCACCATCACGTCGGACGGAAAGACGACTCCGGTCGGCCCGAGATAGGTATTTTGGCTGGAGACGTGCTCGGCGAGAGAGCCTCCACTGGAAAGCGTGATGTTGGCAACAGGCACGTTCCAGACCGCGGCGGCGGCGGCAACCAGCTCATTTGCAGCCGCGTTGGGCACAGACGAGCTCAGGTCGCCGGGGTCTGTGAAGTAGGTTAGACCTGACTGTTGCCAGCCGATCGGCTGCCCCGCAGGTGCGGTGAAAAACGGCGGCCCGGTCACATACCGAGGTCCACTTGCGAATGCGATCGTGGACATCAGGCAGAGGGAGACCCAGCAGCAGAAGCTGCGAACAGCGCGGGGCAAGCTACGGCTGAGCATCGCTGCCTCCGTTGCCGATCGCGGCGATCACGCTGGTAAGGCTCAGTACCGGAACCGTCGCAAGCGGCGTCACGGGTCCGGACCAGCCCTTTTCTGCGGAGTTTCCGGCGCTCAGCGACTTGAGCAGGACCGGCGTGGCCGTGGTCCGAGTGACTCGAGCCTGAAGCCAGCGCAGATCCACGGTCAGCCCGTCCGAGGGAGCGTCGGCGGGAACCGTCCCGGAGGCGTCCATGATCGGCTGCTGCGCGGTTGCCACCAGCGGCACGATGCCGTCGTTGACGTCGACTGGAGCGCTCATTCCCGCAGCTCCGCGCGCCGCCAGAAACAGCAGCACGCGCTGCCCGACGCGGTACCGGTTGGGGTGCGCCGTCCAAAGCCCGACCCACTCGCGCAGGACATAGTCGCCGTTCTCGGGGCAGTTCCGGATCGGCTTGTCGATTTGAAACCGAATGTCGACCACGCCCGCAGAGGGTGTGATCGCAAGCACCTGGCCGGCGAAGATCACTGCGGCGCGCGAAGCAAGGTCGACCAGAACAGCGGAGACACCAGCCGGCATCGCGGTACTCGACGGCGCGGAGGCGTTCAGGTTACGTTTCGGTGCGACCTTGCCCGAAGGCAAGCTTTGCGCCTCAGCAAAGACGGCAAACGCCGGCACGGCTCCCAGCAGGACAATCAGCCAGAAGCAGAGAGACGTTAGAGAGCGCTTGCTGAACCACATGGAACGTGTGCCTCCTTTGCTTCTCTTCTTTTCGGCAAAAAAAGAAAAGAGTCATCGGAGTGTCCCAAAACGATACAGAAATGCTAGATCTCTGGATAGAAGTCGAAGAAGGCATCAAGGCTGAGTCGTAGCTGCGCCTCGATCTGTTCACGCGAACCCTCAAGGACGTGCATCGTGACATGCGCCTCGTTGCCATTTTTCAGTTGCACCGGAGCCTCACCCACGCTCGCCAATTCGTCGGCCGGAAGGAGTCGCATGCCATAAACCATCACCAGATTTGCCATGGGACCATTGTTTCATCCCTGGCTCCCGCAGCCGGTCCGCCGGTACGCATTACACTTAAGGCTGGCTATGACTCCTGACGGCACCACCTCCACTGAAACACGAGACGTAGTAATTCTCGGCTCCGGCTGCTCCGGGCTTACAGCGGCGATCTATGCCGCGCGCTCCAACCTGAACCCTCTTGTGCTCGAGGGCCACGAGCCCGGCGGGCAGCTCTCAATCACCACTCTTGTAGAGAACTTCCCTGGCTGGCCGGAGGGCATCCAGGGGCCGGAACTGATTGAAAACATGAAGAAGCAGGCGACCCGCTTCGGCGCGGAGTTGCGCATGGCGCACCTCAACTCGGTCGATCTTTCCGTGTCTCCGTTCCGGCTGACGATCGGCAAGGACACCGTCCATGCGCGGACGCTGATCATCGCCAGCGGAGCCAGTGCGCGCTGGCTGAACCTGCCGTCCGAGCAGGCCCTGATCGGCCACGGCGTCAGCTCATGCGCGACGTGCGACGGCTTTTTTGCCTCTGGCAAGGAGATTGCCGTGATCGGCGGAGGCGACAGTGCCATGGAAGAGGCCCTCTTCCTGACCCGGTTCGCCTCCAAGGTCACGCTCATCAACCGCACCGACCGGTTCCGCGCCTCGCCTATTATGCTGGAGCGGGCCAAGGCTCATAGCTCCATCGAATTCCTGACCAGTACCGTGGTCGAGGAGGTGCTGGGTGTTGAAGAGAAGGACGTTAAGGGCCTTCGCATTCGGAACACGGTCGAGGACCGCGAGTCGATCCTCCCCGTGTCCTTT
Organism: uncultured Acidobacteriaceae bacterium; assembly: GCA_964235575.1. Taxonomy (GTDB): domain Bacteria; phylum Acidobacteriota; class Terriglobia; order Terriglobales; family Acidobacteriaceae; genus Edaphobacter. The sequence goes on along the minus strand of CAXSDM010000023.1, from coordinate 17,456 downwards.
ATGTTTCTTGGCATTGGGCATATTCCCAACGCGCAGGCGTTCAGCGGCATGGTGGACCTCGACGAAGACGGATACATCCTCGCCCAGGACGACGTTCACTGCACGCTGAACGGCCGCGTGATCCCTGGCCTTTACGCGTGCGGAGACATCAAGGACCGCAAGTACCGGCAGGCGATTACGGCTGCCGGAAGTGGGTGCATGGCCGCGCTTGAGGTCGAGCGCTACCTCGAAGAGCACGGCCGCTAGCGCGATCGATGTCGATCGCTGCCAATCTCGAGCGCGTCCGGGCGGAGATCGCGGACGCGTGCGCTCAGGCAGGCAGGGACTCCGCCGAGGTCGCGCTGATGGCGGTGAGCAAGGTGCATCCCGTGGAAGCGCTGCTCGAGGCCTACGAAGCCGGACAGCGGCTCTTTGGGGAGAATCGCGTCCAGGAGTGGCAAGCCAAGGCCGAGACGGCCGGGTCGCTCTCCGGCCTGGAGATGCATCTGATCGGTCCGTTGCAGTCGAACAAGACAGCGAAGGCGGCGGAGCTGTTTGCCTCGGTCGATACGGTCGACTCGGTCAAGATTGCGGCCCGACTGAACGAAGCGGCTGAACGCCTCGGCAGAAAGCTGCCTATCTATATTGAGGTGAAACTTTCGCCGGAGGAGACCAAGCACGGGCTCGCGGCGGAGGAGCTGCCGGCGCTGCTGACGGAGCTTGCCTCGCTTGCATGGCTGGTGCCGACGGGTTTGATGACCGTCGCTCCGTGGCCTGCGGACGTGGCGCGGGCGGGCGAAGAGGCTCGTCCGTATTTTCGGGCACTGCGGCGGCTGCGCGATGAGTCATTGGCCACCTGCCCTACGCTGACCGGCCTTTCGATGGGCATGTCGAACGATTTTGCTTCGGCCATCGAGGAGGGGTCCACGTGCGTGCGCGTCGGGACGGCCATCTTTGGCGCGCGGAGCGTGGCGGCAGCTGCGCAGGCGTAGAGGTCCTGCGAGGAGGGTGCCCCCTCTCCCCCCCCCGGAAAGTATCTAAAGTCTTCAAAACAAAGAACTAAGGTCCGGACCTTAGGAGGCGAAGTCCGGACCCGGCGAAAAAGGCTTCCGGAACCTGCCTGCGATCCCTGGATGATCTTTGTGTACTGCTTCTATCTTAGCTCTTCGGCCAGGGGTGTTACGCCAAGTTTATCTCTTTGTTTATCAATGGTTTACGAGTTTTTGGGCTTGACAGCTTGGGATCGTAGCAAACGCAATCCCTTCGGGAAGGACAACAAGAGATGAAAACGGATTGTACTTAAAACTAATGAACGATTTCCGCTTACCAGCGGATGGCAGGCAGCAGGCTTGAGAAGTCGTCGGTCCAGGGAAAGACGCCCGGGCGTGAGGCGATTTCAGTCGCAAAGGGAGCGATGGCGGGCTGGTCGAAGAAGGCTGGATCGGCGGTGACGAGGACCCAGGAGGCGCGGAACTCGCCTGTCGACTCGTTGGCGGGGGTGGAGAGATTGCGGGCAAAGAGGCCAGAGGCGTTCGCGAGCTGGGCGATTTCGAGGGCCAGGTCGACGTACTGGTTCGAGACATGGAAGGCGAGAATGCCTCCGGGGGCGAGCTGCCGGCGGTAGAGCGCCATGGCTTGCGTGGTCAGCAGGTGCAAGGGGATGGCGTCGCCGGAGAAGGCGTCGACCGCGAGAACGTCGAAGCGCTGCGGCGGCTCGGCGGCGAGGGAGGCGCGGGCATCGCCTTTGATGAAGGTGAGGGACGCCGGTGAATCGCGGACGTAGGTGAAGAGGTTCTGCGCGATGGGGAGGACGGCGGGGTTGATCTCGTAGAAGCGGATGCGGTCCCCGGCGCGGCCATAGGCGGCGAGGGTGCCGACGCCGAGGCCGACAACACCGAGATTGCGCGGGCGGGAGGCGCAACAGTGTTCGAGCGCGAGGCCAATGCCGGAGTCCGGCGCGTAGTAGGTGGTGGGCGTGCGAGAGAGCTCCGGGGTGAAGATCTGGGTGCCGTGCTGGATGGTTCCGTTGAGGAGCTCGCGCATGGGAGCGCCGGCCGTGGTGACGCTTGATTTGACCCGGAGAGAGCCGTAGAAGTTCCGGGTTTCGAGCAAGGCGGAGTGGGTGAAGGCTCGATGCAGGCCGAGCGAAAGCAGGAACATGAGGCCGGTGCCGGTAGTCCAGACGAGCCGCTGCGCGAAGCCGTCTCGCCAGGTGAGCACGAGCAGGAGGGCGGCGGTGACCAGGAAGGAGAGGACGAGGTCGTAGTTGGCGTCGAAGATCAGCGGAGCGGCGATGGCAATGAGGAAGGCTCCGGCGGCGCCTCCGGAGGCGATGAGCAGATAAAAGAGAGTGGTTTCGCGAGGATCGCCGGGGCGCAGTACGTAAGTACTGCCGTGCAGCAAAAAACATGCAAGAAAAAGCTCAAGTAAGAAGAAGATTATGCCGATAGAGATAGGGAGGGAGACGTCGGTTTTGGAGAGGAGGTAAGCAAGGCTGGCAAGCATGACGATGAGGAGGCGGCCGAGCAGACCGCGATGGACGAGGCGCGGGGTTTCAAAGGCGAGGATGAAGCTGAGGAGGTAGACGGCGAGGGGAAGAATCCAAAGCAGCGGGATGGCCGCCACGTTGCTGGTGAGGTGGCCGGTGACGGCGCTGAGCTGCATGGAGGCGGCGAGCGGGAGGAGGAACCAGAGGAGTTTAGAGCGGAGTGGAGACGGCTGGAAGGAGGTTTCTAAAGTCTTGGCCGGGGCGGGATGAGACTGAGGGCTTTGGGCCTGGGCTCTCCAGGCGAGCACGGCGGAGAAGAGGGCGAAGAGAGCGACGCCCCACGACCAGAGATGGCGTTGGGTGTGCAGCGTGAGGTGCGTTTCGATGAGGGAGGGGTAAAGCAGGAGGGCGAGCAGGGACGCGATATTTGAGAGGGCGAAGAGGTGATAGGGGACGGGACGATGCTCGACGCGGACAAACCAGACCTGGAGCAAAGGGCTGGTGGAGGCGAGAAGGAGGAACGGAAGACCGACGGAGCTGGTGAGCGCGGCGAAGATGCCGAGGATGGGAGAGCTTGCTCTTGCCGGCGAGGAGACTGCCGGATGGCTTACGAAAGCCAGACCGGCCGCCGCGGTGAGGAGAGCGAGGTGCAGCCATGTGGACGAGCGAGGAGTTTGCGATTTGGTGAGGAGGTGCGCGTACAGGTATCCGGCGAGCAGGCCGGTCTGGAAGAAGACGAGGCAGGTCATCCAGACGGCGGCGGAGCCTCCGAAGGCCGGCAGAAGCTGGCGGGCGGCCATGGGCTCCGAGAGGAAGAGCAGGAAGGAGGCGAGAAAGATGGTGAGGGGGAAGAGCGGCCGGGCAGGCATGCTCCGAAGTGTAGATGGAGCGGCTGAGATGTGCGGAGAAAGTCAGAAGAAGTGGGTGGAGGAGGACGATCGCGCGTCGCGCGATACCCCACCCTTCGCGATAAGACCGCAAAGGATGGGGCACCCGGCACAAGGATTACTTTACTTTGCGGCCGCTTCGATTTCGGACCACTCGGCGTCGCTCAGCTGGACGTCCTGGGCCTTGACGTTCTCTTCGAGGTGCTCGACGGAGGAGGTGCCGGGGATGGGCAGAATGACGGGCGAGTGATGAAGGAGCCAGGCGAGCGAGAGCTGACTGACGGTGGCGCCGTGCTTCTTTGCGGCGGAATCGAGCTTGCCCCCGGGACGGGCGAGTTCGCCGGCTGCGACGGGGAACCAGGGAATGAAGGCGATGGAGTGCTTGGTGCAATACTCGAGCACGTCTTCATGGGCGCGGTCGCCAAGGTTGTATTTATTCTGCACGCTGACGATCTCGACGACCTTGCGGGCCTGCTCGATCTCGGGGACCTTGACTTCGCTGAGACCGACGTGGCGGATCTTGCCGGCGGTCTGAAGCTCCTTGATGGCGCCGAGCGACTCCTCAACGGGCGTCTTGGGGTCGATGCGGTGCAGTTGCCAGAGGTCGATACGCTCCTGCTTGAGGAGGCGGAGGCTCATCTCGACCTGCTGCTGAAGGTACTCGGCCCGGCCGACGGGGAGCCACTTGCCGGGACCCTGGCGGGTGAGGCCGCCTTTGGTGGCAATGACAACGCCCTTGGCGTAAGGCGCGAGAGCTTCCCCGATGAGGCGCTCGGAGACATCCGGACCGTAGGCGTCAGAGGTATCGATGAAGTTGACGCCGAGTTCGACGGCGCGGCGGAGGACTTTGCGGGCGGCTTCGGGGTCTTTGGGTTCGCCCCAGACGCCCTCGCCGGTGATGCGCATAGCGCCGAAGCCGAGGCGGTTGACTTCCAGGTCGTTGCCGAGCTTGAACGTGGTTACGGAGGTGGCGGTAGTCATACCGATTGGATGCGATGAAATTGAGGAAGGTCGCGCGCGGAAGCTAGTGGTTGCGGGAGTGCGGCGTAGGCGATGGCACGGTGCCAACCTCGGAATGCGGCGACTTACGTGCGGGCAGTACCAGGGTTTCCCCCTCGGCGAGCACCTTGACGCGGCCGGCGAGGTGAAGGCGTTCGGCCTCGGCCATTAGGCGGACGGGCGGCTCCTCCATGGGCTCGCGGCCCAGGCGGAAGGTGCCGAAGTGCATGGGAATCATGGTCTCGGCGCCGAGGTCGAGGAAGCCCTGCAGAGCTTCCTCGGGGCTGGTGTGGACGGCGCGGTAGGTGTCGGGAAAGTAGGCGCCGATCGGCAGCAGGGCTACCTGCGGATGCAGACGTGCGCCGATTTCGCGGAAGCCGTCGAAGTAGGCGGTGTCGCCGCAATGATAGACGCGGTGGCCGGAGCCATCCGCGACGACATAGCCGCCGAAGTGGCGGTGGACGTCGTTGAACATGCGCGCGCCCCAGTGGCGGGCGGGCGTCATGGTGATCTGGAGTCCGGCGACGCTCGTCTGGGCCCACCAGCTGAGGGTGCGGACTTCGGCGAAGCCCATGGTGTCGACCAGGTCCTCAACGCCCTGGGGGACGATGATGACGGGGGCGCGGCCGGTGCGGCCGAGCGCGGAGCGAGCGATGCGGCGGAGTGTGGGGCGGTTGAGGTGGTCCATGTGCGCGTGGGTGACGAGGACGAGGTCGATCTCGGGAAGGTCCGGGACCTGGATGCCGGCGCGGCGCGCGCGGCGGAGGACGACGAGGCGGGTGGCGAAGACGGGGTCAATGAGGATGTTCTTGCCGCCGATCTGGATGAGGAACGACGAGTGCCCGAGAAACATGACGCCGAGCTCGCCGGGGGCGATGCGGGCGGGCCGGCTGGGCAGTCCGGTGAGCGGCCGGGCATGACTCTCCCACACCAGGCGGGTGAGTTGCTCGAGCTTCTGCATGCGAACCGGACGCTTCATCAGGACTCTCCCCAGCAGTGGATGCAATCGGGCGCGGCGGGATACAGGTTTACGCCGATCGGCATCTATTACTCTATCGAATGGGTTTGGGTAGCGATGGAGAGGTATTTGCATGTCAGAGTCTGTCAGCACGCGACCCACAGATTCGGCGGAAAGCGCCGCTGCTGCCTCGCCCAACCGGAGAGACCGCAGCTTGACGCATCGTGATCCGGGACGGCAGCGGATCTGGGATGCCGTGTCCCACTCGCCGCTTCACTCTTTGTGGGATTTGCAGGGCACTCCATTCCTGACAATCGCGAAGCGCACGGCCAACGCGTTCATGGAAGATAACCTGCTTTCGCGAGCCGCGGAACTTGGCTTTTACTTTCTTTTTGCCTTGTTCCCGACGTTGATCTCGGCTTCTGCGATTCTGGGATTGGTCGCTCGTTCTGCCACGAATATCTATCTCAGCCTGCTGAATTATCTGGCGATTATCGTGCCGCATGACGCGTTCCAGATGGTGTTGGACACGTTCAATCAGACGGCGGCGAACTCGAGCTCGGGGAAGATTACGTTTGGTCTGGTGGCGGCTATCTGGTCGGCTTCGGTCGGGTTTTCCGCGATTCAGGACACGCTGAATACGGTCTACAAGGTGAAGGAGACCCGGCCGTACTGGAAGGCGCGCGGGTCGGCAATGCTGGTGACGGTGCTGCTCTCGCTGATGATTACGTTGGCCCTGGGCAGCCTGGCGCTGGGCACGTATCTCTCGCATGAGGTGCGGAAGGTTGTTCCGGACCGGGCCGGCGGGCTGGCGTACGGGATCGGCATCCATCTTGTGCTGGACCTGATTTTTCTGGGAGTTCTGATTCTGTTGTTTGCAACGATCTACTACTTTGCTCCGGATGTGAAGAATAAACATTGGCGCTGGATCACGCCGGGCTCGGTGATAGGGATTCTCGGCTGGTTTATTAGTTCCATCGGGCTGCGGGTCTACCTGCACTACTTCAATAGCTACTCGGTGACGTATGGGTCGCTGGGGGCGGTGATCATTCTGCTCACCTGGTTTTACATTACGGGGGTGATGCTTCTGCTGGGGGCGGAGGTCAACTCAGAGATCGAGGCGTGCGC
>CAXSDM010000023.1:0-10917 GCA_964235575.1 uncultured Acidobacteriaceae bacterium | reverse complement strand
TGGCGCGCATCGTCGATTCGCTGTCCGACGGCGTGATCTGTCTGAACCGGAGCTGGCACATCACCTACGCCAACCCTGAAGCGATCCGCATCTCCCGCCTCGACCCCGCGCTGTTCGCCTCCAAGACTTACTGGAAGTTCTTCCCCGATCTCGCCGGCACCGACCTCGAGACCCGCTGCCGCGGCGTCATGGACACCCGCTCGGCCGACCGCTACGATCTCTACTACCCACCCTTCGACCTCTTCCTCGACATCCATATCCTGCCCACCGACGAGGGCATCGCGCTTTACTTCCGCGACGGCAGTGCTCAGCGCCGGGCAGAAACCCAGGTGCTGTCCGGTGAGCGCGAGCGCCAGCAAATCTTTGAAGCGCTCCCTGACGCCATCGTTCTCGTTGACCACGACTGGAAGTTCACCTTCGCCAACCAGCGCGCGCTCCAGCTGGTCAACGAACCGAACGTCGTCGGCCACAATCTCTTCGAGCTCTTCCCCGGCAACCTCGAGGAGCCCTTCCACTCCTGCTATCGCAAGACCATGGCCGAGCGCGTCCCCACCGAGTTTGAAGCCTTTTACGATGGATCCCTCAAGACCTGGTTCACGGTCCAGGCCCGCCCCCATGACGACGGCATGGTCATCTTCTTCTCCGACATTACCGAGCGTAAGCTGGCCGAGCTCCGCGAACAGCAGACCGCCCAGCGGCTCGCCCAGGTCATGGACGTCACCAGCGACGCCATCCTCACGCTCGACCGTGACTGGTCCATCCGTTATTTGAATCCCAAAGCGACCCGGCTGCTTGACCCCAGTGGTCAGCTTCTCGGCCGCAATCACTGGGAAGTGTTCCCGCTCGCCGTCGGCACCTCCGTCTGGGACATCTACCATCGCAGCATGAACCTGGGCCTTCCCGGCCACGCCGTCGTCTACTACCCCGAACCCCTCAACGCCTGGTTCGACATCCACTCCGAACCCACACGCGACGGCATCGTTTCTTTCTTCCGAGACATCACCGAACGCAAACGCAGCGAAGCCGCCCTCCACGCGAGCGAAGAGAACTACCGCATCCTCGCCGACCTGAACCCCATGGCCATCTGGTCAGCAGATGCCGCCGGAAACATCACCTACGCCAACCAGGGCTTCCTGGGTTACCTCGGCTTTACTTCCGCAGACCTGGCCGGCCGCGATTGGCTGCGGGCTTTCGCCCCTGAAGATCGGGACCGCGTGGCCGCCGCCTGGACCCGCTCGATCGAGACCGGCCTCGACTACGCGGTCGAAGCCCGCCTCCGCAACGCGTCTACCGGAGAACTCCGCTGGTGGCACCTCAAAGCCGCACCCGTCCGAGACTCCGCCGACGCCATCCTCTCCTGGCTTGGCGTCGCCGCCGACATCCACGACATGAAAACGCATGCCGAGGCGCTTCGCGATCAGCAGGCCCAGGCCGAACGACGCCGCGCCGAGCTCGAAACCGTTTATCGCACCACCCCTGTCGGACTCGCCCTGCTCGACCCCATACACTTCACCTTCCTGAACTTGAACGACCACGAAGCCGACATGCTGGGCTTGCCCAAAGAGCAGATTCTGGGCCGCAGCCTGAGCGAGATTGCCCCACCCGACAAGCTTCCCGGGCTGCTCGACTTGATGCGCGAAGTGGCCGCCGGAAAACACGTGCGCGATCACCTGCTTGAAGGCGAACTGGCCGCGCGCCCCGGCGATCGCCGCGCCTGGAACGTGAACTACTCGCCCGTTTACAACGAGGACGGGACGATCCGCGCGATCTCCTCCGCATCGATTGAAATCACCAATCAGAAAAGAGCCGAGGCCGCCCTCATCCAGAGCGAGAAGCTGGCCGCCGTCGGCCGACTTGCCAGCTCCATTTCGCACGAGATTAATAATCCGCTCGAAGCTATCACCAATCTGCTCTACCTCATCGCCATGGATGAGAAGCTGCCGGAGACCTTGAAACTGTACGTCCACATGGCGCAGTCCGAGCTCACCCGCGTCTCGCAGATTGCTACGCAGACGCTTCGCTTCCATCGCCAGGCCGTCGCTCCCACGCTTGTTAGCGCTCAGGATCTGGTGGGCGCCGTCATAGGGCTTTATGCCGGCCGGCTCGCCAACTCAGGCATCAAGGTGCTCGAGCAATACCGTTCCAACACCCGCATCCTCTGCTTTGAAAACGACATCCGCCAGGTCTTCAACAACCTGATTGCCAACGCGATTGACGCCATGCGCACCGGCGGCCGGCTCCTCATACGCGCCCACGCCAGCACCGATTACGGCGTGCCCGACGGCCGCCCCGGCGTCCGAATCACGGTTGCTGACAGCGGCCACGGCATGAGCCCGGCTACGTTGGCCCGCGTCTTCGAACCCTTCTTCACCACCAAAGACCTCCAGGGAACCGGACTTGGCCTCTGGATCTCGAAGGGCATCGTCGAGCGTCATCAGGGCAGGCTCTCGGTCCGCTCCGCTCAGGCCGAAGGCTGCCACGGCACCCTCTTCACGCTCTTTCTGCCCTGCCACGAGACGCTTCCGCCAGCCGCCGCACCTGAGTTCAGCTTACCGAGCCACCCGTAGAAGGTCCCGGTCACGCTGCTCTCTTCGGGCCAGGCATGCCTTGTCGAGTGCGAGTACATCCATGGACAGACGATTCATCTCACCGCCCGGCGGCGTAGAACGTAGGTCGGATCGCAACGCAACCTAAGTTCGGGTTCTCCCACGAACATGGGATGGAGCCTGGCAGGGTTCTCGAAGAAGATTCACGGGTAAGCTCACGGCTGGTCAACCTCTGTTTAGAGAGCTGGGCGGTGTAAGCCAGATGCGATCAGGTGAAAGAAATTTCGAGGAAAACTCTAAAGTTTGTTCGACAAGTGACGATAAGAGAAGAAACAGCCTTGTGAAGACAGGCTGAATCACTCAGGCAGGTAACTAACAATGAAGCTCACCCGTTCCATTTCAACGCGGTTTATCACTCACTCTCTGTCGGACCAGCGCCAGCCTAATAGGAACAATACGCTTTCCGCAGTTTCGCGGGTGCGGGCTCGGATCGCAGCAGGCGTCTTTCTTGCGGCCGCGCTGTGCCTGCTGGCGCCGACTGTAGCTGTAGCCTCGACAGCTACTTCGAGCATGGCGGTCAGCGCAACTGTGGTTTCGAGCTGCACAATCTCCACGACCTCCCTGACCTTCGGCACGTACAACAGCGCGGTGCTCAGTGGCACCGCGACCGTATCCGCCACATGCAGCAATACTACGCCGTACAACGTGGGGCTGAACGCCGGTACGGCAACCGGCGCCACCGTGACTACGCGGGCTATGTTTGTCTCCGGCACGCCGTCCGTCGTGCTGAACTACGGTCTCTACTCCAACAGCGGTCACACAACTAACTGGGGTATGACGGTTGGTACGGACACCGTCACCGGCACCGGGAACGGGTCGGCCCAGGCGATTACGATTTACGGACAGATTCCGGCCGGCCAGCTCGTCGCTCCGGGTTCTTATACGGACACCATCACCGCTACGATCACCTACTGATATGTTGCCGACTCCCGCTTGCAAGAAGAAGTCTGTTGCCCCGCGCATTCGCTCGACGTCACTCGCCCTGCTTGCGTGGATGCTGGCGTTCATTCTGGGGACCGGTATCGCGGCCGGGCAAGCACTGACGGTCTTGCCTGTGCATGTCCAGATCCCGCAAGGGCAGAAAGCAGCCACGTTAAGCGTAACGAACGCAGGCTCTGCCGAGACCTCGATCCAGATCCGCGCCTATGCCTGGTCGCAGCCGAATGGAGACGATCAGCTCACCTCTACGGACGCCGTAGTCGTGAGCCCACCGATCGCGACCATTGCACCCGGCGCGACGCAGATCATCCGCCTGGTTCTGCGCCGGACGCCGGAGGTCTGACCCCGAACGTCACGTTCGAGACAAGCGTGGAGGGAGCCCCCGGCACGGTTCTCGCTGGTGAGGGTGTGGTTATTGGCGTGGGCTCGCTGGGAGTCCTCAATGCCTCCGCCACGGCCAGCGCCGGGTCGAGTGGTGGCGGTTACGCGGGTTTCGTTTGGCGCACAGCGCCTGGGCAGGATGTTAAGCTTCGGCGCGTCCGAAATTTTGTCCAGCCGCGGCTTCGAAGATGTGGCTTCCTTCAATGGAGACGCAGTCCAGCGCCGCCTGCTGAGCCTGACCGGCGGTATCGAGCTTCGACGACTCGGCTCACTCGGTGTCTCCTACGCGGAGACCCGGCAGGATCCGTCGCTGCACCCGTTGGTTCAGCAGGTTTGGCTTGGACTGCACGGCCAGGTGCTCACGGGCAGCTACTCGCGGCAGTTCTCCCGTCTGTCGATCTACAATAATCAATTCAAAGACTTCGTGAACGCCGGCAGCAACGGCATTCGCGCCGGCGTGATCGTCCCGCTCGGCCGCCGACGATCCGTCGAGCTGAGCGCTGGGTCCGGCGATGGGTACGGAGAGGCGCGCATCCAGAAGTCTGCAACCGAGGTCGGCGACTGGGGCTATGACGCGTATGCCTCGGGCGGCGGTTCAGCCCATGCGTTTGCCCAAGTTCAGCATAAGTCGCCGCGCGGCCTGTGGACCGGTGGCATCGATCAGCAAGGAGGAGGAACCACGCTGCGCGCGGAATCGCAGGGAGCTCTCTCGTGGATGGATCGCGCCGTGTTCGCGTCGAACGCAATCTACGACAGCTTTGCCGTCGTAGACACGAACGGACTGGCAGATGTACACGTGCTCGAAGAAAATCGCGACGTCGGTGTCACCAGCGCGAAAGGCCGGCTGCTGGTGCCCGACCTGCGCGCCTTTCAACTCATCACCTCTCCATCAACGCGAACGACGTGCCTGTCGATACTACGTTGGACAGCGAAATCCGTAACGTGAAGCCGCAGGATCGCTCCGGTATCGTCGTTCGGTTTCCGATCAGGATCAGCCACGCAGCCCTGCTCTCGTGGACGACGCGGGCGTTCCGCTTTCCGTCGGCAGTAAAGCGGTGCTTCGTGCCACCCAGACCCCGTTTCCCGTGGGCTATGACGGCGAGGCATACGTGCAGGATCTGTCCGCGCTGAACCAGGTGGATGCTGAGCTTCCCAACGGTAGAAGATGCACTGCCGTCTTCGACTACCTGCCGGTCAAGGGAAACATCCCGACGACTACTACCTTCACCAGCTCATTTACACCAGGGACACCTTTGATCATCGTGCAGTTCGGCGGCCGGCTTGGTACGGGGATCTATGCGCCCGGGATCTCGAACTTCGTGTTTCTTACGGATTTGACAAATAGATCACTGGCGGACTGGACCCTTCCTTATGAGGTCGCGGACGTGCCCCGCAGCTAGACTGAAGGTGTGCGGGTTGCTATTGTCCATCACTGGTTTGTGACCAAAGGCGGCGGGGAGCGCGTGGCCGAGTGCCTTGCTTCGCTCTTCCCGGCGGCCGAGCTATTCACCCTGGTCGCTGCGCCAGAGGGCGTGCCGGAGTCGCTGCGCGGCCGCGTCCTGCACACCTCGTTCCTGCAGCGCGTTCCGCTGGCCCGGAGCCATCATCGCCACATGATGCCGCTCTATCCGGCCGCGGCGCGGAGCCTGGACCTGCGCGGATTTGATCTCGTGATCTCGTCCGACAGCGGACCGGTGAAGGCGGTGCGCGTCGATCCGGGCGCGGTCCACATCTGCTACTGCCACTCGCCCATGCGCTACCTTTACGACGGCTACGAGCAGTATCGGGCGCAGATGGGCGGGGTGGTGCGGGCGCTCTTCACCGCCAGCGCAGGCTTCGTGCGCCGCGCGGATGTTGCCGCCGCCGAGCGCGTGACGTGGTTTCTGGCCAACTCCCGCTACGTGGCCGAGCGCATCGGGCGCGTCTATGGGCGCGACGCCGAGGTCATTCCCCCACCGATCGATCTCTCGCTTGCCCGGCTGGCTACGCCCGGCGACCACTATCTCTGTGCGGGGCGGCTGGTCGGGTACAAACGCACGGAGATCCTGATCGAGGCTTGCCGCCGGCTTGGCCGCAAGCTCCGCATCGCGGGCACCGGGCCGGAGGAAGCCCGTCTGCGCCGGCTCGCCGGGCCGGAGGTGACCTTCCTCGGTCAGCTCTCCGACGACGCGCTCTGGCAGCAGTACGCCGAGTGCCGCGCCCTGCTCTTCGCCGCCGATGAGGATTTTGGGATGGTGCCGCTTGAGGCCCAGGCATGTGGACGGCCCGTCGTTTGTTACGGAGCGGGCGGGTCGCTTGAGACGGTTCGAGGTGCCGGGCCTAACCCGACCGGCGTTTACTTTCCGGTGCAATCGGCTGATTCAGCCGCTCAGGGAATGGAGTGCTTTGAGGCGCACGCATTTCAGTCGTCCGCGATTCAAGCCTGGGCTGCGGGTTTTGCAACCCCCATTTTCCTGCGCCGGATCCGTGAGTTCCTGCTGGCGCGCGTGCCGGCCGCTGCCTCCGCCATGGGAGAAGCCTAGATGGAACGCATGCGCGATCTGCTCCGGCACAATCTCGGCCGCAGCCTGAGCGGACTGTCGGTCGCCGACCGCCTTGCCGCGGCCTGGCCGGTCGCCTGCGGTCCTGCCATGGCCAAGCGGGGGGAGATCGTTGGGTTTGTCGGAGGCGTGGTCGAGGTGCAGGTCGAGGACAGCGCGTGGCTGGACCAGATGCGGTCGATGGGTGGAATCCTCGAGCGGGAACTGGCCCGCATCGCCGGCGTGGAGGTCGCCGGGATACACTTTGAGGTGAGGGGTTCACGCCCGAAAGGCTTTCGATGAGTGCGGTAACGGTAGAAGAAGTGCGTCGCGTCGCCGAGCTGGCGAACCTGCAACTGACGCCAGAGGAAGAGACCCGCATGGCTCGCGATCTCGGCGCGATTCTGGGCCATGTGGCGCAGCTGGCCGAGCTCGACACGGAGAATGTGGAGCCGATGGCGCAGGTGAGCGATGTGCTTGGCCTGGTTCGCGACGGAGCCGGCGGCACGCTGCGCTCGGATGCGGTTCGGCCATCGGTGGACCGGCGCGCCGTGATGGCTGCGGCTCCGGAGTCCGATGGCCGCTTCTTCAAGGTACCGAAGGTGATTGAACGGTGACTGTGCGCACGAGCAGCATGCGAAGCATTGCGGAGGCGCGCGCGCAGGCCCGGGCGGGGTCGGCGGCTGCGCTCGCGGAGCGTCACTTTGAGTTGATCTCGAAGCAGGACGGCCCCGAAGGTCTTGGCATCAACAGCTTTCTTGCGCTGAGCCGGGAGCGGGCGCTGGCGCAGGCGGCGCACGTGGACGAGATGCACGCCAGGGGCCAGGATGCCGGGCCGCTCGCCGGGGTGCCTGTGGGGATCAAGGATGTACTCGCCATGACTGGCGCGCCTGCGACGGCTGGCTCCAAGATTCTTGCCGGCTACCAACCTCCCTATGACGCCACCGCGGTCCGGAAGCTCGAGGCAGCCGGAGCCGTTCTGTTGGGCAAGCTGAATTGCGATGAGTTTGCTATGGGATCTTCGAACGAGAACTCCGCGTACGGCGTGGTGCGCAATCCTCGGGCGCTCGACCGGGTTCCCGGCGGGTCGAGCGGCGGGTCGGCGGCGGCGGTGGCGGCAGGTTTTGCGGTGGCTACGCTTGGCACGGACACCGGCGGCTCGATTCGGCAGCCGGCGGCTTTTTGTGGCGTGGTGGGCGTGCTGCCGACGTACGGACGCGTCAGCCGCTTCGGCCTGATCGCCTTTGCCTCCTCGCTTGACCGCGTTGGGCCATTTACGGCGAACGTGAGCGACGCCGCGACCATGCTCACCGTGCTCGCCGGGAAAGACCCGCTGGACGCGACCTCCGCGGACCGCCCGGTCGAGGACTTCTCCGCCGCGCTTGCCAAACCGATCGACGGCCTCCGGGTCGGCGTGCCTGAGGAGTACTTCGGCGAGGGCCTCGACCCGGAGATTCGCGCCGCTATCGAGCGCACCCTGGACGGCCTTCGCGCGCAGGGCTGCGAGCTAGTCAAAATTAGCCTGCCGCACACACGCTACGCCATCCCGACCTACTACGTGCTCGCGACGGCAGAGGCGTCCTCGAACCTGTCGCGCTTCGACGGCGTTCGCTTTGGGCTGCGGTCGTCCGAGAGCCAGACGCTTTCCGCGATGTTCCGCGGCACGCGCGAGGAAGGCTTTGGGGCGGAGGTTAAGCGCCGCATCCTGCTGGGCACCTACTCGCTCAGCGCCGGCTACTACGACGCGTACTACCGCAAGGCGCAGCAAGTGCGCATGCTGGTGGCGCGGGATTTCCTGGATGCGTTTACCAAGTGCGATGTGCTGGTCGCGCCCATGACGCCGACGCCGCCCTTCAAGCTCGGCGAGAAGGTGGACGATCCGATCGCCATGTACCTGGCCGATATCTACTCGGTCGCGGCCTCGCTTGCAGGGATTTGCGGGATGAGCGTGCCGTGCGGCGAGACCAAAGACGGACTGCCGATCGGCGTACAGGTGATGGGGCCGCATTTTGGCGAGTCCACCATGCTGCGCGCCGGGCTGGCCATTGAACAGATGCAGGAGAAGATGTGAGCGAAGAAACACAGGTAGCCGTGCCCGAGGGGATCCGGGCGTTTGATGGGGAGGGCCGCGAGGTCCGCGTACCGCGGGAGCAGTGGCAGAACGAGGTGCTTCCGGGCATGCTGCAACAGGCGTGGGAGCAGCCCGACCAGCTTTATCTGTTAATTGTTAACAGCCTGAACGACGGCTTTCTCGGCGAGGTCGGCGATGCGGCACGGCACCTCTACGAGACTGATACTGTGCCCGCGCGCGGAGCCTGCATGTGGGCGATCGTGCTGATCCAGACCGGACGGCTGGTGGAGGCGGAGATGGTGCTCACGGGCTTCGGCGAGCGCCACGGGGAGGACGCCTCCGTGCTGGTGAATTTGGCCAAGGTGTATGCGGCCAAGGGCGAACAGGCGCGGGCGGAGGCGACGCTGGACCGGGCGCTTGCGCTTGAGCCGAACCATGAGAACGGCCTCGGCTGGTTTGCCGCCATGGCGCGGGAGCGCGGCGGGGACGAGGGGGCGGCGCGGGCGCTCGATCAGATGCGGGCCAATCCTGCGAGCTGGCGGGCGCAGCTGTGGCTGGCGCGGCCGGAGCTCGACGGCGGCCAGTTGGACGCGGCACGGGCGCTGTATGAAGAGGCGCTGAGTCGTGCTCCACGGCCGGTTCCGGCGGAGTTCCTGATGCAGATGAGCGGCGACCTGGGCGGACGCGGACACCTGCGTGAGTTGCTCGAGCTGACCGCGCCGCACTTCGTTCCGGAGATGCACGGGCTGCCGGTCGGGAACAATCTGATCAAGGCCAGCGTGGATACGGGCAATCTGGACGCGGCGGCGGCGATTGTCGGCGCGCTTACGCCTTTCAACCGTCCGGACTGGCGCAATCCGCTCGCTTTTTGGGAGCAGGAGATTGCAAAGCGGCGCGGTGGCGTACCCACATCACTCCCCTCCACCGACCAGCAGCAGCAAGTCCAGATCGGCATGCTGCGGGTGGATGGGCCGGTGTGGCTTCCGCCGGGCTCGCCTGCGCGGGCGATCTTCGGGGAGAAGCCGGCGTCGGCTGCCTCGGTGACGTTTCTGGGCGGGACGGCGGAGGCTCCCGAGGGGAGTTCCGGTGAGCCCACGCCGGAGCAGAGGGAGACGGCTGATCATCTTGGGCGACTGACGCGCTCGCTGCCGCTCTTTCTGGCGGAGCAGACCGATCTGCGGACCTCGGCGACCGGCCGGGCGATGCTGCCGTGGGCCGTGGCACCGGCGACGGTTGCGGGCGGGCACCCGGGCGGCTTTGTAGTAGCCGCCGCGCAGTGGCCGGATGCGACCGCCGTGCAAGCTGTGCAGGACCCAGCCAACCGCAGCGACTACGTGGTGACGGTGCACATCGACGCGGAGGTTGAGCCGTGGGAGGCGTCGCTGGTTTTCCTGCGCACGAGCGATGGGGCACGGATCGGCGAGCTGAGCGCGGAGTTCGATCCGGATGCGTTGGAGCCTGCGCTTGAGGACCTGGCGGACGAGGTGGTCGAGCTGCTGAGTGCGCTCGGGCCGGGGGCTGAAGCTTCCAACTACAACATTCCAGATAACTTCCCGGCTTACCTGGGACAGCTGGAGCAGCTGCTCGCGCTGCGCTGCATCACGGTTGAGGGCGGACCGGGACAGCCGCTTAATGTGGAGCGGCCGCTGCTCGACAATGCGTTTGCGCTTGAGCAGGAGGCTCCGGAGAACGTGGCCGTCCGGCTGCTGCTGCTTGAGACCGTTGGGGCGATGCAGCGCAACCGGCCGGAGATTGCGGCGGAGTATCGGCCGAGGCTGGAGCAGGTGGTTCAGGAGCACTCGCTGCCGGCGGTGGATGCGGTGTTCGCGAGCATGTAGCGCTCGGAGAGTTGAGAGTACAGTGTCCTGAGCGGCCTCCCCACGGTAAAGCTGTGGGGAGGCTGCTCAGGACAGGTCTGGTTGGGTGGAACGTAGTGGCACGCGTGCCCTTCCGAGTCTCAATGCTTTCCGGGTTTCAGTGTGACGTGTACTCTTTGGGATCGAGCGGAAATGCGTCTCCTCTCGCATTCCTTTCCGGAGAATCATGCTTACCTGTGAAGCCGGAGCCAGGCTTCGACTTCGGCTAGACTTTGGATCGGCTGACACGTGCCGGGGCAGGCAGCGGACTCGGTGCCGGAGATCAGGAACGCCTGGCGGAGGCCGGCGGCGTTGGCGGCGGCGATGTCGGAGCAGCGGTCGCCGACCAGGATGGACCGGGCGAGATTGAGTCCGTGCTCGCGGGCGGCGCGCAGGAGCATCCCGGGCGAGGGTTTGCGGTCTTCGTGCTCACGGCGGAACTCCCCCTGGCCATGCTCCGGGTGGTAGGGGCAATGGTAGACGGCGGTGAGGGTGACGCCCTCCTCGGCGAGCCGGGCGCGCATCCAGTCCATCAACTCTTCGAA
>CAXSDM010000022.1:4932-29214 GCA_964235575.1 uncultured Acidobacteriaceae bacterium | reverse complement strand
TTCGAGAACCGCGAGCAATCAATCAACTGAAAATATCTTTCATCTTGTCCAGCAGCCCGCGCGAGTGCGGCTCATTCTCCACCACCATCGTCTCGCTCAGCTGCCGCATTAGATCCTTCTGTTTGCTCGTCAGCTTGCTCGGCGTCTCCACCCGCACCTCGACGATCAGATCGCCCTTGCCCCGCTCATTCAGGTGCGGGACGCCTTTGCCGCGCAGCCGGAACTCGCGTCCGCTCTGCACGCCCTCCGGAATCTTGATCGACTCTCGGCCTTCGAGCGTCTCAATCTCGAGCTCCGTCCCCAGCGCCGCCTGTGGAAACGAGATCGGCATCATGCAGTGCAGATCGTCGCCGTCGCGCTCGAAAAACTTGTGCTTCTTCACCGAGAGCACGACGTACAGGTCGCCCGACGGACCGCCGTAGCGCCCGGCTTCGCCCTCGCCCGTGTAGCGGATACGCGTGTCCTGCTCCACGCCCGCCGGCACCTTTACCAGCAGCGTGTGTTCTCGCTCCACCGCCGTCTGACCGTTGCAGGTCTTGCACGGATCCGTGACCAGCGTGCCCGTACCGCCGCACTGCGGGCACGTTCTCGCCACCGAAAAGAAGCCTTGCTGGAAGCGCATCTGGCCAGCTCCCTTGCATTGCGGGCAGGTCGCCGGCTGCTTGCCCTTGGCCGCGCCCGTGCCGCCGCAGTCCGTGCACGTCTCGGCGCGGCGTACGGTGATCTCCCGCTCCACGCCGAAGACCGCCTCGGTGAACTCAAGCGACAGATCATAGCGAAGATCGCGCCCGCGCTGTACGCGCGAAGCCTTGCGATTGCCACCCATGTTGAACATCTCTCCGAACAGATCGCCGAAGATGTCCCCCACATCCTGTCCGCCGAAGCCGCCGCCCTGGAACGGATTGCCTCCACCGCCGCCACCCTGGAACGCCGCATGCCCATACCGGTCGTAGGCCGCACGCTTCTCCGGATCGCTCAGCACCGAATAGGCTTCCGAGCACTCCTTGAACTTCGCCTCCGCCTCAGGATTGTTCGGGTTGCGGTCCGGATGAAACTGCATCGCCAGCTTACGATACGCCGTCTTCAGCTCTTGGTCGGACGCGGTCTTGCTTACGCTCAGCAGCTCGTAATAATCAATTTTGGTCACGTTCGCTGTTGCCATCTCTATAGGTTCTCAGTGGTTGATGATCGATATTCGTCGTAGCTCAGTCGTTCACCTGAGCAGAGTTGGCCGCGATCTTAACCATCGCGGGACGCAGCAGGCGCTCGCGGATCTTGTAGCCGCGCCGAATCTCTTCCATCACCTGATGGTCCGGGTACTCGCTGGTTTCGATGCTGCCCAAAGCCTCGTGGATGCGAGGATCGAACTGCGTCCCCACCGTCTCGACCGCCGTCACGCTCAGGCCCTTCAGCGCCTCTTCCATCTGCTTCAGGATCAACCCGACCCCGCTCCGCAGCTGCTCCACCGTTCCTTCCGCCTTGAGCGCCAGCTGGAAGTTGTCCATCACACCCAGGAACGGCTCAATCGTATTGCCGATCGTGTACTCCCGGGCATCGGCGCGCTCTTTCGCCTCGCGTTTGCGAGCATTATCGAACTCGGCCTGCAGCCGCGCCAGCCGATCCGTCATCAAGTCCCGCTCGCCCCGCAGCTGCGCGATCTGCGCCTCGTACGCGACGGAACGGTCAGCCTCCGAGCCCGGCTCCGGCTCCGCGCTCTCGTACACGCCTTCCATGCCCGCTTCCATCTTGTCGACCGTCGCTGTCGTTCCAGGGTCCTGATCCAACCCGTCCTTTACTTCGTTCACAGTCTCATCTCCAGTCGTGCTCTTTTCTGCGTCCACTCCATTGTTGCCGATGCCGGCCCATCGCGTCATCCTGTCCCAGCTTTTACTGCGCATGCCGCCTGACCCCTTCGCTCTGCTTACCGCACCCCAAACGCCTGCCGTTGCACCACCTGCGCCAGATAGCCGACCTCGGTCATCGTACGTTCATAGCGCATCCGCTTCGGTCCAATCACCGCGATTGTCCCGCAGTGCTCGCCCGAGAGCCGCGCCGGAGCCGCGATCAGCACCAGCCCGGCCATCTCCGGCGCCTGTTCCTCGAGATCGAACACCACCCGCACACTCTCCTGCCGCGCATCGATATACGCATTCAACAAAGTGATCAGCCTCTGCTTCGCCTCGAGCGCACCCAGCATGTCGCGCAGACGCTCCTGATCGTCGACCCCCGTGATCGGCTGCGCGCCGACCAGGTTCGCTACGCCCTCCACATAGATCCTCTGCCTCGTACCTGTGGCCTCCGGCACCGCCTGCGCCCAAAGCTGCTCGACGAAATTCATCAGCCGGTGATACTGCTGGCGCTCATCTTCAACGCGCTGCCGCAGCTCGGCACGCACCCGCTCCATCTCCCAGCCGCGAAAGTTCTCATTCAGAAAATTGCCCGCGGTCTCAAGCTGCGTCTGCGATAGGTCGGCGTCGAGCGCCAGCACCCGGTCCCGCACCATGCCTCCGCGCGTCACCACGACAGCCAGCACACGTGAAGCCCCGAGCCGCGAAAAATGCACGTGCTCCAGCTGATCTCCGCCTGGTACGGCCGCAATCGCCACGCCTACCCCGCTTGAAAGCGTTGCCAGCACATGGCTCGTTCGCTCCAGCACCGCCTGCGTTCCGGCTACATCGGCGAAGTGCGCATCGATCTCATTGCGGCTGTGCTCAGAAAGCGCATGGGTGTGCGTCGGCCGCAGCGAATCGACAAACAGCCGAAAGGCTCGCACCGTAGGAATCCGTCCTGCCGAGGTGTGCGGCTGCTCCAGCAACCCAGCTTCGGTCAGCGCCACCATTTCATTGCGCACCGTTGCCGGACTCGCGCTGGCCGTGCCGATCTGGCTGGCGATCGTGCCTGAACCCACCGGCTCGCCCGTCTCAATGTAGCGCGCCACAATCGTCATAAGGATCGCCCTCTGACGCGCCGAGATGTCCGCCATCGTGAGATCCCCTTAGAAAGAGTTTACGCTGGCCGTCAAGTGCCGCGCGAACCCCTAGCTGATCTCCAGCACATCGCTCTCGCCCTCCGCCACCCGCTCCGCCGCCGCAATCACCCTCTCCGCTACCGCGTAGAACGCACCGCCCAACTCGCTCCCCGGCCCGGCCAGCGCCACCGGCATCCCCGTATCCCCGCCCTTGCGCACCGCGGGATTCAGGTCCACCGAACCCAGAAACTCCAGCCCAAACTGCGCGGCGGTCCGCTCCGTGCCCCCGGCCCCAAACACATCCAGCATGGAGCCGTCCGGCATCCGCATCTGCGACATGTTCTCGACCATGCCCAGCACTTCCACCTTCACCTGGTGAAACATCTCTAGCGCCTTTCGTGCGTCCTGCAACGCCACGCTCGAGCCCGTCGACACCACCACCGCCCCCGTCAGCGGCACCGTCTGCACCAGCGAGATCACCACGTCGCCCGTCCCTGGCGGCAGGTCGACGATCAGATAATCGAGCTCGCCCCACTCCACCTGCTGCAGAAACTGCCGGATAATCTGGTGCAGCATCGGCCCGCGCATCACCATCGGCTTGTCGCCCGGCGAGATCAGCCCCACCGAAATGCACTTCACCCCATGCGACAGGATCGGTTCAATCCGGTTCTCCCCGACCACATTCGGCTGGCGTGAGACGCCCAGCATCATCGGCACATTCGGCCCGTAGATGTCTGCGTCGATCAGCCCCACCCTATAGCCCATCTTGCCGAGTGCCACCGCCAGGTTCACGGCGACGGTTGTCTTTCCCACTCCACCTTTGCCGCTGCCGACGGCGACGACGTGGTTGATTCCCGGAAGCGGGGTAGGTCCCTGCTGTGCTGCCTGTGGCGGTGCCATATACTCTCCCATCCGGTGCCTTGCGCACCGGGCTGCTACATTACAGATGCCAATCGGCCGTCCACTGCTCCCGCAGCCGCTTGCGCCGTAGCGTCTCTCCGGCGCGCATCTCGCGGCGTCGTCCCGCATCCTCAAATCGCCGCCGCTGGTGGTCCGTCTCGAGCTCCAGCTGCGGCACCACTAGACGCTCGCCTGTCCGGTCCATGGCCACAAACGTGATGTACGCCGAGCTCACATGGCGCAGCTTCTGCTCCCGCACATCTTCCACCATCGCCTTCACGCCCACTTCCATGGAAGTCCGAAACGCGCGGTTCACACTCGCCTTCAGAATCAGCAGATCGCCTACATGCACCGGCTCGACAAAATCCAGGTGATCCATGGATGCCGTCACCGTGATCGCCCGGGCATGGCGCGAGGCCGCCATCGCCCCAGTAAGGTCCATGAACTGCATTAGTCGGCCGCCGAACAAATTTCCTAAAGCGTTCGCATCGCCCGGAAAAATGATTTCGCTGCGCTCGGACTGCGACTCACTCACCTTTCGCATCACCTCTGGCTCGTACATACTCTCAGTGTACCGGGGTAGGGCGCTGACCCGCTTGCCATAGCCGATCCAAGCCGTACCATAAGAGCAATGGACAGAATAGTCATGCTCTCCGAAGTTCTACGTCAGGATCCAGCCGATACCTTCGCCCGCTACGGCCTCGCCATGGCCCTGGCCTCAGCCGGCCAATCCGAGGCAGCCTTGACCGAGTACGCACGCATTCTCACCGAGACGCCCGACTACGTGCCCGCCTACCAGATGTCCGCTCAGCTTCTGCTCCAGCTCGGGCGCAGCGATCAGGCCCGCGAACGCCTGGAGAAAGGATTGGCCGCCGCCGAACGAACCTCCAACACCCACGCTGCATCAGAACTCGAAGCGATGCTTCTCGACGTTCAGTAAGCAAACGTGCGGGCCGAGTAACGCCTTCTCCCCCTGAGATGTTTCCTTGAACGAACGTTAGATTTCTAGAGACATGGCCTCGTTGCAGGAGACTCCCCTTGACTCTACGGCGCCCTCAAATCCTGTTGCTCTGGATCTTGTACGCCCTGGCGACCCTACAGTTCATTCGCTTCTACGTCATCAGCACCCACTTCTATCTCAATCTTGCCGCCTATCTCAGCGGGCATGAGCGCCTGCCCTTCCAGGAACGCGTCCTGCCCCTCGTGCTCATGTGGCCCATCCAGCACTCCGCCTGGTTGATGAAGGCCGTCTCGCATCCCGGCACCTTCGATCCCGCCGTCAAATTTGCCGCCACCCCGCAGACCCTGGGCTTCTACATCGTCAGCCTGATCTCCTTCGTCATCGCCGGATTCTACGTCACGCGCCTGTACAGTGCCGTCACTCGCAGCGGATTGCTCCGCCTTCTGGTCTACCCGGCGTTCCTGGTCGTCTCGCTCTGGACGTACGTCGTCCACATCGACGCGAACTACTCCTATCCCTACGACCTCCCGTCGCTCGCCTTTTTCACTGCCGGCCTCTATTACATCTACACGCGCCGCTTCTGGCCTCTTACGGCCGTAATGATCCTCGGCACGTTCAACCGCGAGACCACACTCTTCCTGATCGGGGTTTATCTCTTAGACGCAGCCTCCACCGGCACCACCGACCAGACCTTCTCGCTGCGCAGCCGCTTTACTCTCCGTACGATTCCCTGGGCGCGCGTCGCTCTCCTTGCCCTCTTCTGGATCGTGATCAAAGGCTCTCTCGCCCACGCATTCGCACATAACAGCCGCGCCGAAGACTACATCCGCGTCAAAGAAAATCTGCTTCGCCTCAAGCCGCGCCTGCTGCCCACCCTGCTCAACATCTGCGGCTACCTGCTGCCCATTCTGTGGGTCATGCGCAACCGCCTCAGGCCCATCCGCTTCGCCAACTACATCTATATCTTCCCGGTCTGGATCGCCGTTATGTTTGTCAGCGGAGTCATTCTCGAAACGCGCATCTACGGCGAGCTTTGCTCCTTCGCCACCGTTGCCGCCATTCTCCTGCTCGAAGACTACGTGCGCCGCGCCTACAGCAGTGGAACTGACGGCCAACTCGACACCTTCGAGGACCCGAAACTCGATCAGCCTCGTGCCGCGGAGCCGGAACCGCAAGCCGCCTAGTCGCCGCTCGCCTTCGACCTCACCAAACCCGCCCGCCCCTGCTTACGATTCTCCCGCGCCGACGATCTATACTTAATCTATGGCGAACTCCGCATCCCTGCCCTCGACCCTCGGCGCGCTCCGCACCTCCCAGTACACCCCGGCTTCGGTCGCACGCTCCGTCAAAGATGAGCTCCGCGACAATCTGATCGCGCGTTTGCGCGAGACCGCCAAGACTAAGGAATCGCTCTTCCCCGGCATCGTCGGATACGACGACACCGTCGTGCCGCAGATCGTCAACGCCGTGCTCTCCCGGCACAACTTCATCCTGCTCGGCCTGCGCGGGCAAGCCAAGTCCCGCATCCTGCGCGCGCTGACGCATCTCCTCGACCCCTTCTCGCCCTATGTCGCCGGCTCCGAGCTCCGCGACAATCCCTACGCCCCGCTCAGCCGCTTTTCAAAGAATCTGATTGCCGAGCGTGGTGATGACACCCCCATTGCCTGGATGACGCCCGAAGATCGATACATCGAGAAGCTTGCCACACCCGATGTCACGGTGGCCGACCTCATCGGCGACGTCGACCCGATCAAAGCCGCGCGCAGCGGCCAGGAGCTCGGCTCCGAGCTGACCATGCACTATGGCCTTCTGCCCCGCGCAAACCGCGGCATCTTCGCCATCAACGAGGTCCCCGACCTCGCAGGAAAGATCCAGGTCGCGCTCTTCAACATCATGCAGGAGGGCGACGTCCAGATCAAAGGCTACCCCGTGCGCCTCGAGCTCGATGTCGCCATCGTCTTCTCCGCCAACCCCGAGGACTACACCGCTCGCGGCAAGATCGTCACCCCGCTCAAGGACCGCATCGGCTCCGAAATCCGTACCCACTATCCCGAGTCGATCGAAGAGGGCATCTCGATCACCGAGCAGGAGGCCTGGACCGCGCGCTCCTATGCCACTGACCAGACCATCCAGCAGATCGAAATTCCCTACTACATCCGCCAGATTGTCGAGCAGATCGCCTTCGCCGCCCGCGACGACAAGAAGGTAGACAAGCGCAGCGGCGTCTCGCAGCGCCTGCCCATCTCCACCATGGAGCTCGTCGTTTCGAACGCCGAACGGCGCGCCCTCATCCACGGCGAAAGCCTCGTCGTCCCCCGCGTCGGCGACATCTACGCCGCACTCCCCGGCATCACCGGCAAGATCGAGCTTGAGTACGAAGGCGAGATGAAGGGCGCCGACACCGTCGTCCGCGAGATCATCCGCGGAGCCGTCGCCGGTGTCTTCGATCAGCACTTCCCCGCCGTCAACACGCAACAAATCGAGCAGTGGTTCAACCTCGGCGGATCCGTTCAGCTCAACGACGCGCAGCCCTCAGCCTCCTCCCTCGCAGAACTCAAACAGATCCAGGGCCTCTTCGACAAACTCGCTCCATTCCACATCAACGCCAAATCGAGCCCCGAGCTCGCCGTCAGCGCCGCCGAGTTCCTGCTCGAAGGCATGACCGCCCACAAGCGCATCAGCCGCTCGGAGGAGCGCAGCTTCTCCGCCGCCGAGAAAAAGCAGCGCAACACCGACGCCAGCCAGTTCGCCGAGCGCGTCCGCGAGCGCGACTTCGAAGATCCCAAGTCCCGCTCCCGCCGGGGCTTCAACTAGATCGAGCACTCTTGCAACGCAAAGCAGGCCCGAAGAGATTCACTCTTCGGGCCTGCTTTTGCTAAGACAAACAGCTTTACATTGTCGCCGCAGGCAGCTCGTGCGCTTGCTCCACCGATCCCGACGTCGGCCGCTTCCTCTTTCCGCCGAACTGTCCTAGGAACGTCTTGAGCAGCACGTAAAGCACCGGGATGAACAGCAGGTTCAGCACCGTAGAGAGCACCATGCCGCCCACCACCGCGGTACCAACCGAATGCCGGCCCAGCGCGCCTGCACCCGTAGCGACATAAAGCGGCATGACGCCCAGGATGAACGCTACCGACGTCATCAGGATGGGTCGCAGCCGCAGCTCGGCCGCCTCGATCGCCGCCTCCGCGATGCTGCGGCCCTGCCCAAGCAGCTGCTCCGCAAACTCCACGATCAAAATGGAGTTCTTCGCCGACAACCCGATCAGCATCACCAGCCCGATCTGCACATACACGTCGTCGACCAGCCCGCGCAGCGCAATCAATCCCAGCGCGCCGAGAATCGCCATAGGCACCGCCAGTAGGATGATGAACGGCAGCGCAAACGACTCGTACTGCGCCGACAGTGTTAGATACACGACCAGCAATCCCAGCCCGAAGATGATGATCGCCTTGCCTGCCGTCTCGACCTCTTCAAGCGCGAGTCCGGTCCACTCATACGTCATCCCGGCCAGCTTATTTTTCTCAAACAACTGCTGCATCGCCACGAGCCCCTGTCCCGAAGACAGGCCCGGAGCCGGCGCGCCATCGATCTCCGCAGAACGGAACAGGTTGTAGTGGTAGATCACCTGCGGCCCCGAGGTCTCGGACACCGAAACGACGTTGTCGAGCGGCACCATCGCGCCCGAGTCCGCGCGCACGTAGTATTCGCGCAGGTCGGCCGCTGTCTTCCGGTAGCGCGCATCGGCCTGCACATACACCCGGTACGACCGGTTGTTGAAGTCAAAGTCGTTCACATACGTCGACCCCATAAACGTACTCATGGCCGCCGTGATCTGCGTCATGCTCACGCCGATCGCCTTGGCTTTCTCGCGATCCACCGTCACCGAGATCTGCGGGTCATTCGCCGTAAACGGCGAGTACATCCCGGTTAGCTGCGAGCCCGGCGCCCGCGTCGAGCCGACGATCTTGTTCACCACGTTCGCCATGTCGCCAAACGTGTTGCGTCCCTGATCCTGCAGGATGAACTGGAAGCCGCCCACCGAGCCGATACCCTGGATCGCCGGCGGCTCAAACGCAGCCACAATGCCGCCCGGCACGCCGAACAGCTTCGGCGCCACGTCCGCCACAATGTCATGCGCGGAGTGTCCTTTGCCCAGCTTGGTGCGATCGTCGATCGGCGTCAGCGGCGCAAAGATCAGGCCCGAGTTCGGTGAAGAGCCGCCCGAAAGCGAGAATCCCATCACCGAGAACGTGCCGTAAACATCCTTGTTTTGCCGGATGATCGTCGAAGCCTTCTCCGCCAAATCCGCCGTGTAGGACAGCGAGGCTCCCGGAGGCGCCTGCACAATGCACAGGAAATAGCCTTGATCTTCCGATGGAACAAACGCTGTCGGCACATGGTTATACATGTACCCCGTAGCCGCCAGCCCCGCCACGAACAGCATGACGATCACCGTCTTGAAGCGCATCACCAGGAACGTAATCACGCCCGCATACCATCGGCCCAGGCCCTTGATCGCGTTGTCGATCAGCTTCAGCAGCCCGCCGTGGTGCTGCTCCGGCCGCAGCAAAATGGCCGCCAGCGCCGGCGAAAGCGTCAGCGCATTGAACGCCGAAATGGCGATTGAAAACGCAATCGTCAGCGAGAACTGCTTGTAAAGAATGCCCGTTGTGCCAGGGAAAAAACTTACCGGCACAAACACCGAGATCAGCACCAGCGACGTCGCGATGACCGCGCTCGTCACCTCGCTCATGGCGATGCTCGTCGCATGATGCGTGTCCGGGTCGCCATCCGAGATATGCCGCTGCACGTTCTCGATCACGACGATGGCGTCGTCGACCACAAGCCCCGTCGCCAGCGTAATGCCGAACAAGGTCAACGAGTTGATCGAGAACCCAAACACCTTGATAAACAGAAATGTACCGATCAGCGAGACCGGAATCGTAACCGCCGGGATGATCGTCGCGCGCCAGTCCTGCAGGAAGAGAAAGATCACGATGATGACGATGACGATCGCCTCGATCAGCGTCACCACGACCTCATGGATCGAGTCCGACACGACCTGCGTCGTATCCACCGCAATCCGGAACTCCATCCCCGGCGGGAACGATTTCTGCAGATTCGCGAGTACCGCGCGGCAGCGATTCGCCACGTCAAGCGCATTCGCATTCGCGAGTTGCTCGATGCCGACACCCACCGCCTCCCCACCCGAGAAGGTCAGCGACGTGTTGTAGTTTTCCGCGCCAATCTGCGCGTAGCCCACATCCTTCAACTGCACCAGCCCGGCCCCCACGCCGTTGGTTGCGCCCGCCTGGTTCTTCAGGATGATGTTCTCAAACTGCCGCGGGTCGGACAGCCGGCCCACCACGCGCACCGCCATCTGGAAGCTCTGCTTGCCATCGTTCGGCGGCAGGCCCGTCTGGCCCGCGGCGATCTCTACGTTCTGCTCCTGCAGCGCCGTCGTCACGTCAAGCGCCGTCAGCCCGCGCGCCGCCAGCTTCGCAGGATCAAGCCAAACCCGCATCGCGTACTTGCGCTCGCCAAACACCACCACATCGCCCACGCCCGGAACCCGCTTTAGCGCGTCACGAATATAAACGTCGATGTAGTTCGAAATAAACTGCGTCGAAAGCGACTTGTCTGGCGAAAGAAAGCCCGCCACCAGTACGAAGTTCGAGTTCGCCTTGGTGATCGTAATACCCGTGTTGTTCACCGCCGCGGGCAGGCGTCCAGCTGCCGAAGACACGCGGTTTTGCACGTCGACCGCGGCAATATCGAGGTCGTAGCCCGTGTCGAACGTGACCGTAATGGCCGACGTACCGTCGTTCGCCGAGACCGACGAGATATACCGCATGCCCTCGACGCCATTGATCGATTGCTCGAGCGGAATCGTCACGGCCGCCTCGACGATCGAAGCGTTCGCACCGACATAGTTCGAGCTCACCACCACCTGCGGCGGCGCCAGCTGCGGGTACAGCGAGATCGGCAGCGTAGGAATCGAAACCGCACCCGCCAGAATCAGCAGCAGCGCGCAGACAGTGGCGAAGATCGGACGCCGAATGAAAAAATCTACCAACCCCGTACCCTCATGCTTCCTTGCGGTGAGGACGAGCCCGGTCCGGCCCGTCGCTTGCTTCAAAACATCCTGACACGCCTAACTGGCCGGGCTCACCGCAGCCGTGGCCGAGGGCGGCGGCCCGCTCAGCGGCTTTACCGGGGCGCCTTCGCCCAGAAACTGCAGCCCTGAAACGATCACGCGGTCTCCCTGCGCCAGCCCGCCCAGCACCGGATAGTTGTTGCCGATCGACTCGCCCAGCGTCACCGGCACCAGGTGCGCGCTGAATCCCTGGCCGGCTGCCTTGGCGATGTACACAAACGACTGTCCACCAATCTGCGTCACGGCCAGCACCGGTACGGTCGGCTTGGGCGTCGAGTTCCAGGTCACCCGCGCATTCACCACCTGCTGGTTGCGCACCTTGCTGCCCGCCGGCAGCTCCGCCTTGGCCAGAATGCCCTGGATATTGTTATCCACCTGCGGCGAAAGAAACGTTACCGTGGACTTTGCCAGCACCGCGCCGCCAGTATCCAGAATCTCGACCGGCAGCCCCAGGTGCACCAGCCCTGCGCGCTCCGTCGGGATGTAAATGTAGGCCTCAAGGCCCGCCGGATCGTCGATCGTCGTCAGCACAATCGGAGGGATACTTGCCTGCGTCACATAATCGCCCACGTGCACCGGAATGTCCCCGACAACTCCTGCGAACGGCGCCCGGATCTGGTAATAGGAAAGCGTCTGCTTCTGCACCGAGGTGCCGGCCGCGCTCGCATCGTAAGCCGCCTTAGAACTGCCGAAGTTCTGGACAGCTGTGTCGTACGCCTGGCGCGAGATGATGCCGGCCTCAAACAGCTTGCGCTGACGATCCACCTCACCCTGGTTGAACGTGTACGCCGCCTTCGACTGCGCCTGCGCGCTCAGCTGCTGATCCACCGCCGCCACCTGCTTCAGCGGATCGATCTGCATCAGGATCTGCCCCGCCTTCACCGCCTGCCCGCTCGCCACAAAAATCTTTGTAATGTTGCCGTCGATCTGCGGCGAGAGCGAGGCCGAGCGCCGGCTCTTCACCGTCGCCACATACGTATCGCCGTTCGGCACTGACGTCAGCGACACCGGAGCCACCATCACCGGCATGGCCTGCGGAGCAGCCGCGGGCGGCGCGGCGGGCTTGCATCCAAGCACGCCCATCAGCAAAACGGACGCTCCTCCCGCAACCCGCAGCCAAACGCTTGCCGCCACCGATCTTCTGCCCGGAATCCAAGGAGACAAGCTCTCGCGTA
Source organism: uncultured Acidobacteriaceae bacterium (assembly GCA_964235575.1). GTDB lineage: Bacteria > Acidobacteriota > Terriglobia > Terriglobales > Acidobacteriaceae > Edaphobacter. The sequence continues at coordinate 17,050 of CAXSDM010000022.1, read as the reverse complement.
CCAGCACCCAACTACCTCCTGCCAACTCTGCCACTTCTACGAAATCAAAAATCCTGGTTGCTTCTTAGATTCGCTCACTCCTGCGAAGATGCGGAGAGGTTGGAAATTTTGACATACCCCATCCGCCTGCGTACCCTTAGAACTGGAAGCACCGCACACTGTGCACGCGTCCCCGTCGTCCAGAGGCCTAGGACACCGCCCTTTCACGGCGATGACACGGGTTCGAATCCCGTCGGGGACGCCACTCTTCCCATCCCTCCCCAACGTAGGCCAGTGTCGTCGATAGCCTACGCCGCGCATCGCCTCCGGCGATAGCCGCAACCCCATCGTTTACCTTCTCATCAGCAGGTGCAGCGCGGATTCAGCCGGGAACGGCCAGCCCCGCGTCGTCCTAAGGTGTGGAGGCGGAGATGATCGAAGATGCCTTTCAGGAGAACGTCAATCTCCAGATTGCGCGCCTGACCAACTTCTCCGCCCTGCTCGAGCGCATGTTTGAACGCACCATCGGCCTGCAGGACGGCTCCGTGCACCTCACGCTGCTCTTTGCCTCCATCCTCAAGATTCGGCAGTCCGCCCGCGCCGTTCGCCTCCTGTCGGAAGCCGGCTGCGTCGAGGAGATTCTCTCTATTTCGCGCACCCTGCTTGAAGTCACGGTCAATGCCGGCTATCTGCAGGCGGCCAATGCCCGCGAGGTAAAGCGCTATGTGCAGTTTCATCCCGAGACCCCCAATCGTTTCGCCATGGCGCGGCCTTCGCCGCCGCCCCGCGCGCCCGGCCTGCAGCTCTTCCGCCGCATCGGCCAGCTCTCCCTCTTCCGCGGCACCCCGGCCCGCAGACAGGAGCCTGGCGGCACATGGACCGCCCTGACCCTGATGGAGCGCGCCGCCCTCTCCGACCAGGCCAGCGAGATCCCGGTCATGGTGCTTCTGGTTCAGCGCTGCTTCACCCGAGGGCTCGCCGCCGTGCAGGGCACCATCGGCTCGCTCGACGTCTTCGTCTCCGCCATCGCCAACATGGAAACCCCACGCCTCGAGAGCCGGCTCGCCGAGCTCACCGAAGCGCTCTTCGGCATCAACCTCTGCCTGCTCACCCTCTGCATGTACCTCAACAGCTTCTTTCAGCTGCACATGGAGGACGAGATCGACAGCGCCGCCCACGATGAAGCCGGCGAACGCAACTGGGCCTAAGCAAACTTTCAGGCCTTGTCCGCCGTCGAACCAGGTATCCAAAGCATGATGACCCCATCCCGACCGAAACCTCCGGCCGCCGCATGAGCGAATCCGCACCCCAGGCTTCCACCCAGACCAATCCCTGGCGTGAGCGCCTCGCCGCGCTCAAAAACATGCCGCCCGTGCTCCACATCCTTTGGGAGTCTGGCCCGGCGGTCGTCACCTGGGGCCTCGTCCTCCGCCTCGTGGTCGCGCTGCTTCCCTTCGCCATCGCCAAGGTCGCGCAATACATCATCCAGGCCATCGCCAACCACCTCCACGGCCAGGCCCTCCCGGCCAACTTCTGGATTCTCGTCGGCGCCGAGGTCGGGCTCAACATCGTCTTCGGCCTGCTCACCCGTGCCATCGACTACTCGGACGCCCTGCTCGCCAACCGCTACACCCAGCACGTTAGCGTCCGCGTCATGGAGCAGGCCTCCCGGCTCGACCTCACCACGTACGAGAACCCACTCTTCTACGACCGCCTCGAGCGCGCCCGCGTCCAGGCAACCGACCGGCTCGCCATGATTCAGCAGATGGGTCGTCTCTTCCAGCAGGTCCTCACGACACTCGTCTTCTCGGCCGCGCTCGCCTGGGCCTCGCCCTGGGTCGTCCTGCTGCTGGCCCTCGGCGTACTTCCCTCCTTCCTAGGCGAAACCCATTTCGCATTTCTCGGCTACGCCAAAAACTTCCGCCAGACCACCGCCAAGCGCCAGATGGACTACCTCCGCGAGGTCGCCGGCAGCCGCGAGGGCGCAAAAGAGGTCAAGCTCTTCGGCCTCAACAAGTTCTTCACCGATCGCTTCCAGGCCCTCGCCCGCCAGATCTACCTCGAAGACGTCGCGCTCTCTCGCTCGAAGCTCATCGTCGGCGGCCTGCTCGGCATCGTCGGCACCCTGGGCTACTACGGCGCGTACGTCTTTGTCATCTGGAAGACCCTCGGCGGACGCTACGACATCGGCCAGTTCACCTTCCTCACCGCCGCCATCCAGCAGGCCAGCTCCAACCTCCAACAAGTCTTCTCGACCGCCTCCGGCATCGCCGACCAGGCGCTCTTCCTCACCGACCTCCTCGCTTTCTTCGACATGAAGCCCACCGTCCAGTCCAAACCCGACGGCCTTCCCTGCCCTCCCGTCATTCGTCGCGGCTTCGAGTTTAAGAACGTCTCCTTCGCCTACCCCGGCACCACGCGCAAAGTTCTCAAAGACTTCTCCCTCACCCTTTCTCCCGGCGAGCGCATCGCCCTCATCGGCGAAAACGGCCAAGGCAAAACCACGGTCGTCAAACTTATCACACGCCTCTACGACCCAACCGAGGGCCAGATCCTCCTCGATGGCGTCGACCTCCGCGACTACGCACTCGACGATCTACATCGTCATATCGGCGTAATCTTCCAGGACTTTATGCGTTTTGAGATGACGGCGCGAGAAAATATCGCGGTCGGCCGCGTCGACCAGCCATACGAGCAAGGCGACATTGAATCCGCGGCCCATAAGAGCCTCGCCGACACCGTGGTCGCCAAGCTCGGCGAAGGCTACGACCAGATGCTCGGCCGGCGTTTCGAAGGCGGCGTCGAGCTCTCCGGCGGCGAATGGCAGAAGATGGCCCTCGCCCGCGCCTATCTCCGCGACGCCCAGCTGCTTATCCTCGACGAGCCCACCGCCGCCCTCGACGCCCGCAGCGAACTCGAAGTCTTTGAGCGCTTCGCCGAGCTCACCCAGGGCAAGATGGCCCTACTCATCTCGCACCGCTTTTCGACCGTCCGCATGGCCGACCGCATCGTCGTCCTTTCCGGCGGCCAGCTGATCGAAGAGGGTGACCACCAAAACCTCATGGAGCGCGGCGGCGTCTATGCCGGCATGTTTGAAATGCAGGCGGCAAGTTATCGTTAAGCAACGCCCGTATCCTTTAATGAGTCCTTGTCGAGCTGCTCCACTCTCTGCTCACGAACGCATCGCGGAGGACACGCTGTGGAAGTGACGAACGATCCCAACCAGCCCACCACGGTCCCCGGCCACGGCGATCAGCTCAACACCACGCCCGCCGAGATGCCACCGGGCGCGCTCCCCGAGAAACCCTCCGTCTCGGACATCGACCTCCGCGAGCACGCCCAGCAACTCGTCCAGACCTGGGAGTCCATGCCGCCCAGCAAGGGCTACACCGGCCTTGAAATCCGACTCAAAGAACTCGCCGCCAAGCTCAAGAGCCTGCTCGCCCAAGCCAAAACCCGCGTCCACTCCAAAGCCCTCACCCCGGAGCTCGAGCTGCTCGAAAGCACCCGCATGCTCGACGCCGCCATCGTCTCCACCGCAAGCTCCGCCGAAGCCTTCCGCGCCCTGCCCCACATCCACCAGCAGCACACCAAAACTCTCCCCCGCGTCACCAGCCTCGCCGAGGCGTACCTCTGGCGCACCAGCGGCATCTGGTCCGCGGAGTCCCTCTCTCTCTACGTCCACGAGATCCAGCGCACCCGCCCGCTCGCGCTCGATGAAGTCCTGCTTCTCCCGCAGGCCCTCAAGCTCGCCCAGCTCGAGTTCCTCCTCGATCGCGCCGAAGAGGCCTTCGCCGATGGCCCCATGCCGCCCATCGAGCACTCGCCCTTCTCCGCCCCGCTCCACAGCATGCGCCGCCTCAACCAGTACGAGTGGCGCGCCCTGCTGGAATCGCTCATCCCCTTTCACGCAACCCTGCGCGACGATCCCGCCAACGCCTTCGCCGCCATGGACGATGAGACCCGCCACAGCTATTATCTTGCCGTCGCCCGTCTCGCCCGGCACGCCGATTCGAACGAACTCGAGACCGCGCAGACCGCGCTCGAGCTCGCCCGCGAAGCCCAGCAGGTCGGCGAGATGGATCCCCGGCGCTCGCTCCGCACCCAGCACATCGGCTTCTATCTCATCGCCGAAGGCGTCGCCGAGCTCAAGCGCCGCATCGGCTATCACGCTCCCGCCGCTGACCGCCTGCGCACCTGGCTCCGCCGGCACAATGAGGACGTCTACATCCTCAGCACGATCGTTCTTTCGCTTGCGCTCATCATCGCCATCATCGCGCCGCTTGTGCCCTCTCACGCCTTCTGGCCCCTCATGGGCGCGCTTTTGCTCACCCTCCTGCCCGTCACCCAGGGTGCCGTCGAGCTCATCAACGCGCTTGTCCTCTCCATCTTCAAAGCCGAAGCCTTGCCCAGGATGGATTACTCCGAGGGCCTTCCCGCCGACGCCGGCACCCTTGTCGTCGTCCCCACGCTCCTGCTGCGCGAGGCACAGGTGCAGGAGCTCTTTGAGGACCTCGAGGCCCGCTATCTCTCGAACGAAGACCCGCATCTTCACTTCGCCATCCTGTCTGACCTCCCCGACACCGCCGCGCTGCCCTCGCCCGATGAGCGCGACCCTCTCGTCCAGCTCGCCCGCACCCTCACCGAAAATCTGAACGCCAAGTACGCCAACGGCCGCGGCGGACACTTCCTGCTCCTTCATCGCCATCGCGTCTTCAACGCGCGCCAGGGCGTCTGGATGGGCTGGGAGCGCAAGCGCGGCAAGCTGCTCGACCTCAACAAGCTGCTCCTGCACGCCTTTGACAGCTTCCCGATCAAGTCCGGGCCGCTGCACGTTCTCGAAGGCATCCGCTACGTCATCACCCTCGACTCCGACACCCAGCTGCCCCGCGCCACCGCCGCTCGCCTGGTCGGCACCATGACGCACCCGCTCAACCGTGCCATCATCGACCCACGCTCCCGCGTCGTCACCGCCGGTTACGGCATCCTGCAGCCCCGCGTCGGCGTCAGTGTCTCCTCCGCCTCGCGTTCCCGCCTGGCCGCCATCTACTCCGGCGAGACCGGCTTCGACATCTACACCCGCGCCGTCTCGGACGTCTATCAGGACCTCTTCGGAGAGGGCATCTTCACCGGCAAAGGCATCTACGACGTCAAGGTCCTTCACGACGTCCTCGACCGCCGTTTTCCGCGCAACGCCCTGCTCTCGCACGACCTCATCGAAGGCGCCTACGTCCGCGCCGGCCTCGTCACTGATGTCGAGGTCATCGACGACTATCCCTCGCAGCACCACGCCCACGCCCGCCGCCGCCACCGCTGGATTCGCGGCGACTGGCAAATTCTACGCTGGCTCTTCGGCCGCGTTCCCGACGAATCCGGCAAACTCGTCCCCAACCCGGTCAGCTTCATCTCCCAGTGGAAGATCTTCGACAACCTGCGCCGCAGCCTCATCGAACCCTTTACCTTCCTCCTGCTCGTTCTCGGATGGTTCGTCCTTCCTGGCGGCGCCCGCTACTGGACCCTCGTCACCGTCATCCTGCTTCTGCTCCCCGCCCTCGTCCAGCTCGTCCTCGACCTCGGCAAAGCCATCGCCTCGCTTAGCTTTGCCTCTACCCGGGGTGCGCTTGGCCGCTTCGTATCCTCCTTCGCCTTCGCGCTTATCAACCTGACCTTCCTCGCCCACCAGATGATGCTCTCAGTGGACGCCATCATCCGCACCCTCATCCGCAGCCTCTACTCCGGCCAGCGCCTGCTCGAGTGGGAGACCGCCGCCCAGTCCGAGTCCAGCCGCAACTCGCTGGACATCTACCTCTATCTCTCCCCCGCGCTAGCCCTGGCGCTCGGCGGCGCCTTGTTCCGGATGGACCGCCACGCCCTCTGGTTCGCCGGTCCCATCCTTGTCCTCTGGATGCTTGCCCCTCTGGTCGCCTCCTGGCTCAGCTCTTCCCCGCGGACCCTCGCCGGCCCGCTCACCGCCGAAGACCAATCCTTCCTGCGCGAGCACGCCCTGCTCCTGTGGCGCTTCTACGCCGACTTCGGCGGCCCCGAAAACCGCTGGCTCATCCCCGACAACGTCGAAGAGCGCGACCTCCTCCAGGTCCGCAAGCTCTCCCCCACCAACCTCGGCATGCTCCTCAACGCGCGCCAGGCCGCCTGCGAGCTTGGCTTCATCACCGTTCCCGAGTTCGTCGAAGCCTCCCTCGGCACCCTCGCCACCTACGACCTGCTCGAAAAACATCGCGGCCACATCTTCAACTGGTACGACATAGAGAGCCTCAAGGCCGTCCCGCCCCTCACCATCTCCACGGTCGACAGCGGCAACCTCGCCGCATCCTTCTACACCCTCCACGCCGGCTGCCTCGACCTCCTCAAACGCCCTCTGCTTACTCCGGACAGCTTCGCCGCCCTCGACCCCGCACAAAGCACATCCACCCTCAGCCTCGATGCCGCCCTTGACTGGCTCTTCGACGAGCGCACCGCACCCTCCAGCGGCCCCACCCAATCCTGGCCCGACGCCGAACGCGCCCGCCGCCGCACAGCCCTCCGCACCACCGTCGAGCGCTACCTCCCCTGGCTGCTCCCCGAGTTCGCCTCGCTGCGCACCCTCCACCCAGCCTTCAGCAGCCAACTCCCCACCGTCGAGCACCTCGACGAGCGCCTCCGCGAAGTCATCGCCGCGCTGTCCACCGTCGAATCGCCCGCCCTCGCCGCCCGCCTCCCCCTTGCCTCCGAGCACGTCCTCCAGCTCCAGCGCGACCTCAAAACTCTCATCGACCGCTCCGAGCACTTCGCCGAGTCCATGCAGTACGGCTTCCTCTTCGTCCCCGAGCGCCAGCTCCTCTCGATCGGCTACGACGGCGCAAACCACGAGCTGCACTCCGCCTGTTACGACCTCCTCGCCTCCGAGGCCCGCATCGCCTCCTTCCTCGCCGTCGCCAAGGGAGACATCCCTCAGCAGGCCTGGTTCCGCCTCGATCGCTCGCACGTCCTCGTCCGCGGCCGCGCCACGTTACTTTCCTGGACCGGCACCATGTTCGAGTACATGATGCCCGCGCTCTGGATGCGCAGCTTTCCCAACACCCTGCTCGTCAACGCACTTGAGTCCGTAGTCCGCATCCAGCGCACGCACGTCCGCGGCATTCCCTGGGGCATCTCCGAAAGCGGCTTCGCCTCGACCGACGCGCAAGGACGCTACGGCTACCAGGCCTGGGGCATCCCCAAAGTCGCCCTCAAGTACGGCGCAGAAGACGGCCCCGTCATCTCCCCCTACAGCACATTCCTTGCGCTCCCGCTCCTCCGCAGGGAAGGCCTCGCCAACCTCCGCCGCATGGCCGCCCTGGGCTGGACCGGAGCCTACGGCTTCTACGAAGCAGCCGACTATACCGCCAACCCCAGGGAGCCGCAGCTCGTCCGCTCCTGGATGGCCCACCACCAGGGCATGGCTTTGTTAGCCGTCACCAACCTACTCCGCGCCAATATCTTTCACACCTGGTTCCACGCCAACCCTCGCGTCCGCGCCGCCGAGCTCCTGCTCCACGAAAAGGCCCTCAGCAAGGAAACCCTCGAAGCCCTCTCCGAAGCCAGCGAGCCCAAAGCCGCATAGTTGGCCATCACTCACAAATTCCATACTGCTGCTTCAATCGCTCTGCGTAAACGGAGATTGCTTGTTCATATAGCGGTCGATTGGCAGCATTCGGAATCTCTGTCCGCGCCGGGTCCACTGCGCTGCATCGCTTCGCAATTTCCACCAACAGTTCCGGATCGCCACGATGTTTCTTCCACGCCCACATAGCCTGCATGGCGGCGCCGACGCAGCCCGACTCCGCAGCCCTAGGGACCTGGATCAGACTTCCCGTCGCATCCGCGATCAACTGACGCCAGCCCTGACTCCTGGCCCCGCCGCCGATAAGCAGGATCTGTTCCGCTTGACGGTGTTGGAGGATAAGGTTAAGCCCAGCCAGCACACCATACGTCACACCCTCTACCGTCGCACGCATCATGTTTGCGGACGTAAGATTATTCGCCGTAAGTCCAAATAGGCTCCCTTGAGCATTGGGAAGATCCGGCGTGCGCTCCCCGTTGAGATACGGAAGGAAGGTGATCCCATCGGCTCCGGGGCGCGTCGCTGCGAGCGCCTCCGAGACATAGGAAACGTCGCGGCCCACAACGTTGAGCATGCAGGCCGTCACATTGGTCGAGTTCATGGTGCAGACCAGAGGCAGCCAGCCGCCGCTTGAAGAGCAGAACGGGGCGATGCGGCCGAGCCGGTCTCCCACAGGCTTTTCGCTGAAGGCGTAGACAGTCGATGAGGTGCCCAGGCTGATGGTGACGACTCCTTCACGCACGTTGCCGGTGCCGATCGCGCCCATCATATTGTCTCCGCCGCCTGCGGAAACCAGGCATTCACGGGAAAGACCAAGAGCTGTTGCCGCCTCCGGACGAAGCGATCCTACAACATCATCGGCAGCGATCAAGGGAGGAAGAGCTTTACGCAGAAAGCCGGTACCGCCGTCGATGGCTGCCAGGGGTTCCTCGGCCCACATACGCCGCCGAACATCAAAGTAACCCGTTCCCGAAGCATCGCCGAACTCCGCGGCAAGCGATCCAGTAAGCCAGTAATTCAAATATTCATGCGGCAGAAGAATATGACGGATACGGGCAAAGTGCTCTGGCTCCTTCTGCCGCAACCATAAAAGCTTCGAAATGGTATATCCAGTAAGCGGCACAATGCCAAAGCGATCGAAGCAGGCAAACGCACCGCCAAGACGTTCAACTATCTCCGCATTCTGCGCAGAAGTCTCTGTATCGTTCCAAAGCTTGGACGCACGGATACTTTGCATCTCGGCATCGAGAACGACAAGGCCATGCTGCTGGCCGGAAATTCCGATGGCCTTCACCGCACCCGCATCCACGTTGGCTTCGGCGAACGCAGCACGAACTGAAAGCACCATCGCCTCGATCCACCACGATGGCTCCTGCTCCCTCGCGCCATTCGGCTTCTCGATCAAGCGATGAGAAGCATGACCATTCCCATGGATCACCCCCGCCTCGTCCATCAGAATGGCTTTCGTTCCTTGCGTTCCGCAATCAACCCCCAGAAACATTCATCTTCTCCCGTGCGGCGAGTGCTTCCGGCAAGTAGCCTTGCGCAGCATCCTCCGGTAAGTCAACATGTGCCTGCCCCGCTGGAGTTTTTAAGGTAAAGGCGATCACAGCCGCAATGAAATACATACCTGCGAAGATCCACATCACTCCGGCAACACCTACCCTTGGAAGAAACACTCCTGCGAGGGCCGGACCGAGCCAGATACTAATTCCCGATCCCAGGTTATAAATGGAGATTGCGGCGCCCCGCGATTCAGGAGCAAGCATCGCCATAATTGCCCCAAGCGGCACAAATCCAGCCAGAGCAGCGCCATAAGCCATCGCCGCCAGTGCTACGAAGAGAAAATTTGCGCCGAAGATATGCGGAATGTAGAACAGCCCCAGCGAAGTTACCGCGCAACCGCAAGCCCCAACTACCGTGACAACAACGCGCCATCCAATCCTGTCACCAACATATCCCCAGATCAGATTGAAGATCACGTTTGTCGCAAACATAATACTTAGGATCTGTAACCATTGTGGCAAGGTAAACCCGACAGTATGCACATAATAAATCGGCAGAAAAAGTAGAAAGCCGAACTCGGAAGTAGTTGTGACAATAGCCACGATCCCACCTAGACCTACTTTGGGCTTTCTCCACACGATAGACAAGCTGGAGACAAGGACGGAAAACGGATGCTTGCCAGGATCTCTCACCCCCACTGCACCGTGAGACTCCCGCACGCCAAGCAAAGCGATCAGCCCTCCGATCGCAACAAAGATCGTCGATAGCCAAAGCGACGGATAAGCCCCAAAATGAGGAACCGAGTAACTGGCAAACAGCGAACCCAGAGTCGGCAATCCTCCGGTCCGGGCAAACCAGAACCATCCCACCGCCGTTGCCATATACCATTGCGGGGTCACCTTTGTGATCCAGACAAGAAAGCCAAAGGCGAAGAGTGGATAGCCCAGTCCTCGCAGCATGTAACAGGTCAAGATCACGGGATAATTCGCGTGAGCCACGCCTGCCAACAAGAATGGTATCTCGAAGCCAAGCCAAATTAGCAGTCCCGCCCACATGACCTTTTTTGCGCCAAACAAGTCCGACAATGTTCCGCTAAGCCAGGCGGCAAGTGCTGCGGTCGCACCGTAAAGACTGAAAACAAGCGCAATTTGGGATTGGCTGAAATGCATGTCGTACAGCAGCGGGGAAAGATACCCGGATTCAACGCCATCGCCGATCATGAACAGCAACAGACCCAGGTAGCCGATCATAAGTTGAGGGTGCATCCCTAACTTCTTGCTCCAGTGAGACGATGGATTCACGGGTTATCTTCCTTCCTGCATCTTCTTACTTAGAACGGACCAAATAGGTTAGATTTTGCGGCTATTCTGCATCGATGCGATGTCCATCAGATACTGCCGCATGGTTCCCGTGGCGCCCTGCGCGTCCAACCTTTGCAGCGCCTTTTTCACCTTACTGACGAAATTTGTACTTGATGCTAATCTCTGTCCGAAGATCGACTGGATCGCAAGCATCGGTCTGGGATCCGTCCCTATTGTCTTCGCGACGCCAGTCAACTCTTTGGCTCGCGCATCGACAATGTCGAGCGCTTTCCCGCGCTCATCCACTCCCAGTTTCAAATAGTGGATCCAGCTCGCAACCACGACGCTCAGCAGTTCCACGGAGCCATCCTTCTCTTCTAACTCCACAATTGAAGGGAGCACCCACTTCGGCATCTTGGCCGACCCCTCGGAGCAGATGCGGGTCACTTGATCCATGATGGTAGGGTTTGAAAATCGCTCGATAAGTACCTTTTTATAGTCGGCAATGGAGACGCCCGGAATAATCGGAACGACCGGCGTTACTTCTTCCATGAACGCCTCAATGAACTCCGTGAAAAGTGGGTCTTGCATCACCTCGTGAACGTAGGTGTAACCGGCCAGCGCACCGAGATACCCCATGGCAAGATGGCTCCCGTTCAGCAGCCGCATCTTCATCAGTTCATACGGTGCGACATCGGTGACGAGCTGCGCTCCAACTCTCTCCCAGGCCGGTCTTCCGTTGCAAAAAGTGTCTTCGACGACCCATTGAATAAACGGCTCCGTCACGACCGGCCACGCGTCTTCCAAGCCGAAGATCTCCTTGATGGAAGCTCGGTCCGCATCCGTAGTAGCTGGCGTGATGCGATCCACCATGCTGTTGGGGAAAGCCACGTGTGCTGCAATCCACCGTTCCAGCGTAGGATTTTGGAAGCCTGCAAGTTCCAGCAGAACTTTTCTGACCACATGGCCATTCCCTTGCACGTTGTCGCAGGACATGACTGTAAAGGGTGCTAAGCCGCGGACGCGGCGGCGGTCGAGCGCGGCGGTAAAATAGCCCATGGAAGTCACGGGTTGTTCCGGGTGCCGTATATCGTGCTGAATATCCGGATGACCGGCCGTAAATTCACCCGTCCCCTCATCGATAAAGTAGCCGCCCTCGGTAATCGTAAGCGAAACGATCCTGGTATCCGGGGAGGCCAGCTTTTCGATTGCCGCTTCACATGATTCCGGCGCGTACACGTAGTCCGTCATCGAACCAATGACACGAGCTTCCTGCTTCTCTGAGCTTCTCTCGACCACTGTATAAAGATAGTCCTGCCCCTTCAGGGCATCTCGCATGCGGATGTCCGAGGGTAAGACCCCAAAACCGCACTCACCCCATCTCTCCGTGTCCGGAAAGCTCAGTAGATCGTCGAGGTACACTGCCTGATGCGCGCGATGGAATCCGCCGACACCAAGGTGCACGGTGCTCTGGACCAAAGCCGCTCTGTCGTAGGTCGGTGTACGGATGCTAGCTTTCAGCTTGACGAGATTGTCCGTGGACAATCTAACTTCAGAACCAGGACCACTCATTCCATACAACCTTTCTCATTTGGAAAGTAACTCCCCATAAGATCATCCCACGAGTTATCGACCCACGACTGTGGTTGCCAGCACTCCGCCGTGGTTTGCCACAGTTCTCCATCCCGTGCGGCGCGCTCGCGCTGCATCCGTTCAGCAATCAGGACGCGCT
>CAXSDM010000022.1:2982-4832 GCA_964235575.1 uncultured Acidobacteriaceae bacterium | reverse complement strand
CGTCTGAGCAGCTGGCGTAAGCTTCTCCCGCGTGCGTCGCAAGGCGGCGGTCCACTCCACAGGAGCAATATTGGATTGGGTCATCTCCATATCGATTGTGGGAGAACCTGCAAGCGGAGGTGGAATGTTCTCCTCGGGCGCGACCACTTAGGTTCCAGACAGCGCCATTCGCGCTCAGGAGCCTTCATGCAGAACCGCTTTCGCGCCTTCGCCCTCATCGCTGTCATGACCCTCGCAGCGGCACCGACTCTCCAAGCCGAAACCATGGGCACAAACCCGAAGCCGCACTCTGCTCTCTCCGGCTGGCCCATGCTCCAGGACATCGTGGACGCGGCTTTTGCTTATCTCGGTCTTTGACCGTACACTTTTACCTACCTCTTGAGTGTGGCGATGAGGATGGTTGATCCACAATGAGCGCACCAATTTTAGAGAATATTCTTTGGGCGGCGGGCTCTCTTGGCCACGTCGCCCTGCTTGCCGTCTTGTTCGGACGTTCTCGTTGGCGTACTTTCCCCATCTTCACCTCCATGATTGCCTACCAAGTCGCGGTAAGCCTGGCCCTCTTTCTGATCTCCCGGTATGGCAGTCATCACACCTATTTCCTGGGCTACTGGATCCTGGCATTAGGCGACTACGCGTTTCAGGTGGCCCTGGTTTTCGAAATCGCACGCCACGTCTTTCGTTCTACCGGAACATGGGTCCGAGCTGCGCGAAGAGACCTTGTTCTCTGGTCCACAACCGGAACACTGCTGGCCGCCGGACTCTGTTTTGTACTTTCGCCGCCCGCAGTCAAAGGACTCGACCTGTGGGAGTTTAGAGCAACGTTGTTCACGTCTTTGCTCACATGCGAGCTCTTCGTCTCGGTGTCCGCTGCCGCGAATCGATTGGGACTTCGCTGGCGGAGCCACGTGATGACCCTGGGGGCAGGCTTGGCAGCCTGGGCCGTCATCGCAGTCATCGGAGATGTTGCGCATTTTGCTACCGGCTGGCGAAAAGAGTTCTTCCTTTTCGATCAAGTCCGGATGTATGTCTATCTGGGAGTCTTGTTATTCTGGGTTGTGTCCTTCTGGAAGTCAGAAGAAGAGGCCCCGGCATCTCCCGAACTGGACGAGTACATCCTAACCTTGCATCGGCAGGTCCGACGTGATTTGACCATACTCAAGAGAGCGAAATAGCTCGCTCCGGACATCCCTATCTCTTTCTGTAGATCTCGAGACCGCAACGAGAGCCTCTTATCTCGAGATCTCCTACCACTTTCGCAGTAGTCAGGTTCGAAGACGATTCTGACAACGATATGATGGATTTGGCGAAACTTCGCGAGATCTCCGGTGCGTCGCGAGCTCGGTCTGCTAGTTGAGGAATCCTATGGCTCTGTACGTTCTCATTCTCATCGCTTCCCTGCTTGTCTTGGCTCTGTGTCGAGAGGAGCTCAGAAAGTTTCAGTTCGCCCGGAAGACCTGGGGCGAGCTGTTGAGCGAAGTGAGCACGGTCAACATTGAGGGAATTACCTTGGCCGCTCTGGAGTGCGATTCCCATCTTGCCTTTGAACCCGACGAAGTCTGGACGATGATCGGGGGCTGGAACGGTCTCAAGCGCATGCAGGCAAACGCCCATCTGCTCATTGCCCTTGCGTCCCACGCCACGCATTCGAACTCTGAAGTCTATATGGAGACCGCGGAGCAGATGCGAGGCGATGCAAGAGCGATCCATAAGGCTGTTCGTCGCATCCAGTGGCAACGGCTCTTCGGCAAGGGAAACAGTCTGTTTTGCTCCGATACCTTGGGTACGGTGTGTGCCTATTACCGCATGTCAGAATGCCTGATGACACTTTTTGAAAGAAGCCCTTCCCG
>CAXSDM010000022.1:0-2882 GCA_964235575.1 uncultured Acidobacteriaceae bacterium | reverse complement strand
CCTTCTGGCGAAGCCAGAATCTCCGTAGTTTTCTTGTCTTGACGACTGCACAGCATCAAGTATTTGCTGAAGACGTTAGCGGCGTGTCACGGGAAAGGACACAATCTTGGTTGCTGCAAGATAATTGCCGCTGGCCGCCTCGCTTGCACGAAGAACCACCGTACCCGTACCGGTAAGGGTCACCGTGGAGCCTGAAATCGTCACCGCGCCACTGACAACGGAGTAGGTGATTGCTCCCGCGGAGTTCGAACTGGCAGCCACTACGAACGGCGCATCCGTAACACGATGACTCGCGACCTGAAAAACGATCGTCGGGAGCACAGGAGCAACCACGAGTGAAACTGCGGAGGTGCTCGTCAAGTAGTCTGCTGACAAAGCAGGTTTGAACGTAGCGGTAAGAGAGTGCGTACCTGCCCCCAAGATCGTGCCAAGAGCAGGACTGTACACGAAGCTACCCGCGACGGAAGAGGCTGCATTCAGCTGCGTTGCGCTCAACGCTGTGCCGAACGAAACCGCTGCCGGGCTGGCCCAGGTGATGGCAGCAACGGCCGGCGCGACCGCAAGGCTGGTCGTCACCGTGACCGCTTTGTAGTCGATGGCATCGGCCGGAGTAAACGTAGCTGACAGGCTCTGGCTCCCCGCCGCAAGAACTGTCCCGGCGACCGGCGAGTAGGTGAAGGTGCCAGCGACCGTTGCCGCCGCGTTCAACTGTGCGCTCCCAAGAGCGCTGCCATAAGTCATGCTGGCAGGCGTAGACCATGTAACCCTCGGGGTCGCCTGCGTAACGCCAAGCGGGACCGATGCCGTGGCGCTCTTGTACGCCGTCGTGTTGGCCGGCGTAAACGTGGCGAGCAGCGTCTGTGTACCGGCGGCAGGCACCGTGCCCGCGGCCGGAGTGTAGGTAAATGTGCCGGCAACGTTCGCCACGGCGTCCAGCTGCGTCGTCGAGAGAGCCGTCCCGTAAGCGATTGCGGCCGGCGCGGACCAGCTAAGCACAGGCGTGCTTTGGGTCGTCGTTGGACCCGTCACGCCGGCAGCCTGGTAAATCGCGACAATCGTAGGATCATTGGCCTGCCAGTAATCGGCATGCCCCATCAGGAGATCGCCCGCCTTCACCGCCTGAGTAAGTTGCGGCTGATAGGTGGCAAGCGTGCTCGCCGAAACGTCATTGACAAGATTTGCGCCGAAGGCATTCGGATAAAACAGATAGGTGGAAGCCGGGGTTCCCGTCGTCGTATGAAAGATAAACGAGTAGAAGGGAGCGCTGTAAGCGTAGTAGCGCGGCGTGCTCTCCTCCGGAATAAAGAGGAACGCCGGGAGGTCGGTAATCAACTGCTGGAAGATAGCCGGATCGAGCGTCCCGCCGTTCACGTCCACCGTCGAGTCGACATAGAACAGAGTGGCGCCCCAGCGCGTGTTGGCGTACCGCGCCTTGGCTTCTAGATTCGCAATAATCGCGCTGTTCCCCGTGAGATACACCTGGCTGGCGGTGCCGTTCGTACCGAGAGTAAAGGCCTGCGGGCGAAGGCAGAGGCCAACTCGCAGACCGGCATTGGTCATGATCTTGAAATAGACATCATCCAGCTTCTGGCCGAAGTAAGGCGAGTTCACGTCAAGGATGGTGCTTTCCATCTCGGGAGCCACCGCGGCGATCTGATCCGGCGAGCAGACATAGCTGGTCGTCTGTGGATATTGCTCCCCTTCGATGTCCCACGTAATCACTCCTTGCGCGTTGAGCGACGCGGAATGAGCAGAGTTCGCAGTAGCCTGCGCCAGCATACGATCCTGGAAAGCCGTGAGTCCCGCGGGCGTCGTGATGTCGACGGAAGGGTCGTTGAAGTAGCGGCGCGGGTTGGTAGGATACCCGCCGGGCTGGGTGATGTCGCCGGTGCCCGCCGGAGAACTCGCCAGGTACGCGGTACCGATGATCCGTTTATCCGTCCAGGTCATCTGGCTCGGATACGTGGAAGCGAAGCTCGCATACGCGTCCGCGGCAGAGGCGGAAGAACCTTCAGGTGTAAAGCGTAACGATACGGTATACGTGAAGCTGCTACCTGGCTGCACCGGCACGTTGTTGCTCGGCAGAAAGGTGGCCAGGCCGTCCGGTGCCGTGCTCGTCATCAGCGGCGTGTAGGTGTTAGTTCCGGCCGACTTCCAGCCTCCATACAGCGGAACGGCCTCGTTCGGAATCACGGAGGTGACGACGCCTGTCCCAAAATCCGCCGCACTGACACCCGGTTCAAGGGTCGTGATGACATATTGCGTGTATCCGGAAAACCCCGTGGGGTCTTGGGGAAAGTGCAGCGCGAACGGGTAAATCTCAGCACCGTCAAAGATGATTCCCGAACCCGCGTTGTTCGTTTCCGTGACAATCAGGTTCAGTGTGTTGCCGCTCTGCACAAACTGGGTTGCGATACTTCCCCAAGAAAAGGTATACGTCTCCGTATTCGTGCTCGCATTCCACGACTCGCCGTTATTCGATTCACCCCACCCATACTCGCCGCTGCTGACGACGTTTCCCTGAAGGTCGGTGGAACGCATGTGCCAGATGTGGAAGAGGTCTGCGGAGTTCGCCCCCACATCTTCAAGCACCGTGCTGCCAAAGGAGAGCGTCTGCACACTCTTCGACCCGTAGGTCACGGAAAGATTCTGGGCAATGCCGGATACTGCGAGGAGCAGGAAACAAATTAGGAAAAACGTGGTCCGAAACGTGCGTGTCATTAGGATCTTCTCGTTCTTGAAATGCACGGGACGCGATTCCTTGGTCGCGGACGTGACTACTCGAAACAATCACTCTCTGAATAAGTCATCCATCAATCAGCAACAACATACAACTTTGTCTTAGACATCCTAGAAGATTTTTGTTTTCTCTTCGCTAGCAC